>JAVKLJ010000003.1:0-120657 GCA_031539225.1 Patescibacteria group bacterium | reverse complement strand
TCTGGTTTTGCTGAAGCTTCTGGTTTTGCTGAAGCTTCTGGTTTTGCTGAAGCTTCTGGTTTTGCTGAAGCTTCTGGTTTTGCTGAAGCTTCTGGTTTTGCTGAAGCTTCTGGTTTTGCTGAAGCTTCTGGTTTTGCTGAAGCTTCTGGTTTTGCACCTTGCTTAGCAGGTGCTGTTTGTACTTCGCCAAGCAATTCCGTAAGTCGTTTTCTAGCAATTTCCTCCGTTTGTGCGTAGCTTTCACGAACATCTTTCTTGATAATATACTGACCATTTCTCCATGTTTTTTCTAAAGAAACAATATCGTCAAGCATTTTTTGCATGGTTGCTTTACTATCATCTCGTTCACCACGACTCATATGAGTCCATGAGCCAATTTCTTTTATTTGATTTTCAAGATATTTCTTTGTTTTATCTATGTCACCTGCCTTAAGTCCTGCGAGATCATTGATATCAGAATATTTCAATTCTCATTTATTATAATCAAGTGTTTGTTTAATTTGTTGGAATTTTTGTGCTTCAAGCCAGTAGCGTTCTGATCAAAACATATATATATAAATTTAATAGTAGATATAAAAATAGTATCATTTATTTGCAAGGAAAGCAAATTTAGTGATGTCATCAACCATGTTCATGAGCAGATCATGAATTTGCTCATATCAGATGTCTTCCTGGAGCTTGATAAATTCCTGGTTTTGCAAGCCAATCCATAAATCTATCTGGAATTTTCTTTGTGATCCACGAAGCAAAATGAAAAGGTGCGGTCACTGTTCATGCAGCAAATTTAGGAATATTTCAGAGAAATTTCCCTAGAAATGGAATTCTATCAAGCGTACCATTTGATACCTCGACAACAGTATTATTTACTCCATGTTTTACTACATTATTTACTCCATGGGGTATACCTGTAAAAATGTTTACACAAGCTTTTGCTGTATTTGAAATAGCTCAACAGGTACCTTTAAATGGAGTTTTTAATCCATGATTATGGTATGCTGATGGAGAAACTATTGTCCCGAGATTTCTCATAGCAGCCGAGAGGGGATTCAGGATATTTGCAATATATCATGTAGTTGTTTTTACAGTAGCATCGACGAGTTCATGCCCGATAGCATCTGTAGCGGAAAGAATATTTCTCTCTCCTGTGTGAGCTGTTGCGAGCCAGGATTTGGAACTTAAGAAAGATGATGTAGATGAGTGAGAATGTTCGTGAGAGGACATAAAAAAATAATATAAATTACTTTCACTGAGCAAGAGTAACTGATGTAATTCAAAGTGCTGCAAGAATCATAGCTATCGCTGACCCTACTCTTCCTATAGGAGAAAGTTTGATAGCAAGCCAGACGATTCATGCGAGAGCTGCTCATCCTCCTATAGCTTTCACTGTACGGTTTTCAACCCCTATTCATCAGAGTCAGAGAAGTCCATCAAGTAGCTTTTCACCAGATTCAACTGTTTTAAATGTTGCCTTATAGGCACTATAATTGAGTGCAGTATCAATTATTGTTCAGACTTCCAATGCATCAGGATATTTTAATTCTCATTCTTCTAAAAGTTTTTTAAAATATAATCACATACTGTTTGGATTTTTTACAAGAAATAACATTTGTAGCTTCGTAAATAAAAGAGCTTTTCTTCATTTACTAAGACGAGATATGTCTGTTTCTCCTTGTGTAATAATATAAAATTCAAGCATATCCTTCGCAGACATACTGTCTTCTCAAAGAAAATTGAGTAGATCAGGTGTAAATCCGAAACGATTTGTAATTGATTGCTTGAGTGGTCAGAAAAATTTATTGCCATCAAGAATCTTTTCCATGAATCATGACTCTTGTGATGAGAACTGGTAGTTTCACATATTTCTTTTAAATTCCTTGACGGATTGTTTTCATCTCTCATTTTCAAGCATCTCAAAAAGAAATCATCCAGTGATTCCCTGCGCTTTTATTGATTCATAATCAGCCGAAAGGATACCTCAGATTTGGATGCTACCATCATCCTTTTTCGATATTTTTGCAAGTAAATCAGCAGGAACCTCCGTAATTTTAGAAAAATCTATATCCTTGATTTTTTCTGTTAACTCCTCGACTTTTTGATGTCATTCTTTTTCATAAAGGGTTGCCATCATTTTCCCAAGAGGAATATCTTTCCATTTATTTGGCGAAAATACTTTCTCGAGTCGGCTTGATTGTATTGCCATCATTTGGAAGATGAGTTGTACTGAAGCTTTTGTTTTCTCATCATTATTACCGAGAAAACTCACCATTCCATTTTCTCACATTGATATGAATTCAGACCATGTTTTTTCCTTAACCTTTGGATAAGATAAGATATTAATAGTATTACTCATTATGGCTTCTTTTTTCTTTACATCATCAAGTCACCATGTTGCATCTTTAAGTCAAGAAACAGCTGCTCAAAGTGCTGTATCAAATTTCTGTCGTGAGGCACCATAAATCAGGAGTTTTGTAGTAAGAGCATAACTCTGGGACGATAGAAATTTTTCAGCCTCGGCTTTTTTTTCTCCATTTTCTCATCATTCTTTTTTCTCTGAAATCGTCGTTGATTTTGTTAGATGGATAGACTTTAATTCATCATCACTGAGGCATGAATCTAAACTTATTTTTGCTTGTTTTACTTTTCCGAGAAGAAAATGAAGCTGAAATGAAGAAAAAATCTTCTCAAAAAATCCCCCACTCTTCTTTTTTTCAATGAGTCATTTCACCTGATCAGCAACATCTTTTGGATCAAGAGTTTTCGGATCTACAAATAGCATTCCAAAAAATCCTAAATCTTTGAGAAAAGTCTTTTTTACATCTTTTATAGAATCAGAAATACTATCGGAAACAGTCGCTCCCACAACACCTGTAGCAACAGCTGGGGTAACGGCAGTCTTCTCAGAAGATACTTGATTTGCCTTTATGAACTCTGCAGCTTTTTGTGCTCGATTCTCAGGCGCAAGCTTACCTAGATCCTCTTTCAGTTCTGCGAGTTTTTGTGAAGTTGTATTAATTGGTTTCCATACCTCAGGAGACGGTTTATATCATACCTCTCATTCAAATTGAGTAGGGGTGTCAATTTTCTTTGTTTCCAATGTTCCTTCCATAAAAATAGAAATAAATTATAAATATTATACTAGATTATTCAAATAATCAAGAGAACTTGTATACCTCTCTAAAAAGTCTATCACATAAACAAAATAAAAGCAAACCCAGTTGAATGAATTTGCTTATATATGCCAATCATTGGCATACCCTATATTTTTTTGTTTTTGTATATATCTTGCTTGTTCCCGTAATTCTGTATATGAATTAAGTAAATAGATGAATACATCTCACTGCGTGGGTTTTGGTTTTCAGTTTACTGAAGAAACGATATCTTTAATATGATTATTTACTCAACAAAGATGTTCGACAATAAAATATTCTCACAACTTTCCAGAAAATATATTTTTTTGAAAAAGCGCTGGATTTTTTTGAAACTCAGAAGAAATGTGAAGGGAATATTTTGCATCAAGCTTCTTTAATGCTTCTATATCTTTTTGTTGTGTGGCACGAGCATACTCAGAGTTCATTATCGATACCCATCAATCAAGATAGACATTTTTTCAACCAATTTGTACAATAGAATTTGGAATTTTGATTCATTTTCGGAAATCAACAATCTCTTCTTTATAACCTAATATATCATACCATTCTTCTTTTACTGGAGTCTGATCATCAATTAAGCTACGATATATTGCTATTTCTTTTTTGTCTGGTACAAATGCTTCAATATCAGGTCATATAACATCCGATGAATGTGCTACCATTTTTCATGAAACAAGTATATCTCATTTTGTAAGCCGTACGAATAGTTTATCAATAAATCATCTTTTTTCAGCTGAAATCAGAGAAGAGTACATACCTCTATGCCCATCCATAATACTTTTATCAGTATCAAGAATTTTCTGATCATACTCGAGGGATTCTTTATCTATTTTTAGAATATTGCCATAATTTCCAAGAAATATAGAAAGTAACTCTTTTCTAGAATTTAAATCTCCAATCTTTGTAAGTTTGCTTGTGACATAATCAATACAATCATCTATTATTTGTTGATTACGAGAGTACTTACCATCCCCATTATCAAATACATGTCGAAGTCTTTCCTTCAATAGTTCCTCTTTACGACCATTAGATTTTATAAAATATCCTCGATTATTATCATAATCTTCTAGTATTTTCATGGTCATGGTTGTTGCCCATGAAACATATTCACTCATACGAGCATTCCAGTGGGTATCGGTTCATCAAATTCTCGATTGCAGATATTCGCGTGGATTCGTTCCAAATGTGATATGAGTACCAGCAAAATCTACATTTGGCATAATTCCATCTTTTCAGAATGGATTATAAAGTGTAGCACCCCCTCGTGTTCCTGGAACTCAAATATCAGTTCCTGTTGCATCAGAAAAGTCATTCACTACACCTCAAAAGGCTATATGTCCTAATACTGATTTGGAACCATCTCATGAAACACGATCTGGCATCATGCGCCACATTTTTTTATCAATACCCATGGCACCTCCTAATGCATTTCATCAAACAACACCCACTCATCATCATACCAAAGATGCTGGAATTTTCCACAATCAGGGAGCAAATCGAGAACCAATATTTGCACCAGCATAAAACAATCATGTCTCAGCAATTCATTTATAGAGGTTTACTATATCATATGTATTTTTATGATATTCTGTAAAAAATACTCACCAAAATATATAATGAATCCCTTTTCAGGCAACTCCGTTTATAAAATTTGTTGATCATTTGAGAAATTCTGTAGATTTTGCGAGGATTGTTGAGCGTGGAGTTTTTACAATTTCTTGAATCATCTTCGATTTTTCTGACTCAAATTCTGCATCCGTCATAGTTTTTCACTTTTCTATATCTAGTCGTTTCAATCATTTTATTCGATTAACTGCACGATCAACACCAATAGTATAAATATCCGTAAAACTATTTCTAATAGAATTGTAAACCCGTCCCGACTCTCGCATAATACGAAATATCATACTATTTATCTTTGTTTTATCTCCAATTCACTTGAGTATATTTCGTATAATTTTTGGATCGACTTCCTGCATTTTTCCGTTTTCATCACGAAAAAGCATCTTTCGCACAATGTACTCTCCAGTATTAAATCATCATACAGCTCAAAGTGCTCAAAGTCCATATCAGAGAGCTTTTTTTGCAACCTCCTTCTTTTCATATGTCACAACTATAGCTCATCAAAATAAAGACTCTGTCTCAAGAGATTCTCTGAGCTTAGATATATCTTCTTTGGCTCTTCATCGAAGCTCAAGAGTAAGATTCTTTTCATCAAGGATTATTTGGTTTCATTTTCATTTTTTAAACAATCAATGAAGATTGATAGGTAACATCTGTATATCTGTACGAGGAGGAGTAATAACAAATAAAGAAAGTATACCTTTATCTATAATAAAGGATTTTACAGATAGGAAACGTGGATACTTTATATTAATCATTTCAATAATACTGAGACAAGCATTAGCATATGCGTCATAGATTTTATTGCGCTTCTCAGAATTTTTATCGATTATATTTTGTCCACTATTATTTGTCTTTTCTGGTCAAAGTTCCATATCAGCAAGATACTCCGCAAGAGTTACAAGAAGAATGTCTTTTTTATCTTGTTCATTTGCACTACTAAGATCTTTTCCATATTCTTTTGCTTTCATTTTCTGAGCAAGTTGAAATTCTTCAAATCCGAGATTCTCTGACATATTCACTCTGTTGCGTCAAAGACGAGCTTTTTTGAGCTCGTCTTCTGGAATCGGAATAGATGTATCGGATTCTCTCTGAGACATATGTATTTATATTTATTTGGAACAATTATTTTTTCAGTGCAACTTTTACTACCTCGAGCAATCTCACCTTATCGAGCTTAAGATCTTTTGGATTAAATGCAGTATCAGGAATAACCGTAGATCCTGCATGATGATTTATTTTCTCTACTAACCCCGTTGCTCCTGCTCATGTGACTGCAGGATTAGATATTTCGAGCTTCAATGCTCGAATATCATTTTGAAACTGTAATCGTGTACCACCTGTTGGAACATACGCATGAGGCTTTCCTCTAAGGGTAGCAACTTCGCGATTAATAGTACGAACCTGATTATTTAAATCTCTCAATTCTTGTTGAAGTTGGCGTAAATCTTCACTAAGAGTTGCATAGAGCGGATTTGGGATTTGCGTAGGAATAGGTGGCTGTCATGGGATCACCATAGGTGCTCAAGGAATTGTTTGTGGGGTTCAAGCTATGACTCATGCTTTGGCAGTAATATCTCTCTGCGTAGCAGGAATATCAGTATTTTGAATCTTTGTAATCAATCATTCTTTTGCAATAATTTCTCTATTGGTAGCATCCCATTCTTGCATCTGAGTATAGCGCTCGAGTTTATCACGAAATCCTTCAAACAGGGATTTGGCCGTTGTATCCGCAAATTCGATTTTTTGTCATGCAAAATCAACAGATTCATATGATGTTCCCTTGATACGAGATTTTGCTTTTTGTATAGCATTTACTGATGCTGTTGCTGAACCCTCGGGAAGATTTCTCGTAAATTGACTTACTCCAGGTGTTCTATCTGCAACTCTCTGAATAACATTTTTTTGTGTTGCAGCTTTATCAATAACTCACGAATGATCAACGACAACAATTCTTCATTTTCCAGTAATAATATCCTCTGTTCGTTTAAGATACTCTGAAAGTGACATTTTTCATCGACGATACTCTTCATCGAGTCGCATAAACTGTGATGTTCGCTTGTTTACTTCATTGGTATTTACTGGAGTAGCAGCAGTAGAAAGTCATTTTATATGTTCTAGAGTTTTCTTATAGTATTCCTGATGATTCGACTCTCCTGGTTTAAAATCTTTTAATTCATCAGGACTTGCCGCCGTAAATCGACGTGGAGTCTCTGGTCATTCTGTTCATCAAGCCGAGGAAGCAGTAGAAAGTCATGAGAAGAAACTCCCAGCCTTATCAAATCATGGTGCAATTTTATTAATAAGAGGAATAAACGCAGCCCCTTTTCAAACTATTTTAAACGATTCACCAACAAATCCTGAAACAGATTTGGTAGCCTTCCAAATGGCTCCAGTAATAATCATTCCTGTTAAGATAGTTGTTGTAGGATATTCATCATATATCGATGTTGCAAAATCACCCACAGCTCACAATGCACCATTTGCAGCAGTTTTTACTACATTTGCAGCACCTTGAGCAAGAGCATTGGGGAGAACCGTATCACATCCATCTTCCAATGCACTCATCCAAGAGGCAAGATATGCAAGCTTAGCAAGACGAGTACCATCTCCAACAGTTTCTGGCTTGCCATCAATTAGAACAGTAGCACCTGGTGCCTTTGCCATTTCAACAATATCATTTACAACATCTACAAAATCCATTTTTGGAACATTTTCTACATCATGACGAATTGTCTTGTCTCAAGCAGGTCTCCGAATATCCCTATGTAGACTATCTATCTCAAATAAATCATTTGCCTTGTCTCCATATTGTTTGCCGTCACCTCGTTTTACATACTGATCAAACTTAATAGTAGATCTATTTGCAGAAGCTACAATTTCTGCCATCAGTGATCGTTCCTTTTCAGCATCTGTACGAAGATTTGCTATGTCTGAGAAAAAATCCTGAGCTGTTTTAAAGCTTGATTTTGCTGTTGTTTTTAGCATATCAGGAACTGACTGATTTCATGGAAGTGCTTTTCCATCTTTCTTCCTGTATCGAAGGGTTTGTTCCACATCATTGGCCAAGCTATTGAGAGATGAAGATGACTTTTCCGTAGCTCGTTTAAATTCTTCGAGATTTTCCTGTTTCATCTCCATAATAGCTGGAACGATTTTTTCTTGAATATACTCAGCAGGAAGAGTAGGAAAATCATCAAACTCTACTCACTCATTTGCAAGTTTTGGAAATGCATTTTTCAGAGCTTGTCTTACTTCAGGATTATCGATATTTACATCTCCCGTAAAAAAGTTTTTAACTTGATCAAGTGCTCACATAAAATAGAAGTTTATAAAAGTAAATTTGTATGTATTTTTAGATAGATTTTAACTGTGCTACCGACACATATACCTTTTCTCCACTATATTCTATTTCAAGATGGTCAATTCAGGTAATTTTTATCACATTTGCTCCGAGTTTTACAACACCATCTTTTGGTATATGGAATTTACCATTAGTATCTTTTGGTAATTTACTCTGAGAATTTGTATATTCTTTTCCATCAGCACCATATGCAATAGCAACACTATTCGTCTGAACATTTTTCCCAACATCGATATCTACACTTCCAATTCTATGCCTAGTAGGGACTAATGATGAAACTGGGGCTTGTTGAACTTGTCATGGAACTGCAGATCAAGCTCTTGCTTTATGTACGGATTCTATAATATGCGAAAGCTTCTTGCTCTGTATATCTGCTGGGGTAATCTTATGAAGGGTGAGAAAATCGTTTTTCTCTTTTTCGCCAAGTTTATCTCAGTTTCATGTAACTACCTGATTTCCTGTAAGATATTCACGGAGAACTCTTTTGAGCATTTTTCCTGAAAGCTTATCACCTATAGAGAACTCCGTTTCAAAGTTATCAAAAAATATTGTTTTCTTATGATCGCTCGGGAAAAGTTTTGAAAGGGGAATTTCTCTTAAATCTGTCTCAATAAATTTTAGATAGTCATCGAGTTTTCATGAAAATTTACTCGATGGAGCATTCGTAAGTTTATCTATATCTTGGATAAGTGATGGATTTGCTTCTACTTTTTTTCTCAAATCAGCCTGATATGAACTTGGAGTATTTCCAGGACCAGCTATAGGTACATTATTACCAATTGTATCTTGTGCAACTTGGCTTGCCTTATCTGCAGCACCTCATAAGGCACCGACAGTTTCTTTTGCTCACTTTCGGATATTTTTATCAAGTTCTCTCCCCATTTCAGTATCTCAGAGTTCATTTACTGCTTTTAGTCCCAAAACTGCAGCAAGAATTCAAAAAATAGTTTTTCCAAATCCAAATTTCCATATAGATGCGCCAACAAGAGCAAGTGATGTCCAAGGATATTTAGTAATTGCGCTCGCAGGGTTATCCATGAAAGAATCTATAGTCAGTTCTTCTTTCTTTCAGCCTTGTTGCATTTTTTTTCTTTCAGCCTGAGCTGCACCAGCACTTGCAGTATCAACCGTTCATTGAAATTTTTTATATTCTTCGGACCCGAAAAGCTCTTTCGATTCTATTCTGAGTTTCTTTTGTCGTTCAGCATCAGGGACAAGATTATAAGATCCATATCCACCATTTACATAGGATATGAGAAATGCTTTTTCTGCTGGCGTTGCTCCAGTTTTATTAATAATGCCTATCTTTTGTGCAGGAGAACCAGCCTTTGAAAGATCAATCTTATATACTCATTCAAGAAAATTTACATATTTAAGAGTCGTGATTGAATTGAGGTCAACCTGTGTATCCAAGAATTCTCCAAAACTTCATGAACCCATAAGAATAGCTCTTTGAATTTCAGAAAGATTTACTTTTTTTGCATCAATGTATGCGCTCAGTGTAGCTTCGAGAAGCTCGGAATTTTTTGTTTCAGTACTATGAAAAAGAGAGATTTTATTATTTTGGATAGTCATAGAGTATCCAGCATGAGCAAGTTTTGACCAAAGATAGGATACAACTACTTTTCTTCCATCTGGCTCTAGAGTATCGAGCTTGTCGAGTAGTTTTTGCATCTCGGAAACACTAATAGGAGAGGATATCTCGGATTCTATTGATTTTTTGAAAGCTATGAGTCGGATATTATCTGGGGAAGTTTCTGCTGCAGCGAGATTTGCGCGTGTTTGGAGTTGAATTGTATTTCTTTTATTTTCATATTCAGAAATTTTATTCTGAAGTTTTTTTATACGCAAATCGTGCTCTGAAATCATTTTTTGATCGGAAATTTCATTTGATGCAGCATTAAGCTTTCTCAAGAGATCATTGAGTTCAGTATCGAGAGAACCGGTTTTAATAGGATCTTTCACATATTTATCAATCTTTTCGATTGACTGATTTACTTGGGCATCGAGATTTGATATATCAATTGGAGCTGCCATAAATGAACTATTAAAAAATATATTTACCTCTCTACCCTACCATTCTTCTTAGAAAAATGCAAATATTTTCAGGTGTATTTGAGATTTTTATAGCGTATTATAAAAAGAAAGGGAATAAAATCAAATGAAACAATTATATAAATATAAGTCAAGTCTCTTTGTATGTACATTCGCAAAAAAATCCCCCAACTTGGGGGATTTTTAAAAATATATTACTTAGAGAGAGCTCTGTAGTATTCTCGGATAATTGCTTGTTCACGAACTTTTCTCTTTGAAAGATCACGAGAGTGAGTCTGTGTTGCTTTGAGTCTGTTTGCAGTACGAGTCTGGAAAAACGCTTTCTTATAACGAAGAATAAGTTTTTCATTTGTTTCGCCTTCTTTCTTGATAGAGTAGCAGATCATGTGGAGTAGAGAGTTATAAACTTGGCGGGATTTTATAGAACTATCAGAAATTGTCAAACTTTTTTTCGAGAAAAAACGATACATCTTTGAATTTATGGAAAATATATGATAGCATTCTCCTATACATATAAAAACCAATATCCTATGACCCTCTATGATCCTCTCTCTGATTATGAAAGTAACGGAGCAAAAACATATACAAAAAAATGGAATATCCTCACTGGCGTAAAAATGCTTCTTGCATATCTTTGTGTATCAGGAACTGTCTTTTCTCTTCTCCTCTGAGCACTCAATTTTAGTGCCTATAGTGCACGCCTTGCTCATTTTATAAATCCAGAAAATATACAATCAGTACGGACAAATCTCGAAAACATCATCGCATCATCAAGTATCGAAGTACATGCTGCATCTGAAAATATAGATGAAGATACATTGGCAACAAAAGATATCATCGAAGAAAAAATCGCAAATACAAATCCAGAAATGGTATGGAATCGTACATACGCACCGGAAACAATGCTACAAAATATCTGAGAAAGTGATGAATGAAGTCCAACCATAGAAGTAGCACCATATGAAAATCGTATTGTCATACCAAAAATCGGAAAAAATATCCCACTCATAGATGTGGGTCATGCTGCAACTGGGAGCTATAGTGAGATGCATTCCGTATTTATGGAAGAACTCAAAAAATGAGTTGTTCGATACCCAGGAACAGCGCACCCAGGAGAAGAAGGAAATGTTTTTATTTTTGGACACTCCTCAAATTATCCATGGGTTCAAAGTGAATATAATGAAGTATTTGCACTCCTCGATGAACTCCAGAACGGTGATGAAATCATTGTATTTTACAATCAAAAGAAGTATACTTATGTTGTAAATGATCGTGCAACGATAAAGCCTGGAGATACCTCAGCACTCGAAAAACGAGACCCAAAGAAAAAATGACTGTCTCTCATGACTTGCTGGCCCGTCGGAACAGCACTCGAACGACTTATCATCTTTGCTGATATACAAGAATAATACCGCCCTATGAATACATTTGAATCTACATTTTATAACACGAAAAACCTTGATCTCTATAGTCATGGAAATATCTTTATAGTACTTTTATCTATAGTAATATGACTCATGTTGCTTTATGGGGTGAAGATAGTTTTGACTTATATTGCTGGAGCTATCACTCTCTATAGAGAAAAAAGAGAGGAACAAAAAAAACAAAATACGCTCAATGATCTCATACTCATGAAAGATGTACAGAGTGAGCTCGATAAAGAAATAGAACAAGCAACACTCAAAGCGACATTTCAAGGATAGAGCTGTATACAAATTTGCTTTTTCTCATATTGTGCCTATACTCACGGCACATTTTTTATTATTAATTTTCTTCCCGTGAAAACAGCAATGCAAGCGCGCCCAGGTACAGTACTCAAAATCAATGGAGAACTCCTCCTCGTCGTCAAACACGAAATGCGTCGTGGTGGTCGTGGTGCTACCAATGTCATGATGCGTCTCAAAAACCTCATCCAAGGAAATACTTCAGATCGTGTACTCGATAGTGAAGAAAAGCTCGATGATGTGATGCTCGAACGAGCAAAAGCAGAATTTCTCTATGTTTCTGGTGATTCATATGCATTTATGAACCAGGATACATACGAAACAGTAGAACTCCATGCAGATGATGTCGGAGACAATGCACTCTACCTCAAAGAAGGACTCGTTGTGGATCTCCAGACATTTGAAGGAAAATTTATCGGTATTGCTCTTCCACTTCGTGTCACTCTCAAGGTAATAGAAGCTGAACCATCTGTTGCTGGAAATACTGCTGACGGAAAAGTTGATAAAGTCGTAAAGCTCGAAACTGGTCTCGAACTCCGTGTCCCTGGATTTGTGAATCAAGATGAGTCTATCGTTATCAATACTGAAACTGGTGAATATCTTGAACGAGCAAAATAATATGTATCCAATATTTTAAAAAATCCCCTTATTCAGGGGATTTTTTAAAATATTTTCATCCACATATCATGAAAATATATATCAAAATCAGCAATTCACTCTTTAAACTTTGTATATCCAGCATATCCTCGAGATTGTCCGCTATCTCTCATATGGTCGAGATCACAGTATTTGAAGCCCAATTCTCTCGAATCAGAAAACCACCTATCCATCATCGCAATACCAAATTGATACGGTCGAGATGCAGGATTATAAAAAGACATATAATACTCACTCGTGACACCCTCATCGAGAAAAAGCACACCAGCAACAATATCATCTCCAACATACCCAAGATAGATGCGCTTATCCTGTATTCACCCTGTCGCGAGCATTCGTCTACACCATTGCCTATGGACACCTTTATTTGGATCACGGATCTCAGAAGCCGAGTATGCATCGTAAAATACCTGTAAATCAGTACACTCCTCAATACGAATTATTCCCTCTTTGATATTTTTTCGAACTTTTTTGAGATGATTGCGTGCCTCACTCGACCATTTCATAGTATAATCATCTGTATCCAGAACAGAAAAAGCACTCCGAGATGAGTGGAGAAATGACTTCGTAATCCATGTAGGAAGACGAATCCATCAGAGAGGTTTTTGTATCTGTCGAAGTGGCGCCCAATAAATAATCCCATGCTGGATTCAATTTTTCTTCAAAAACTCTCATGTTGACTCTCTATCAATCTTTTCAGCAATTACCATCCAAAAAGGGAGTCCGAGAATTTTTCCTGCTTTTATATATTCATATCCCTTTCCGATTTTTAGCGTCATACCTACAAAATATTTTTTATAGTACTCGTAAAATACTCGACTTCCTGTTCGATAATATATGAAATCCGGTGGAATGTCTGAACGAGAGAGGGTTTTCATTATCTCTTAGGAAATACTTTTTCGAGGATTTTTTCATCCTTTCTCCAGTTTTTCTGTACTTTGACACGGATACCGAGAAATACCTTTTTCCCAAATATATCTTCGAGAATGAGACGAGCCTTTGTTCCGATTTCTTGTATTTTTTTTCACTGCTTTCCGATGACAATAGTCTTTTGCGAATCAGTCTCTGTATGGATATAGACCTGTACTGAAAGGAGTGTATCACCATTTTCTATACTGCCGATATCGACATAACACGCATAGGGAATTTCCTCTCCGAGTTCATGGAAAAGTTGTTCGCGAATCACTTCCATAATACGAAGATCCATAGTCTGATCAGTATACTGATCTTCATCATAGAGATATGGTCATTCTGGAAGTTTTTCGGCTACTTTCTGGAGGAATTCATCAAATCCAATACGATTTATAGAATCAATTTTTAAGTCTATATCTTTCCCGGGATAGGACTTTGTCCCGAGATCTTGCTTTGTTTCGATGCGCAAAACTGGCTTATCTGAGAAAGAAAGTACCTCATCGATTCGTGCATCCTCAGCACCAGACGGACGAGTAGGGTCGACGAGACGCACGATGACATCAGCATTCCGAAGAGCTGAAAAAGCCTCAGAATTGATACGAGTATTCATGCTCGTTGCCTTCTGACTCCCAAATTGTTCATGAGCATCCTGATGAATACCAGGAGTATCGAGAAAAATAATTTGAATTCCCTTCTCGATGTCTGTAAAAATCCCTGGAATAGAGCGTTGAGTTGTTTGTGGACGAGGCGATATGGCACTTACTTTTTCTCAGATGAGAGCATTGAGAAGGGTAGATTTCCCTGCATTTGGACGACCAACGATAGCAACATATCAGACTTTTGGCATAGAGGGAAATTAATTCTTAGACTGTAATCGTTTTCTGATTTCTGCGACCTTTTTTTTGAGAATTTCAGAAGTTTTTATAGGATTTTGACCAACTTGGATATCATTTCAAAAACCAACCGTTGGACCTTCTTTACAACGACCCTGGCACATACATGATTCTACAGTGACGAGATCACCATAATTATAAAAATCAATATCTGCGAGAACTCGCTTTTCGATGTAGTCTGCATGTCGCTCAGAACATGAGTGTCATTTGCAGATTTTTACTATAAGGGAAGACATGCACTGTAGTATAGAAAAAAGGAGAGAAATGGCAAACGAAAAAGACTATCAAAATACAATCTCCCGAAATTTGCTATTTGAGACTTTTTTGATAAAATGCTACAAAAATCACACGCATAAAAATGATAGTAGAAGTCTCTCATATATCAAAAAAAATCGGGAAAAGTATCCTCCTCGATGATATATCTCTTTCTCTCAAAAAGGGGGAAGTTTTTGGATTTCTCGGACACAATGGTGCAGGAAAAACAACGACGATGAAAAGTATACTCGGAGTCGTCAAAATAGATGGCGGGAGTATAACTATACTCGGAGGAAAGATAGAAGATCCAAAAATCCGAAAAAGAATTGGATTTATGCCAGAAAATACCTACCTCTACAAACACCTTACAGGAGATGAGTTTCTCGATTGGAGTGGTTCATTTTACTGATTGAGCAAAGAAAAACTCGAGCAAAGAAAAAATGAACTTTTCTCAAAAATGGGACTCTCACAAGCCCGCAAAAAAAGACTCGGTACCTACTCAAAATGAATGCTTCAGCGAATCGGACTCGCGCAGGCAATACTCCATGATCCTGAGCTCATATTTCTCGATGAACCAATGAGTGGACTTGATCCAATATGACGAAAGATGGTAAAGGATCTCCTGCTCGAGCTCAAATGAGCTGGAAAAACTCTGTTTTTTAATACCCATATCCTCAGTGATGTCGAGGCAATATGTGATACTTATGCTATCATCGCTCGCGGGAAAATTGTCATACAATGAAAAATAAAAGAGCTCTCGAAACCCCTCGAAACAATATTTATGGAAAGCATGGAAGATATCTCTATGCTTTCTGAATATACTAAATAATACATTCCCATTATGTGACGATGACCAACAGTTGCTGGACAGAAAGAGGCTTCAGCAAAAGCAAAATCAAAAATATATACCATTCATGCAAAACTCATCAGTATCGCTGCAGAAAAATGAAGTGATCCGAGTATCAATGGGTCTCTTGCGGATGCTATAACAAATGCAAAAAGAGCATGAGTCACAGCAGATGTGATTGACCGTGCCATCAAGCGATGAGCCGGACTCGATAAAGACAGTGCAAAGGTAGAAGAAATTTTTTACGAATGATATGGTCCTGGTGGTGTAGGGATTATACTTCGTGCACTGACAGATAATAGAAATAGAACTGCACCAAGCGTACGACATATATTTTCTGCATACGGGTGAAATATGGCAGAAACTGGATCCGTATCAAATTTTCTCTTTGAATACTCTGGAATTATTACGCTTTCTTTTTTATCTGATAAAGAAACAATAGAGATGGATATTATGGAAACTGATGCGACGGATTATATTTTTTCTGGAGAAAATACTGTCATCGTAAAAACTGAAAAAACGAAATTTATAAGCGTCAAAGAAGTCCTCGGAAAGAAATATGAAATACTCGAGGCAACGCTCTGATATACACCGAAAAACACTATAGATATCACAGATTTTGATAATGCTCTTAAACTTTATAAAATGCTCGAGGCATTTTCTGAAGATGAAGATATCGAATGAGTATGGAATAATGCGCATGGTGAAGAGGGTCTCTGGAAAGAAGTGGAATCCTATATCGATGAACGCACATTCCGTACTTAAAAAAGTCTTGTATTTTTCTTTTGGTTGCCTATACTTTTGTTATTAAATTACTACTTATGTCAGACGAAACTACCCAAACCACACAAGATACACAAACTGGAACTGGAGCAACTGCACAACAACCATCAGGAATAACACCACCTCCACCACCGCAACCTCCTCGTCCAAAAACTTCAAATGATTGATTATTTCAGAGATTTCTCATTCATCCACTCACAACATTTGATGAAAAGCATTTCGTGGAACTTCTCGAACACTCTTTATCACTTTCTACATTTGAAAAAAAACGAGTCATCGATGCGATACCAAGTCTCTCACAATTTCAGATAGATGAACTCATAAAAGTATTTGAGGATGAACGAGTAGAGTTTCGTAAACTCATGCCAACTGAAGGTGAAATCATAAAATGACTCGTCATTAAGGCTCAAAATGAGTGGGAACAACTCAAAGATATTTACTCTGAAGAAGAGAAGGCATCAGAAAAAGCAAACGAAGATGCGAAGAAAGCTGAAGACCTCAAAAAATCTCTCGGACTCTAAGACTTAAAATCATGTTTGTTGAAGTTATTCCCCGAACACATAGTATTTGATTTCGTCCCCTCACATATTCTGTAGGGGGCGTTTTTGAGTGAGAAATATCGATCGGATGCCTGGTACAAATTCCTGTAGGAAAAAAGGATGATATTGGGCTTGTAACAAAAATATTTGAGGAAGCACCATCATTTTGATGAGTTATCCGCCCAATATCATGAATTATCTCAGGAAATGAAATTTTGGCGCCATATCAAATAGAACTCATACAAAATATTGCACATCACTCAATGATCCCAATATACAAAGTGCTCTCGATATTTCTCTCACAAGCAGTCATAAAACGACTAGAAAAACAATGATTTCCAATTCTTCAGGAAAAAAATGGAATAAAGCAAAACGGGAGATTCACGATAAAAATCGCAAAAGATACTATTATCGATAGTATAAAAATCGCAAAAAATATAGAATCCAAAACAGTCATTATATGCCCTGATGATTTTATGCTCTATAAACTCGAGAAAGAATTATCAGAAACATATCCGGATGCACTATTTCTTCCAGGAGAGGCATCTGATACAAAAAAAGCAAGACTATGGATAGAAATAAGTCAGGGAAAATATTCGATAATCTTTTGAACTCGGAAGGTTCTTTATTATAATCTCAGCGCATTCAACCAAATACTCTACCTTGAAGATGCATTTTGCTCGGAATATTATCATTATCCGACGAAAATTCGATATCATGATATACTCTCACTTCTCGAAGAACAAAGCTATTTCGATATCACTATCATGACAAGTGTTCCAACCCTCGAAACACTCCACCGTTTTCATGATTCCATAATTGCATACATATAATTCATCATGAAATTTTCCCTTCAAATTCTTATACCAAGAATCATTCGCTACTTTTCTAGACTTGACCGTATTGCCCAAGTATGGTATATCATCGTGCTGTATGTATGTATCATGATGAGTACTGTCTTCTGATATACTGTTCTTGAGCATTCATATTATCAGGAGTTCGCTGAAAAACAACAAAAAACAATTCTAAAAAATCCAGCGTCGAGAGGAAATATTACTTCTTCTACTGAGTCACTCGAGTGAGTTCTCGCTGTATCGACAAATCTCGGAACACTCGCAATAGACCCAACTCAATCAGGATCTCATGAAAAACTTCTCACATTTCTCGCAGATGTAGTTTTTGAAGAATTTTGTAAGCATAGCCAATCAGAGTGTATACCAAACATGTCAAATTATCTTCGAACGGACTTTTCAAATGATGAAAAAATTACAGAAATAAGTATCAAGGATAAAATCAAATCATATATAAAAGAACGGATGGAGACACCGATTCAGAGTGTTGAAATTGCTCAAAAGATAGATGAGAAGACAAGAGAAACAATACTATCATGGAACAATGATGCCCTTTATTTTGTGGTGGATAATCTCTATGTAGATCCAACTCGCGTAAAAAATGTATCTCTACTTGTTACGCTCCTTCATAATAGTCTTTGAACAGATGAAAATATACTCAAAGATAAACTTTCTATAAGAAAACGAAGACACCTTGAAATTATACGAAAAATGAGTATCGGAACGAGGGATATAGTAAATAAAAGAATAGATACAGAATTTCAAGCAGTAAAAAATAAGCAACTTACAGCACTCGAGGCAGTATATCCATTCCTGAAAATTGATGACAACCTCGTCAGATACTATCCTGAAGGGAGAACAACAGGACAAATTACAGGATTTGTTGATGGTGAGGGGAAGTGAAAATATGGAATAGAAGGATACTTTGAAGGTGATTTGCAGAGAGAAAGTCCAGTACAAACAGTTGTAAAAGATATTGCTGGAAGACCAATTCGAGATTATGTGTCAGAAAATTCTCTGACACTCAAAAGTGGTGTCGATATCGCACTCACTATTGACCGAAATCTCCAAAAAGAAATATCAAGAAGACTTGGTGAAGCTATCCGCTCATTTCGAGCAAATAAATGAAGTGTCGTAGTCATGAACCCAAAAACTGGAGCAATTCTCGCGATGGTAAACTATCCTGATTTTGATCCAAATTCATTCACAGAAGTATATGAAATGGAGCGAGTACAATATAGCAGGTATCCAAATCCTTCATTTGATCTTCTCGGATATCCTCTTTTTATAGAAGATAGCTCAAGTGGTTCTATAAATGTAAATATCGAAGGAAAAAGTCTCCGACTCAGAGAAGCAACTTCTGATGAGGTTGCAAATTTTGCACTCATAAAATATAAATATAAAAATGATTTCTGAGCAGGAAACTATAAAAATGATATCATGAGTTCGCTCTATGAACCAGGATCAGTATTCAAGGCTATAACGACAGCTATAGGTATAGATACAGGGGAAATCAAACCTGATGATACATATTACGATAGAGGTTTTATAGAACTCGACATGGGTGGATGAGTAAAAAGAAAAATTTCAAATGTTTCATCTGAGTGTATCGGTATGCATACCTATATACATGGACTTGATTGGTCATGTAATGTGGGAATGATTAGTATCGTAGAAAAAATCGGTCGTGCTTTATTTTACCAATATATCAATGATTTTGGCTTCACCTCAAAAACGAATGTAACTATGGATGGTGAAGTTTATGCTCAGGTAAGCTCATATGAAAAATGGCCAAGAATTCAGTTTTTTAATATGTCATTCGGGCAAGGAATAAATGTGACTATGCTCCAAATGGCGGCAGCATACTCTGTGCTTGCAAATGGTGGAGTCTACATGCAACCATATATAGTCGAGTCAATCCTCTATCCCGATGGAAAAAGGATCGAAACAGTACCGACACCTCTCAGACGGGTTATAAAAGAGGATACAGCAAAACAAGTCACTGCTATGCTTGTAGACTGAGTTCAAAAGTGATTTGCAAAGGCTGGATGAGTAAAATGATATACTATTGCCGGGAAAACAGGAACATCTCAAATAGCATCAAGATGAGGCTATGAAATCGGTGAAGCTTGACATACCGTAACATCATTTGGATGATATGCTCCAGCAAATAATCCAAAATTTGTTCTGATTGTCCGTATAGACAGACCAAGATCAGCACAATACTCTGAAAGTACTTCATCAGCACTTTTTGCAAATATCGCAAAATACCTTCTCGAATACTATAAAATACCGAAGAATTCTGATGGATTACAATAATATATTTTTTTGATTATCTTCTGAAATAGCGAGAATTAATACGATACAATGAACGAGTACAACGATATTGAGTCCGAAAAAAAATGACCAAAGCAAAAATACAGCACATCCTGAAGTTTTCATAATTCACCAGTGCCTCAAAATAAGAAAACCAAGAACGAGAAATATAATATATCCATATTGAAAAAGGAAATCCAAAAATATATCATGTGAAGAATCGATAATCATATCACGAGGAAAATATGCATCAATGATACTATCACGGGATAATGAGAAATGAAAACGGACACTCTCAGGACCGTGACCAAAGATAAATTCATATGGATATTGTATCATATAAGAACCAACATCTTCCATGAGAACTATACGACTTTTAAAAGATAAAAGTTTATTTTCAGGAACAAACTGCCATGAGAGAAAAAGGACTCCGAGAGGAATAAAAAGGAGTGCATATTTCTTTTTTATATCCCATTTTTTGATATATGGATAGAGAGAGAGAAATACAGTATATAAGATAAGTAATGCTATAGCAGTAAAGCTCGCTGTCGAGAGTAATGCTAACAGAAGAATTATTGCTATGAGCAACCTTTCAGGAAGCCGTATACGAGAAAGAAGTGGAAAATGAATAAGGAGATATCCTGCGAGATAATTTGGATTTCAAAGGGTACTAATCGTCCTTCATGACTCCCAACTCGTTGAGAGATTTGAGAGAAATGCAAATACACCTGCATATTCCAGAAGAGCGAAAATACTCACGATACCAGCACTCATTATACTGAATCGGATGAGTATATCCTTTTCTTTTTGTGAACGCTCTGAGACAAGAAAATAAAAGAGAATAAGTCCAAAGAAAAAAAGATAGCCATGTTTTTTTTCTTCACTTCCGAGAAACCACTCAGGAAAAGAAAGAGATGGAGCAATAAAAAATCCAAGCACTGGAAAGAGTATTAAAAAAAGTGTGAAAAGGATTTTTCGCTGACTCGGTACTCTATATTCTTTTTTTGGAAAACAAATCTGGAAAATATACTCGACCAAAGCAAAAACTAGGAGAATCAAGAAAAGATATACCTTTTGTCTTTCAAAAGAAGAAACAGAAGAAAAAAGAATATCCGTATCTCGAAACAGATTCACGAGCTGGATATACACATCTGGGAAAATAACCCCAAAGGGAGCAAGAATATGGGAAAAATAGAGAGGAATGAGGAAAACTATGAGGATAAGAGAGTACATTATTTAATATGAGGAAATGGGAGAAATACTATGATTCTATTCGTTCTATTATTTTTTCAAACTTTAAAAAAGATAAATACCTTTGTATTTTTTCGAGAAATCCATACATTTCCTCACATGGAATACAAAGTCTTTGGTTGTAAAACAAATAAATACTTCGCTGAAAAATGGCTCGTACATCCTCATCTTGAGGAAAAAAATGGGTATTTTATCGCGTCATGTGTTGTGACTGACAAAGCGAAAGCAAAGTGGGTCAAACATGCAAAAAAAATACTCCCAAAGCTCACAAAAGACCAAACACTCTATCTTTCTGGATGTGGCAATATCCGAGATGGTGTGGTCGATCCTCGATTTTTCGAAGTATATGATGAGCTTCTTCCTTTTAGAGAGCAGATAGAAATTCTCCCGGAAGATCCTGATGATTTTGCAGTAACAGCAGAAGAACGAAAACAGATGATGCAAACGAAAATCCGCTCCCTCAAAAAAATAGCAGGAAAAGAACTTTTCACAAGAAAATACATGGTGATACAAACAGGATGTGATAATTTCTGTACATTTTGTCTCACCGTTCAGGCACGCGGGCGACACAAGTGGCGACCAATGGATGAAATTCTCGAAGAGATTCGTACTTTTGTCGAAAGTGGAGGAAAAGAAGTCGTATTCACTGGTATCAATCTGGGCGCCTGGTGAGCATCCTCATCAAATGACTATACAGAGTCAAAATTTGTCGAACTTGTGTCGAAAGTACTCTCTGACACCACACTTGAGCGACTGCGTATATCATCACTCGGTGTAGAATTTTGTTCTGATGCACTTATTGCTCTCTTTGAAAATCCTCGCATCATCGCCTATGCCCATCTCTCGATCCAGTCAGGTTCGACAAATATCCTGAAATCCATGAATCGCCATTATGATGGTGTTCGTGTTCGTGAAGTACTCCAAAAACTCCGAAACATAAGACGCAAAGACAGGGTAATACTCAATATAGGAGCTGATCTCATCGTCGGATTTCCTACTGAGACTAATGCAGATTTCACTGATACTCTCGAGATAGTCGAGAAATATCAGATTAGTCAACTGCATGCCTTTCCATTTTCAGCACATATCGACCACTACTCTGTCCCTGCAGGTTCATTTGATGGACAAGTACCAAACCATATAGCACAATCTCGAATAAAAAAACTTCTCTCTACTGGAAAAGAAATTTTGACATCCTGGGCAAATCAAACTGTCGGAAAAGAAGTATCTGTGCTTATAGAAAAAGTATGAATCAATTCATTCTCTGGTTGGAGTGAGAACTATCTCTTTTGTAGTGAGAAAAATTTTATCCCTCATCCATGACAAAATATAGGGAAAGGGAAAGTCATAAAATGAAAGTACACATTCATGATTTCCTCAAATGTACAAGAAGAATAATAGAACGATTCGTTTCAGGAAGTTTCGTTTGAAAGAGGATGAAAAGTCACTATAATCGAAAACATGAATGAAAATCCAGGAGCATATAATGAAGCTCGTAATCGCATCCGTGAAAAAGAAGAATGAGAAAAAGTAATCATCGAAAAACAAAAAGAGGTATTTGTAGAAAAGAGTGAAAAAATACGAAAGCGAAAAAAACTCGATATGTTTGAACTCAAAAGAAGAATAGAAACAGGACAATCCCTTGAATCGCTCAAGCATATCATACAAGAAGCACTCAAAGATGGCAGTCTCGAATGAACTGACTATAGAGAAACTCTGAGGAAAATAGAATCCCTTGAATCAGATGAAAAAGAAAAGCAAACGAAAAAAACTATCCCATTGAGTAACAATCCTCTTGCACAGTATTTTGAGAAAGCCCCACTCTGAGAAAATATATTTGTCGACTTTTCTGGATTTTTCTATGGATTTTTTGTGCAGTGAAGTGCTATTTTAGTGATACTGGCATGGAATATATTTCTCGATACTATCTTTCTCCCGAAAGATATCTATACCCTTCTAAAAGAAAAAACACTCCCATAATTATGCAAAGATTTTTTATATCATGACCGCTTGGTATCGATATGATACTCAGGGATGACGAGATAATTCATCAGATTTCTCGAGTTTTACGAGCAAAATGTGGTGAACATATCGTGCTTTTTGATGGCGATGGATCAGAGACAGAGTATGAAATCACTGAAATCACGAAAAAGTCTATCACACTCAGGGGAATAGAAAGAAGATTTCCAAAAACTGAAACCGATAAATCAATCACACTCATCCAGGCACTCCCAAATAAGTATGAGAAAATCGAATACATTCTCCAAAAATGAATAGAAATAGGGATACAGAAATTCATATTCTTTAAATCTGAACGGTCTCAGAATCTCGCTGTATCGCCATCAAAAGAGACCCGATTTTATCTTATAGCAAAAGAAGCCGTCGAACAGTGCTGATGAGTAAAGATCCCTGAAATTCTCTTTTTAGAAAAATGATGAATAGATGCATGTATATGATACTCGCAAGATAACAGAGTTCATGTAACACTCGATACAATTGGAGAAAAATACTCACGAGTCCTCATTTCAGAAAAAAATATATCACTCTGGATTGGTCCCGAAGGTGGCTGGTCAGAGACTGAACGGGATAAAATGAAAGAATATTGATTTATAACTGCTCGATTTTGAGAAAGGATATTTCGTACTGAAACCGCTGGAATCGTCATAGGCTTCTTATTTCTCCATACATAGAGTGGGAAAAATCCCTCCACCAAGAGGGATTTTCTATGGAAACACTATATATAGTGGTCTATACCTCTATAAAAGAAGACTCAGAAAAATATGAGAATTTTTGTTATGAACATATAGCACTTATCCTTTTCTATAAAGGATTACATTGTTCACAATAGCTATACAAATACACAATTTGTATACAAAAATGGTTTTATAACTGTCCGTTTTTTATAAAAAACACTATCCCCATACTGATGAGAAAAATACGGTATAAGATATATATATAAAGCATATAATAGAAAAACACAAGACCTATTATATCGCCAGATACAGAAATATCTGCTATACTGCCTATGTCTTCTCGAAAGAGAATGTCACCTTAACAAAACCTGACTCCCCGATCATAGGAAGCTATACTCAATAGATATTCCTGTTTGCAAATCCAAAAACAAATGTTTTCAAAAAATTATACCAATACAAAAAGAACAAATACGGTATAGAAACAAAAACAAAAAAATACGGATGAGGACCAATACTTTCTTTCTCAGAAACTGAGTGAGAGTGTATTGGTCCGCACCGGACAAAAAGGACTGGATGTCCTTTTCAAATAAAATCCGAAAGGGTAGTTGGGTCATTCGCCTTGGCGAATGCGAGTATGAGAACTCACCAATCTGTGAGTTACATTCCAGCCTCATATGAGAGACCTTAGATGTCCTCGAGTGCATGTAACCCAATCCCTTTCTGAATCCACGCTGTACCCACAGTCGTGGATTTTTTCGTTTATAGGATTATAATAACAAAAAAATCCCCTCTCATAAAGAAAGGGGATTTTCTAAAGAATTATTGAAGTTGTGCTTCTACCTCTCCAGCAATCTTGATAGATGGCTTGAGGGTCTTTCCTCCAACTGCCCACTTTGCTGGACATGCAGTTCCTGGATTTGCTTCCATAAACTGAAGTGCCTCAATCTTTCGGAGAAGCTCATCAGAGTTTCGTCCGAGTGGTCCGCTTGTGACCTCGATACCACGACATACTCCATGTGGATCAATGATAAATGTTCCACGACCTGCAATTCCTGATTTTTCATCGAGGATGTTATATGAAGCCGCTACATCGAGACCATGATCTGCGAGCATGAGGTATGGGAAGTTTTTCATAAGTCCCTCGTGTTTTACCCATGCACGATGAGAAAATACTGTATCTGTGGAAGCCGCGAGAACTGTGACACCAAGTTCATCAAACTTTGCCTTTGCGTCTGCCATATCCTTGAGTTCTGTAGGACAAACGAAAGTAAAATCAGCAGGATAGTAAAAAAGTACTGTCCACTTTCCATGCATATTTTCGAGAGATACATTTGTTGTATCATCTTTGATAGGATCATAGGCAGGAAGGTCAAAATTTGGTGCAGGCGTATCAATCTTTACCTGTTCAAACATAAATTCTGTATCACAACAAGACATAAGTATAAAATTAAAAATAAAGTCCAAAGGACGCGCGTAATTATATAAAAATAATTTCTAAAATCAAATGAAAATGAGAATAATTCTCATTATTCTCATTTCTCTATTCTTTATTCTCAAAGCATAGATCGCATCATCCAAGCTCGTTTATCTATCTGACTCTTCGCTCATACTATGATATCTTGTGTTACTGCATCATCAGCGGTTGATTCGATAAATTTTTCCATTTCATTTGAGATATGTTCATAGTCTTTGAGCATATTTTTTTGCATATTGCGTGCTGTCATCGGAAGTTCATATTCAGTGAGGTTCGTTTCCTTGAGTAGGTCAGCAAGACGAGAAACTGGAAACTCCCTGATTGCACGAATTCTCTCAGCAAAAGTATCTACTTCTTCTGAAAGCTCATCATAGATCTCTCCGAAAAATTCGTGGTCATCTTCAAAGTGAGGACCAACTACATTCCAATGACAAAATCGGGCATTTTGTGCGGTGATAGTATAGGCTGCAATAAGGTGATTGAGAGCAATAATAGATGGATTTTTCTTCGTCATAATATAAAAAGTGAGAATATAACACTCATATGATATAAAAATGATTTCTGTTGTCAAAATATTATGAGAATAATTCTCATAATAAAACTTGATTTTACGATACTTTTTCTCATAATGCACTTATGCGTACCCACCAATATCGAGAAATCATCTGTGATACATGTACCTGCAGACACCTTTCTGCAGATGATATTTTCGATGAAGTGAAAAAAATGGAACCAAAAATCGGTCGAGCAACTGTCTATAGAAATATAGAATCTATGGCAGAACAATGAATACTCAGGCGATTTCCATGAATAAATGGAAAAACCTACTATGAGTGTAATGATGAAACTCATGCACACCTCGTGGATGAAAAAACAGGGATATTTTGTGATTTTCCGATGGATAATCTGGCGATAAAAAACATCCCAGATGGTTATGAAATCGCTGAAATCCGCATACAAATCAGAAAAAAATGTGATTAAATAAAAATAAAATCCTCGTATGACTTTCGGGTGGTGTGGACTCGGCAGTTTCTGCGTACCTTCTCAGAGAGGCAGGATATGAGGTTTCTTGTGGATTTATGATAAACTACCTGGATGAGGAAAATCCGACTTGTCCAACAAAAATAGACCTCGATGAAGCAAAAAAAGTCGCAGAATTTCTCTGACTTCCATTTTATACTTTTGACTATAGAGAAGAATACGAAAAGCGAATTGTAGAATATATATATCGTGAATATGGACTTGGGCGAACACCAAATCCTGATGTGTTTTGTAATAATCTGGTAAAATTTGACTTGTTTTTAGAAGAAGCCCTTTCTCTCGGTTTTGATGGAATTGCTACAGGACACTATGCGAGAATAGCAAATTGAAATCTACTGAAGTGAATTGATTCAAGCAAAGATCAATCATATTTCCTCTCACGACTTTCTGTGTTTCAGATTTCAAAAGCACTCTTTCCTATTGGGCATCTTCTCAAATCTGAAGTTCGTGAAATAGCAAAAACCGCAGAACTCCCAAACGCTCTCCGAAAGGATAGTCAGGGACTTTGTTTCATCGGAAAAGTGAGTATGAAAGAATTTCTCGAGAAAAAACTCGAGAAAAAACCAGGAAATATAATCGATACAACAGGAAAAGTCATCGGCAAACATGAATGAGCTTTTTCCTACACTATAGGACAAAGGAAGTGAATCGGAGTGGGTGGATGAAGCGCAAAATTCGTCATCGCGAAAAATATAGAAAATAATACTATCACTGTCGGAAATGAGGATGAACTCATGCTCTACTCATCTTCATGTACTCTCACGGATTGGGTAGGCACATTACCAACTGAGTGAAAAAAGTATGGTGCAAAAATACGATATAGACAAGAAGACCAGATTTGTGTCATCGAGAATATGAAAATCTCTTTCGAGAATCCACAACGAGCAATCGCAAGCGGGCAAATATGTGTGATGTATGATGGAGAGAGAGTGGTCGGAAGTGGAGTAATTAGTTAATTTCCTATCTCCTCCTTCTCTCAAAGTACTGTTGCCTCTGTCCCGAACCACGCATCATAGAGAGCAAGCCATCTAGCAGGTATCTCTCGGAGATATGCATAGAGTCAATATTTGAGACTCACATTCGCGGCTCCGTATCCGATAGCATCTATAGCATTTGCATGAGCGAGATAGAGAGCCCGTTCGACATGAAATGGCTGAGAAATAATAGTAAATCCTCATGAAAGAGAAAATACCTCTTTTGCCCGTACAACAGAATCAAGTGTACGAAATCCAGCAAAATCCATGGTAATATCATCTTTGGGGATGCCTGCTTTCAGTAAGGCATTTTTCATGTACTCTGGTTCATTGTATGTTGCATTTGCATTATCACCAGAGACGATGATATGATGGATTTTTCCTCGTTCATAGAGTTCTTTTGTTGCTTCTATACGAGTTGTGAAAAACAGATTTGACCCACCAACTCATGGACTCGTTCCGAGGAGAACACCGACAGATCTTTCAGGAATACTATCTGTATCACTATATATACCTCATCGAACCGAGATTGAAATGATCATCCAAGGGAGCATGAGGATAATCAAACAAAAAAATATGAAAAATAGGATTTTTCGCATTTTTTATAAAGCAATTATTGTTCCAATTTCCTCGGTTCGTTTTTTGAGTTCATATCCTCATTTTTCCAGAGTCTTTGGAGATATGACAATACGGTTTGGTATACCCCAGAGATCAACATCTCCAGCCTTTTGACCAAAGCCGTATTTTGATCCCATACAATCATCGAGAATGACTTTTTTTCCCTCTGATTCGAGTTGTTTGGCGAGTAAGGTCGCTTTTTCTATATTTTCCTCTCCGATAACGATGATAGCATAGTCAGCAGGTGCAACTGACTCTGGCCAGAGAATTCCATTTTCTGTCATAAAATACTCAGCCAATACGCCCATAAGTCGTGATACTCAGATACCATAACATCCCATTTCGACACGACTTACTGTTTCATTATTTTCATCAGAAAATGAGAGTCCAAACGGTTTTGAGTACTTTTCTCCGAGGTGAAAAATATTTCCGACTTCACATGCACGACGAAACGAGAGTTTTTCTCCAGAAACATTTCGTGAAGTAAACCCCTCTACTGGCTCATTGAAATCTCCAAACTCGAGAATATCGAGATCATCGATATTTACATTTTTTGTGGACTGAGCGAGTGCATTTGCACCACCAAAATAGTTTTTTGCAGACATGAGCGACTCATCACCATAGTTCTCTATACTCAGTTTTGCATCGCGAATCGGGGTTACAAAACCTCGAACCGTACCGAGTTTTTGGAGTTCTTCTTCTGTTGCCTGTACAAAACTTTCACTATATTTTTTCTGGATAAATTTTCGAACCTTTATCTCATTGACACTGAGATCCCCTCGGATAACAATAGAGAAAAATCGACCAGATTCAGTCTTGTAGACGACCGTTTTGAGCATCTGCCATGCTGGTGCACCAAAATATGCTGCCATCTTCTCCATTGTCACGATATCATCTACAGTATTGATATATTCCATTTTTCTTTTTTCCTCATTCGTATTTTTTATATCAGGAACCCCTGACGCAAGTTCCAGATTGAAACTATATCCACTCGAATCCTGCACAATGATATCTTCACCAATCGGAAGAAATGTCTGAAACTCATGGGAATTTTTATCAGAGATTGCGCCACCATCAGCATCAGCTATCACTGTATCAGCACCGATACCGAGTCGGTCGAACACTCGCATATAGACTTTTTTGATATTCTCATAAAATTCCTCAAAATCTTCGATATTTGCATGAAAAGAATACGCATCTTTCATCGTAAATTCTCTACCTCGCAGGAGTCATGATTTCGCGCGTTTTTCATTACGAAATTTCTTCTGGATATGATAGACACATGTTGGAAGATCTTTATAGGATTGGATAAATTCACGAAAAATACTCGTCACATTTTCCTCATTGGTTGGAGCAATACGGAATTCACTCGTTCCCCACCCAGGCACTTTAAAATACTCAGGTATATCCCAACGATTCGTCGTCTCCCAGAGTTCGCGTGGTGTAAGTATCGTCATGAGCATCTCGTGATACCCAGCATTATCCATCTCTTCTCGTACGATATTTTCGATATTTTTGAGTACTCGATGGCCCATAGGGAGGAACTCGTATGCACCTGCCATACACTGGCGGATATATCCTCATTGGAGGAGGATTGATGTGGACTTGTTATCACTCACTTTTGGCAAAGTCTTGAGTGTTTTGAATGGAAAAGTAGAGAGTTTGAGCATGTTTTGAAAAATGAATAAAGGAATTATAGGGAAAAAGTTATTTTGTGGAAGAATAAATTTTCTTTCGCAATTTATCTATATCAAGTTTGCCTCTGCGTTTCTTTTTTCATGATACAATCGTACACTCATTTTCCTGTAGAATTCTAGATTGCAATGACTTTACGACAAAGATGAGTTTTTCCGTTTCTGGCAATTTTCAATCATTTGTTATTTGTTTGATAAGTATATTGCCTTCTTGGCTTATAGAGTTGCGATGTGAGGTATGTATTCCCAACATATATTATTTGATAAAAATAAAAATCCCTCCAATCGGATATGACTCTCGTGGAGGGATTTTGAAATTTTCATGAAAAATTACCTTCCGAGAGTCGAAAGGGGAACGGGGAGAAGGAATGCGAGGAGGTCCTTGTTAAACATATGAGGAATATATAATAAATAGAGATTCTGTCAATTATTTTCTCTTCTTGAGCGTCTCATACCATTCTTTTTCTTCCTCACTCCAGTTCGCATATGGATGCATAGTAAATGAGTTATTGGTGATTTTTTTCATCTTTGTTGTTTCTTGCCCGAGCCAAGCAGGTATCTCAAATGTCTCATCGAGAGAAGAGAGTTCGATATCTGCGAGGACGATTCATGTATTGGCTCACTCATACTCATCAAATTCCCATACCTTCCCATCAATATGACGATAGATGTATCTGGTCTTGCGTACTTCCCCATGACCAATCATGACAAAAAGTGCAATACGATACGGAACATCCCATTCGTACTCATCTCGGACATTCGGCTCATTCTTTTTTGTTTTTTTGGAAACTTTAAATGTAAAAGCTGCAGATTTTTTTCCAGTAATCCCATCTTCAACAAGTCGAACTCGAAGTTTGTTTCACTCACCGCGATGGATAGTTGCTTGTACGATATTACAAAATGAAAGTTTTGTTTTTATTTTTTTCCATTCTGGATGTTGGGTATTGATGACAAACTGTCGTTCGATTTCTTTTGCCATAGAAAGTTTGGTTACATAAACCTAGACTAACACAATAGGTCGAAAAAAACAATTTATTTTTCCTCTATTTTCTTCTTTTTTTCAGCCTCTTTATCAGCTTTTACCTTTTCCTTGTATGCCTCTTTTTCTTTCATAAATTTTTTCTCATCTTCGCTGATTTTGGCAGCATATTCAAATATCTTTTTTTCCACAAATTCTCGTTTTTTTGTATATTTTTCACGAGAAACTTTGAGGATGACATCTCGAGACTGTTCCTGTGGGGTTTCTATACGACTATGAAGTGGTGCAAGTGTGGTTGCAGAAAATACTGTGGATGGCATACCATCGATGAGGAGCTTCGTATAGATGTCATATTTTCGCAGATTCGTGAGATCCTGAGGCGTGATGACATCTTCTCCACCAAATACCTCAGACAGAACAGTCGCATCATGATAGCCCACCTGAAATGAAGCAAGTGTACCAACATTTCAAAATACAGCACCCTGGACAGCCTCTGGCATTTGTGCTATGTACTGATTCGCCATCGTGAGAGAGAGTTTATATTTTCTTGCCTCAGAGAGAATTGTTGCAAAAGAGTCAGTTGCAAAATTCTGGAACTCATCGACATAGAGACCAAAGTCTCGCCTTTCTTCCTCAGCAATATCAGCACGAGTCATGGCTTCTATCTGGAATTTTGTAACCATCATAGCACCGAGGAGCGCTGAGGCATCTTCTCCGATTTTTCCTTTTGAGAGATTCACGATAAAAATCTTTCCATTATCCATAATCCACCTGAGAGAAAATGGATTTTTTGGTTGCCCGAGAATATTTCGGAGAATTGGGGATGAGAGAAACTGTCAGACCTTATTAAGAATCGGATTAATGGCTTCACTCATCTGGGCCGGCGCCATTCGTTCAAATTCTTGGGTCCAAAATTGCACAAGAATCGGATCAGAGATTTTTGAAACAATCTTTTTCCTATATGCCTCATGTGTAAGGATAAGCGGTATGGATATAAGCGTCGTGTCAGGAACGAGGAGAAGTGTGAGAATCGTATTTCTGAGGATATACTCAAGTCTCGGTCCCCAGCTTTCTGCAAACATTTTCTTAAAAATCGATACAAGTCCAGATGCGACAATCGGACGAAGCTCAGGACGAGGATTATCGAGCATATTGAATGCTATGGGAAACTCTGTATCAGATGGATCAAAGAGAACGATATCATTCGTACGAGATTTTGGTATATTTTTGAGAATGGTATCAGCGAGATCTCCATGAGGATCAATGAGTCCAACACCGCGACCAGACATGATATCTGAGTATATCATATTTTCGAGAAGTGTCGATTTTCCCATTCAGGTTTTTCAGATGATATAGACATGTCGAGCTCTATCAATCGGTTGAATCCCAAATTCGAGTGTGCTTCCACGAAAATTGGAAATTCCTATTGGGGTATTTGGCATCAGAGTATTTGGGAGATTATGCGGTGGTTCAAATTTTCTCGTCGTGACCCAATTCACTCATGGTGTTTTTACATAGAGTGTCGGCAAATGGACAAGTCATGCAAGCTCAGTCGCAGAAAGAATTGTTCTATATTTCGGAAATTTCGAAGCAATATCACCATATTTCTTTGTATATGGGCGAGAAAAATGAAGCCTCGCTCATTTTGGATGAGAAAATATAGAAAGCCCTGAAGCGAGTTCTTTTGTACTGGCTGGGGCAATCCGTGTTGTCCCGACAAGAAGACGAACCCCATAACCAAAAGTCTCTGTCTTTGGTTCCTGTTTTCCCTCTTTTTCATGATGTTCATGTGCATCAATATGCTCATCATTACGAGGTATAAGCAGTCTCATAAAACGAGCAAAAAGAACAAATGGAAACGCTAAAACTGACACAATTGGTAAGTATGCTAAAATCCATGCTTTGAGAAAAGTAGGAATCATGTGTGACTGGAGCACCTGAAGAGCACCCCCTTCCCTCCAACGATGATCAAAAAGCGGACAAAAATCCACACGAATAAAAGCGGTTTCCGATTTATCAGATTTAACCAATGAAGCAGTCAATGAAGAAAGTGGATCAATTCCCTCTTTTTCTGTTCTATCCTTGAGATTTGCATAGAGTTTGAGGGTCTCTGTATCGAGATGATGGAGCTTTGCCTCCTGCATCTGGCATTCTACATTCACATCAATTGGAAACGCTACTTCTGTAATCTCGATATCCGCATAGTGTGCATAGAGCTGACTTTCGAGAAACTTTCTTTCTTTTTTTTCCACCTCAAAAAGAAAACGAATCCGTCATGCGTGATGGAGAATAAAAAAACTGTATATCGGGGATTTCTTATGACCATGAAATATACTTCCTGATTTTTCATGGAGTGTATCATGGAGTGTCGAGAGCATCTCACGAGCAACGAAAACTCACTTTTCATTCGCTCGATCAACCGCGATTTCGAGAAACACCGAATTCATAAAAAATAAAATAATAGAAGCTGGATAATGTACCTATGATACCCGAAAGTATAAAAAAAGCCAATTGCATTTTGGCTAGATTTTTCTATACTCGTGTCTATGAAAAAATACACTCTTACAAACTCAACCATATCTATAGATGATACTGGCTTTGTCTTCGATGATGGAAATGTCGAAGATGTCGAAATCACTGTCGAAGCATGAACCAATCTTTCATATTGTTTTATTCCCAAAAAAGAATGAGCCTATAAAAGAACTATCATTCTCAAAGAATGAGCAAAATTGAAAGGAACAACGATTCTTTTATGAAAAAAAATATCTGCCGACATAACGACAGATATCCAGGGAGATAGTGTAACTTCGACACTCTCGATTCTCTGACTCGCCTCAAGTGGATCAGATATATCAGCATGTGGTGTGGCGAAGGTCGACAGTCCATTTCGACATATTTCGACACGAGTCGACCAGACAAATATCCTCATTGGCGAAGGGGCTCGAGTTCGCTGAGTACCAAAACTCGAAATCGCCACGGATGATATCGAAGGAGGACATTCATGTAAAATCCATAGACTTGGTGGAGATGTGCTTTTTTATCTCGAATCCCATGGACTCTCGACATCAAATGCTGAGGCACTCCTCCTCAATGCCGAAATCCTCAAACATCTCGCAACTATCGAAACAGAAGAAGAAAAAAGAGAGCAATGCTATGAAATACATACTCTCTTGAAACAAGCTAATTAATTCATTTCGGGATTTTGCATAAGTGAATCAAGTCACCATTCTAAATTCATTTTATCATCCGAAGAAATTTTTAATGCACCAATTCTTTCTCTGATAACAAGAGTGAGTTTTTGTGATACTCAATTCATTCTCATTCATCATACAAATCCTTCTTTGATTAACTCATCTCGTATTTCAGGACTCAGAGCAACAGATACATCGTTTTGTCAAACTTTATCATACAGTCTTTCTGCTCAATTTTTGATATTTCAATCAACTGTAATAAGCAAAGTACCTACAGTATCTTTTGTATGGAGATATATTTTACCTGCTAATATCCCTGTATCAATAAGTCATGAAATATCTGACTCAGATATATAAGCTTTGACATCAGGTTGATTTGAGAGACTTGCTATCATGGTATTTAGGTATTACTTCATAAATTTCTCTATGAGCATCATAGGGATTTTTTCGAGTTCTTCGCCATATCCAACCATTCTATCGACAAAACGAAGAATGCGTTCGACACGATCCATCATCGTATAGACTCTCCAGAGAATCATACAAAGAAGTGTCCCCAGAGGAAGAGCGATGATAGCGAGAACCATATAGAGGATGTCGAGAGCATTGAACATATGACAAAAGAAAGGAGATAATTTATGCGAGAGGGTCGGCTGGATTTTGTTTTGTATCTGACACGGTTTGTGCGAGTTTTTCTCCTGATGTGTATGTTCGATTTTTCCACCATGCTTGAGCGAGGGTGATATCGTCAAACCGAGCAACTTCATTTCCGAGAGAAAATACGCGAAGAGAAAATGGCGAAGTATATCAAAGTGACTGTGTGAGTTCTCCAGATTTTTTAGTACTGATATATCGGAGTTTCGCCATGTCTGTCCAAGCTTGCGTGGACCATATAGGCATCAACATTCGGACAGTATGAGCAACTTCATGTGTCTCATCATATGCTACGACGATAGCATATTTCGCGGTGATATGGATATTGTATTCTTCTTCATTTTTGAGAAAAATTGGAGTATTTTGGACTTGTTGTTCAGTAAAAACGAGAGCCTTTTGTGAGGCATCTTTTGCTTTTTCGATATATGGGGTGAGTTTTTCTTTGATAGATGCGAGATTCATAGGATTTTAGAGTTTTTTGAGCGTTTCTGTTATATGTTCACGCAGAGTATTTTTGGTGAGAACCATCTGTTTTTGGAAATTTGGATAGTCACTCTCAAGAGTATGCCACATTTCCTGAAATAATGCAAGATTTAGGTGCCTAATATCGATAGCGAGTCGCTCAAGTCACAGTGTTTTGACGAGTTCTCGTCCCTTTGTACCATAAAAAAATGGAATAAATGGTACCTCGTGGACGCACGCAAGAACTCCAGCATGAAATCGCATACCGCAAACTGCATACAGAGATGGGTAGAGAGACAATGTTTTTTTGAGAGATTTCGTGATTTTATATGCTTTTTGCCCCATAACTGCCCGTATTTTGAGGATATCATTTTGCTCTGCATCTCCAGAAAATGAATGTGCAAGGAAAATTGGATCATATCCCGCATTTAAAAGAAAATCATAAATCGCTGGTATACATGCGAGGTTTTCTGAGGAAAATCATCATCTCAGAGAGATTCATACCATTTTTTTGGCAGTGGTTTCAGGAGAAAAAATCGGAGGAGAATGGAGAAATACAATATCTGGAATAAGTGTCGGATGGAGTTCAAGGGCTTCGATAATATTATAGGTCTCATGATCTCTCACGAAAATCGTATCTTTTTTCGAAAAAAGAATACTGATTTTGAGGCGATTTTCATGTTTCATGATATCTATCCCAATTCCCCAAAAACATATCTTCGCACGACCAATACGAGCTATGCATATACGGAAAAACCACTGGAGAAGAAGTCTCCGAAATGATATACCATGTTCATTATCAAACAATATACTTCCTCCCCCGATAAACACCATATCGGCACGAAGGAGGGTAGAGATATTTTGAAAGAAGTACCCAATATTTTCCAGAGGCTTTGTTCGGATATGATTCGGAAAATACGAAACAAACGAGAGACGAGACATATCAGTCACGAGAGAGCTCCGCGCATCATAGGTAAAGATAGTGATATCCGCTTCTGGATAACGAGAACGGATATATCGCACCTCCTCTGAGAGGATGAGTTCATCCCCGATATTGTAGGCACCTGTTGCTGTGAGAAATACGATTTTCATGTCGATTATGATATGAAGAGGGTATAAAAAAGCAATAATGCTATAGGAAACATATTGACTAATATTTATTTTAATATAATATATACAAAATATATTATACAGTATCATGAAAAATATAATTCTCTGATGAGGTTTAAATAGTGGTAAATGAGCCATACTTAGACATATAGCTTATGGAAATCCAAATATTGGGGAATTGAGTCAAGAAATGTTAAAAGATAAATTTTCTCATAGTGTAGAACTTACTGATGTGGTAAGAAATACCTATGTTATGAATATGGATTCACAGTCTTGACGAGAAAAATTATTCCCAAAATTTTGACAAACAAAAAGAGTACCAAAACCAACGACCCAGGAAATATTTGATAATCTCGGCTGAATAGATGGATGGATAAAAGCAGAAATAAAGGAAACAAAACAATTATTTAATGGAGAGATAAGAAGAATCCTAGAAAATAAAACACAGCCAGTGATAGTAGCTGGTGTTTGAGTTGATCCTGAATGACTCTATAGATACCTCCAAGATTATTCTTGAGAAAATATAGATATCTCTTTTTTTATAAAGACGAATAGAAACTTAATTCGCCAAAGGCTAGAAATAGATAAAGAAATTGAGGTATTTAAATATGCATGGCCATTACGGTTGGCTAATATAAACGACTGAGTGGAGATTATTGCACAATTTTCAGAATATATAGGAGAAAATGCTATGAAAAGATGATTTAGAGTTGTAGAAATTTGAGCAGATACTGATACCACATTTATTCATGAGTGAGAGAGAATAATTGATTTAATAAAGAAAAATCCCCTTTAAAATCAGGGGATTATTTTTATTCAACTTAGTTATTCTTGGCACTTCCATTTCGCTTGCGATCAGTCTCAGTGAGCCACTTCTTACGAAGACGGAGAGATACAGGAGTTACTTCCACATACTCATCATCACCGATATAGTCGAGACAATCTTCGAGTGTCATCTTGCGGATAGGGACGAGGCGGATAGCCTCATCAGTACCAGATGCACGCATATTTGTGAGTTGCTTGTTCTTTGTAGGATTTACCACGAGATCAGACCCCTTGAGGTGTTCACCGATGATCATACCTTCATAGACTTCAGTGGTAGGTTCGATGAGAATAGGTCCGCGATCCTGGAGATTAAAGAGTGAAAATGCCATAGCAGTTCCAGGAAATCCAGAAATCATAGAACCAACATCTCGTTTGTCGATAGCACCCTTGTATTCCTCATAGTGGTCGAATGAAGAGTAGATGATACCTTCACCCTTTGTTTCGATAACAAATCGTGAACGGAAACCGAGAAGTCCACGAGTTGGAACTTCGAATTCCATATTTGTAACACCATTGATGGTATTCATATTCTTACATATTCCCTTTCGTTTTCCGAGCATCTCAAATATTGTACCACTTGAGTTCTCAGGAACCCACATCACAACTGTTTCGATTGGTTCATGTTTTTTACCATCTACCATATGAAATATCACTTGTGGAGCACCAACCTGGAGTTCGAATCCCTCACGACGCATAGTCTCGACGAGAACTGAGAGGTGGAGTTCTCCACGACCAGATACCTTGTATGAGTTACCATCAGAACCTTCGAAGTCGATTTTAAGTCCTACATTCATCTCTGTTTCCTTTTCGAGACGATCTCGAATTTGGCGAGATGTGACAAATTTCCCTTCCTTTCCAGCGAATGGAGAGTCATTTACCATGAATTCCATAGTAAGTGTCGGTTCATCAACCGTAATGGCAGGCATAGGAGTTGCCTCTGGATCAGCTGCAACCGTCTCACCTACATAGATATCAGGGATACCTGCGATAGTGATGATATCACCAGCAACACCAGCATCGACCTCAATCTTTTTGAGACCGAGTGAAGTAAATACCTTAGAAATCTTACCAGTACGGCGAGTTCCATCATTGGCGATAACTGTGACTGATTGTCCGACCTTGACCTGTCCATCTACGACGCGACCGATACCCATACGACCTACATAGTTGTCATAGGCGAGGTTTGCAATTTGCATCTTAAAAGGCTTTGTAATATCATTTTGTGCTTCTGTAACTTGTTCGATAATAGTATCGAAAAGTGGAGTGATATCCTTTCTTTCATCAGACATATTCTTGATAGCGATACCATCACGAGCAATCGTATAGACAATTCGTCAATCAGTGATATCTAGCTGTTCATCAGTTGCACCGAGCTGTACGAAGAGATCGAAGAGCATATCGATAACCGCATCAGGCTGAGCAGTAGGTTTGTCGATCTTGTTGATGACAACGAGAGGCTTGAGTCCGAGTTCGAGAGCCTTCTTGAGTACGAACTTCGTCTGTGGCATAGGTCCCTCATATGCATCAACTACGAGACATACAGAGTCCACCATTCGTAGTACGCGCTCTACTTCAGAACCGAAGTCAGCATGCCCCGGAGTATCTACGATATTGATCTTGTAATCCTTATAGTTTACGGCAGTATTCTTCGCATAGATGGTGATACCTCGTTCTTTTTCCTGGTCGTTTGAGTCCATGATAGTTGTTCCGACATCTTCGTTCTCACGAAATGTGTTTGTCTGTTTGAGAAGAGCATCTACGAGGGTTGTCTTTCCGTGATCTACATGGGCGATGATAGCAATATTGATAAACTTGGACATAAAAAATTGGTTAAAAACTGGCGTGAGTATACAGAAAAAACACAAAAAGCAAGTTTTTGCGAAAAGAAAATTGACTATAAATATATTTTATTTAAAATTCATTATATGAATATATACGAAAGACACTTTACATGAGAAGCTCATTCATCTCAATCATTTGATTTGAATTATTTTCCCTGAGTTGACTTTGCCATGAGTATAAGAAATAAAGATGGTTTTTGATGAAATTTTCCCATTGTCATAAGATGAATGTGTTGAGGAGGTTTTATGGAGAATACTTCATGAATAGTAACTCGAAAATTATTAAATATGATAACTTGAACGAAGCCGTTCAAAAGACGGCGACAATTTGAGAAACTTGAAAAAGATACTCCCATTGTACTTTTTCACGAACATCAACAAATTGACAGAGAGGGTTCTACTCAAATGATTTTCGAAAAAAAAGAATTCAACCAATCGTTTATAATAAGTATCCAAATAATACATAGAGTTGAAAATACCCTCTATACAACTCAATCAACTTTATGTAATCCTCATAAATCTTTACAATGAGATTTGTTTGATTTACAAAATCCTAATATAGATAGTCCTTTATTTGCTTCGGATAAAGAACTTGATGAAATTGCAGATTTTCTTACAACAGTATTACGAGTTCAAAGGAAATATTATCAAAATATTGTAGATGAGATCTTGGCTCCATTTCAAATCCCTTCCTAATTAGGAAGGGATTTCTTTTTAAAACGGGATATCTTCGATACTGATTTCTTCTTCGACTTTTGCCTTTGCCTTTCTTGGTGCAGATGGCTCAGATGGAGCAGCATCAGCGAACGATGAGGAAGCATATGAGCTATCAGATCCACCAGCAGGAGACCCGAGGAGGATGACATTATCTGCGACGATTTCTGTCTTGTATCTCTTTACTCCTGCTGTATCATCCCAACTACGAGTTTTGAGATATCATTCGACATAGACTTTTTTTCCTTTTTGCATGTATTGTTCAGCGATATCAGCGAGACCTCTCCATGCGACACAGTTATGAAACTCTGTATCTTCCTGGAGCATGCCTGATGCATCTTTCCATTTGCGGTTTGTCGCTATAGAAAATGTGGCTACCTTTTGTCCGTTTGGAGTTTCACGAACTTCAGGATTTGCTGTGAGATTACCGATAAGTTGTACTTTGTTGAGAGAATTGCTCATGTAATGAAGGGTTAGTAAATAAGTACACGAAAATGGTACAGATTTTCCATCCTTTTGCAAAAGTTTTCGAGAAAAATATATTGCACTTTCTAAAAATATTTTCTAGAAGGAGATATTTGTAACGATAATAACACAGAGTCCGAGAAATATAGAAATACCAAAACCAGACATCACCGCTCGGGCAAATCCTTTTTCTCAGAATCTTCCAGCAATTGAGGCTTTTACGACATTGTTTGACATCACTGCAATGAGTATAGTAGAAGCTGCGATCATCAGAGTCGGATTGCCTGACAGAGACTCGCTTGCCATCGTCTGCGTGATAGCATCGACATCCGCGAGACCCGAGATAAGTCAGAAAGCATAATTAAAAATATCTGGTGGAATAATATCTGTATAGATTTTTCCGACTCATGCGATAAATTTTACCAAAACGATAATCCCCGCAAATTGGAGAGCAGGAATCAGACGAAATGGGCTTTCATATGATTCTACTTCTTTCGTCTTGAGAATTCGTTCGCTTTTCGCAAGATGTGAATAATAATACGCACTTCCTGAAAGCGAAAGAAACATGATAAGTGCTGGAATGAATAGAGAAGAAAGAAGAAGAGGATTATAAAAAGCTGAAATAGCAATAACACGAATAAACATGATACATGAAGCTATCAGGGTAGCCGCTGCATATGCATGGCGATTGTTTGGGTGAAGATTTGACTTGGATGTCATAGCCGCAGTAGTCGCCGTAGACGAAATCATCCCGCCAACAGCTCCTGAAGCGATAATACCACCCCGATCTCACATAACCTTGGAAAGGATGTATCCGATATACTCTACACCTGCCATTACAACGACAAAGAGCCAAACCGAATATGGATTAAAAAAATTGAGTGTAAGGAGTGCATGATCCCATTTGAGTCATCCTCAAAATATCCAATTTGCCATATCCAAAAAAGAATAACGCATATCAGGTAAAAGTGGGAGAACAACGAGTGATATCACGGCAAATTTGAGAGAATTTCCAAGCTCCTCACGAGAAAATCTTTCTCTGAGTCGAGCGAGGTATTCTTTTGCTGAAAGAAGTATAAGAATAATTACAGAAAGGATAACTGCAATAACAGCATATCCATGCATCACGAGTATACCAATAAGATAGGTGATAAGAGCTGCATATTCGCTCGTGACTCCCATACGATTTTGAGTGAAAGAAGAATATATATACCCCGCAAGAACAAATAAACATGAAAGAATAAAGCCTGCCATTTTCCAAACTTCCGTCGAAAAAGTCATATCCATCCAAGTCGTCAAAGCACCGAGAAGAGCGAGGAGTGCATAGGATCGAATTCATCCGAAACCTGATGCTCATCCTGGTCTTGTACCGCTCCATGGCATTTCTCTTTCTGTACCGATAAGCGCTCCGAGAGCCGTAGCGAGAAGAAATGCAAAAAATATTGATTGATCCATAGGAAAGAAAGTTATTATTTACCAGTAATTATTTTCTCTTCAAAATACGAAGAAAGGATTTGTATTCCGACATGTTCGCCACTGGCGAAGAAAAGTCAAGTACCTACTGAAGCATTGAGAAGAATATATTTTTCTTGCTCAGTAAGCTTGAATACATCTTGCAAAACATCGATAGAGGCTGGGGATTGTTTGAGGAGAAGTTGTATTGAAGAGTTCGTCACGATAGCTTTTCAATATGATGATCCCATGAAATCTTCGACATCTTGAGTGATAGTCGTGACACCGAGTCAGTACTTTCGAGCTCGTTTTACGAGACCAAAAAGAAACTTCGCGCTATCTTCATATTGCATGATATTCCATGCTTCATCGACAACGAGCATTCGTTTTTTCTCACTCGATCGAGCCACATTCCAGACATAGTTTAGGAGGATGTACATAGCTACTGGACGCAGTATATCATCGAGGTCACGAACGGAGAATACCACGAGTCCTCATTTGAGATCGACATTCGTGGGACGAGAAAATACTCATGCAAATACTCAAAATACATATTTCTCAAGTCGTTCTGTGATTCATCTAGCTCATTCCATTGTTTCAAGTACAGAGTGAAGATCCTTGAGAAGTGGCATTTCTTTTCATTCAACAGTATCATCTTCCATCGTTATTCACTTGAGAGAATAGGTCGTGATAAGTGCTTTTTCCATGATGGCCTCCTCTGTAGGAGTGATCACTCAGAGCATCAGCTTGAGGAGTCAGAGCATATTCACGATTGCACCTCGAAGGAGATCTCCAGGGTGTGTGTCCGTATCTTTGAGCGAGCGAGGAAGGTCAAATGGATTGATTTTTTCATCAGAATTGAGACTGATATTGAGGTATGTTCCCCCGACTGTATCGACGAGTGAACGGTATTCATTTTCTGGATCGAGTACTATCACATCAGTCCCCATCATGAGAGATCGTAGTATTTCGAGCTTCACAGCAAAAGATTTTCCTCATCCTGATTTGGCGAAGACACACATATTCGCATTTTCCGATGAAAAACGGTCAAATATAATCAAAGAATTGTTGTGTGTATTGATCCCATAAAAAACTCCATCATCCTGAGAGAGAGAATTCGAACTAAATGGAAATGTGGTAGAAAGACCTTTTGTAGAAATATTTCGAAAAACATTCACTTCATCTTTGGCAAATGGACCTGTAGCAATAAACCCCTGCTCTGCGCGCAGATATGCTTGTTTTGTCAGGATATTTCGTCCAGCGAGCATCACATCGAGAGTATTCGAGAGTTTTTTCATCTCTTCTTCACTCTCAGCATAGGTCGTGATATAGAGTGCAAGATGAAAATACTTTTCCTGACCACGAGTGAGTGAAACCTGGAGTTCTTCGACATCCTGCACTTGAGCATCAAGGTGTGGATCTCAGATAAGTCATTTATCACGATTGATTGCGAGTTGGGAACGAAGTTGTGTCAGTCGTTTTCTGAGGAATTTCATGACCCGTGCTGAATCTACCGGATAGACGAAAAGAGAGATATCAAATTTTACATCCCAATTTATGAGCGGTGAAAGCCAATTTCCCTCCAGAACATCAGGATAGGCATAAGTGAAAATAGTGCGTACAAAAGTATCCCCTATCTGGAGTTTTGTCGCATCGAGTCGCATCATAGATGGTGCGATAATATCTTTGATATATGCAAGGGCTTCTTTGTATTCATTTTCAGTAGAACGCAATTCTAGTGCTTCTTCTTTTGTGAGTTTATGATTTTCATCTTCGAGAAATTGGGTACTGATAGTTGATTTCTGTACTGATTCAGGAGTTTTTTCTATAGAAACGGTAGCAGGAGACAATGTTAAAGATTCCAGTCATTCTACATCACCAGTATAGTTTTTTTCGAGCATTTCAGCGAGAGTGGGGACAGTTTGTGTCATACGATAAGCAGTAAAGCGCTATAAAGATTTTTCTGAAACATTATTTATCATTCACCAATTCCATTCTGTGATATGAGCAGAATCAATTTTATCTGGTATATCATTGAGAGTAGCTCATTGTCCTGGTCATACAAATCGCGCGACAATCAAAGTAATATCATCATACTGTTTATGGTTATACCCCATAAATGCCGATAGATCGATAGTAAGTTTCTGGAAAATAGAAGCGGCTGTTTTTTCTCCTGAATGCATAATTGAATCAATAATTCTGTCTGTACCAAAAAGCATACCATTTTGTTCAGATCGATATCTTGCCTCAGATATACCATCAGTATAAAGTATTACAACATCACCTACATCCAAAGGAATCCGTTTTTCCTCGATAACTTTCGTGATATCTCGCACCATTCCGAGAGCTACTCATTTTGTTTTTATCTTTTCGATTGTATTCGTTTTAGCACGATAAACGAGAATATATTCATGTCCTGCACCAGTGTAATATAGTGCCTGGAGCATTTCATCCCAACGGAGCATCACAGCCGTCATCATCATATTTTGTTTGATACGCGGTTTGAGGATATGATTGGTCGCGGCAAGTATAGGAGCACCGCTTGTTTCTATAAGTGCAAAAGCCGAGATAAGGGCATTGACCATCATCATCACAAAACCACTCGGAACACCATGTCCCGTCACATCACCGATATAGATATAGTAATTACTACTCTTTCCGGAAATGATATCAAAACTATCTCCACCCACCTCAGAGGATGGTGTCGTCGCAAGTGCTATTTCCAGAGAAGGAACAATTGTTTCTTCTTTTTTAAAAATATGTTTCTGAATTTCACTGGCGATATCTACCTCAGATTTGAGTTGCCTCCCTTCTCGGATTTCTTGTTTAAAAACCTTGAGAATTTGAAGACTTTTAATAAAAAATGAAATAATATCATTCATTCCTTTGCTGAGTGAATTTGGACTTAGACTTGCTTCTTCTGATATTCCTGTCATAAATTTTGCTATTTCCTGATTGAGTTTTTGTACTGGCCCGATATATGCCATATAGACAATAGCATACAAAAGTGGGAGTTGAATCAAAATAATACTACTCGTAATGATAGCATTTGGATGAGTAAGTCATGCAAAAAAAGACACCTCTCAAAGAGCGAGCAAGAGAAATGCATCAACAAAAACAAGCAAAGCAACGATAATGGGGAGAATTCTATGAAGCATAGAGGATGGGTATTTTAGGGTGATGGTGGTGGATTTTCATGGGTATCTTCGCGCACGATTCACATACGAGCTTCGATTTCCATATCGACAAATTCTTTTTTACGACCATACATTTTTCGAGAATATTCTTTGATAATTTTAGAAACTTCGTCATTTTTATAGGTACTATCCCACAGGGTTTTCATATCAAATGGACGAGTAGTAGCATTGTCGATGTTGAGTTTACAGTAAGTCGTAAAATTTGCAATTCCAATAATATCCTGCTGTGAAAGGAGTGGCGCATATTCCTTTTCGAGATATTCTGCATCTTCTGCACCCACCTTAAATGACATAATTGTTCCAGCATTTCCGAATACCGCATCTTTGATTGATGGTTTTCCTCATTTTCATTGTTTATCTCAGCTTCCACCGATTTGCGCGATAAATTGGTGTGCCATGATGAGAGCGAGACGATATTTACGAGCTTCTGAGAGAATTTCACCAAAGGTATCAGTCGCAAAATTCTGAAATTCATCCACATAGAGAAAAAAGTCTTTACGATCTCCTTCTGGCATATCGGCACGACTCATTGCCGCCATATTGATTTTCGAAACCATGATCAGACCGAGAAGTTGAGCATTGAGATCCCCAATTCGTCCTTTTGAGAGATTTACCATCAGAACCTTTTGCTCATCCATCACTTTTCGGAGATTGAAGGCTGACTTTGTCTGACCGATGATATTTCGCATCGTCGTATTGGTGATAAATGGTCCGAATTTCGCTGAGAAAAAAGGAATCATTTCTTGTTTTTCTCTGTCCCCTGTTTGGGCATATTCATGATCCCAGAAGGCTTTTACCATCACATTTTTGATTTTTGAGGTTTTATACTTCATAAAAGCTTCGTCGACGAAAAGGCGTGGGACATCAATGAGTGTCCCCCCCTCTTCCTCATCATCCATGAGAGTGAGGCATCCATTTCGGAAATAGTGTTGAATTCGTGGACCAAATATCTCATCACCATACATTTTGATAAAAATCGAAGTTGCATCGAGCGCTGCACGATCTTTTTCTATAGAACGAAGTGCCGGATCCGTCGCGATGATGTCGAGCATATTGAGCCCCATTGGTCGTTCATAGTCTGCAGGATCAAAGATAATCATATCTTTTGCGCGTTCTTTTGGTGTATAGGCAATAATATCCTCTACGAGATCCCCATGCGGGTCAATCACACCAAGTCCAGCTCCAGCCCAGAGATCCTGACGAGCAAGGTATCCGATAAATACCGATTTACCTCAACCAGATTTACCGATGATATAGTGATGTCTTCCTCTGTCTTTTTTTGAAAAATATATTGGCGTTTTCTGATTTCGATACTCATTCCATCACATGAGAACAGCATCTGTATAGAGTGGAAACCCTCAGAGTTTTCTCTGCTGATCCATCTGAACTGGCACCTTTCATTCATCAGTTGGTCTTCCTATATTTTCTCACTCAGTAAAACATGGAATCGTTGTCCCATCAAGAAGAATGAGGTTTTTATTTGAATCTCTTTTGAGGTTTTTATTTGAATCTACCTGGAGGAGAGAACCATCTTGCGTATAGATATTGCCAGCAGTATCGCGTTTATAGTCCTTGAGAATAAGTGGATCTTTTGGTGTTTTAAGGTTTTGTGGAGTCGAAAGCATCTTATAGTCGAGCCACGAAATGATAGGCGATTTGTTGTATTGGATATCAGGAAAATGAAACATGGTCGAGAGTTCATCCGTCGAAAATACAGAGATATTTTGAAATACTCATACCAATCGAAACCTATACGCAAAATACCGAAGTGGTGTAAATATGAACCTGAGTGGATCTTCTATCATTTGCGGATTTTCGAGCTGATTATTGTACTCATCAGTAAATATATTTGTCGCAGATACAAGAGTAGAAAGTCCATTTTTTGCTGATGATGGAGTATCTGAAGATACAAGAATGCGTATAGAACCACGAAAAGCTGGTTGTCCTGCTGATTCACCGACCATTTTTTGTGCCTCTGTTTCTGCCTGATTAAATATCTTATATGAGTCACCACTTGATGCACCAGGAGCATTGGTACTCGTTTCTTCATTTTTGAGAAAACGATAAAATACCCAAGAAATCGGTGTAATGAGAATATGAAGAGCTGTTCCAAAAATCCCAAATTTGATTCATTTTTTATATTCACCTTTGGCGACGAGGCTTGCAGCTTTTTTAGCTTTTTTGTTCCAGCTATGCCCAAGAGGTTTGAGAACAAACTGCATACAGGCAACATCAGTCTTTTTGAGAGAACCAAAGTTATTAGTAAAACTCGAAAGTGGGTCATCTTCAAAGTATTTATAGGTTTTTATTGGATAGACATCATCTGTTCTTTTTCCGATAGAAGCCGCTTGAAGAGTATAGCCAAGAGGCTTGATCTCAGGCATATCTTTTTTCTGGATGACTTTTACTTCTGCATCAGGATAGTTTGATGTAATCTGCTGTATAAGAAGAGTCGCATGTTCCTTGTATCCTGCCACATAGAAGTGTACTTGTCCATCATGAAAAAATATTTCAAACGAGATTTTTGCATGTCGAAAGATAAAATTCATGACTGTATCCCAGGCACTCGATTGAGTGATATTGTGAATCGACTTATAAAAAACTGTCATAATACCAATCTTTTCCTTGAAGTCTTTTTTTGTTTCTTTTTCTTTATCGAGTTTAGAATCTGCACGAGGAAGTGTAATTCGCATATAGACAATACGATCAGTCGTGAGAACTTCGTATGTCAGTCGAATAATTCGAAGCAAAATCCATACAATCAATACAAACATGATCATATCCCAGGCATGCTTTCCTATAAGGGAAAACATATTTAAAGTATCATCAAAAAAAGACGATTTTGCTTTTTCTGTAGATGTTGCTACACGGGTCGAAATAGCAAATGCTGTATCGAAATATATCGAGAAAAATCAAATGAGAGCGTAAAGAGTGTGTTTCATACTGAACATATTAGCATATGGCTCACATTTCACAAAATATTGTCGTATATTTTGGCTTTACAGATGGAGAAAAAGTGGTGGAAAAGAGAAATGGAAAATTTATTTTTTTATCTCATCCAGCATAGTCTGACATAATTTTTCCATATTTTCAGGAGATTTCATGGTCCAACCAGCCAGCATATGAGGAGCATTTTGGAGAATGATTTTTTTATTTTTTCATCCTGTATGTGCTTTTATGATAATATCAGGAACATCTTTTGGTATGACACTGTCCTCAGTTCCCATGATGATAACTATATCTCCGCGATAAACTGACAAAACATCATTCACGCCATGATTTTTATAACTTTCTGGCATACGGAGAATGCGAGAAAATTCTTCCGAAAAAGGCATGTTCATAGCATCTTTATGATAGAGTGCAGGTGCGCAAAGAAAACATATTTTTACTCTTGAACCAAACTTTCTCAGAAGCTCGTATGTCACTTGTCCACTCATGCTAAAAGCACAAATAAAAATCTCTTGTTCAGGAGAAAAGTAGTTATCGATAATATGCTCAGCTTCTAGAACTCTTTTTTTGATTGATCAAACGGTATTTTTTGTACTTTCGCCATGTCATGAAAAATCAAAACCAACACCCTCAATTCCCCTTTCGGAAAACCATTTTGAGATACCAATAAGCCTCTTTTTATCAGATTGTCATGCACCATGGAGCAAAAACATTTTCCGCTTGGAAATATCGTCAGTTGTTGAATAACAAGAAAGAATTTCATCTCAGATGAATGTTTGAAAAAAAAGAGGCATGGTACACTTATAATCAATTTATACTTTTATGCAAAAGCGAATACACTCATTTTATTTATGCAAAGCCAAAATGTTATACTTTTGTTACAATTATTTTTATTAAAAAAGACTTTTATTTTTTCATTTTTCTCATAATATTTCTGGATATCTTAAAATATTCTCATGCAAAAACTCTACTCTGCATCACTCTCATGAATCTCTGGAAATATCGTAGAAGTCGAGGTTGATGTCGTCACAGGCATGTGACAGTTTACGGTTGTATGACTCGGTGATACTGCTATTCAAGAGTCTCGTGAACGCGTACGCAGTGCTATCAAAAACTCTGGATATGCATTTCCTGGCTGAGCTCGCATCACAGTCAATCTCGCACCAGCAGATCTCAGAAAAAAATGACCACTCTATGATCTCCCTATCGCCCTCTGAATCCTCGGAAAAGAGATAGAATTCTCACACGATCTCCTCGAATCATCACTCTTTGTCGGGGAACTCGCACTCGATGGAGCCGTTCGTTCCATACAATGAGCACTCCCTGTTGCGATACTCGCAAGAGAACTCGGCAAAAAACGAGTTTTTTTGCCAATGGACAATACCGAGGAAGCATCTGTCATACCAGATGTCGACATTATCGGTATAAAAAATCTAAAAGACTGTATCTCGATGCTCACAGGAGAGAAATCAATCGAAAAAACTCTCTATAAAAAACAGAGTAATTCCCTATCACATTTTCATAATGTGGATTTTTCACATATTATCGGACAAGAACACGCAAAAAGAGCACTCCTCATATCCGCAGCTGGCGGGCATAATATCCTCATGCAATGACCTCCAGGATCTGGAAAAACAATGCTCGGAAAGGCACTTGCAGGCATACTTCCTGATATGAATCTGGAGGAAAAGATTGAACTTTCAAAAATATATTCGGTAGCATGACTTTTGACAAAAAACTTCCCACTTGTCGAAGATCGCCCATTTCGCATCATTCACCATACAGCGAGTGAAGCATCTGTCATCGGATGATGACGAGACTCAAAACCAGGTGAAATATCCCTCGCCCATAAGTGAGTCCTTTTTCTCGATGAATTTCTAGAATTTAGTAAATCACTTCTAGAAACACTCAGACAGCCTATCGAAGATGGCGAAATCACCATCAATCGGGTCAATCAATCATGTAAGTATCCAGCTCGATTTTCACTCGTCGGTGCAATGAACCCATGTCCATGCTGATTTATGGGGGATCCTGAAAAACCCTGTATATGTTCGCCACTCGCGATCGAACGATATCGGTCTCGCCTCTCTGGCCCGATTCTCGATAGAGTAGACATTTTTATACAGGTTCCACGAGTAAAAGTAGGAGAACTTTGAGCCAAGAAAGGAAGTATGTCGAGCAAACAAATGAAAGAAATCGTGATGCAAGCTCGTGCAAAACAAGCAATTCGATTCTCTGGCAAAAAGATTCACTCAAACTCTGAAATGTCGAACATCGACATAGAAAAACTCGCATCAATAAAAGAAGAAGCAATTTCTATCGCCATATCTTCGACAGAAAAACTCAAACTCTCAACTCGAGTATACTATAGGATACTCCGCGTTGCTCGTACGATAGCAGATATAGATAATGTTGAATTTGTCGAATGAAAACATATACTTGAGGCACTCTCATATCGATGAACCTAATTTTATGGATACTTTTTCTCTCTATATCAATCCCCTTGCGACCAAAATCCGGCTTTTAGTTTTTGAGTGAACTACTCTTATCACAAAAAATGAACTTGATACAGTCAACGCATCTTCGACATTTCCAGGGCATATTGTCGAAGTTGTCGAAAAATATAATATCAAAGAAGTATGGTGTATTCTTTGACCCTGAGCCTTTACTCTCATGCGTACGGTGACACTGACGGTCAATACTCTCGCATTCAGCAAAGATATAAAACTTAAATGATGTCATATATTTGATATTATAGATACACAAAAATGAATACCGCTACTGCAGATAAATCCAAGTGAATATATCTGCAAAATAGATGAATCTGAGAAGATATTCTCTCCAGAAAATCTCCCTCTTGGAAAATACATATGATTTTCTTCTGGAAAAGATTTTACAGACAAAAAAACTTTCATAGAATATGAAGAAAATCCTGATGAAATACTCCTATTTTTCAAAAGAAAGAAAAACGAAGAGAGACTGAGTCCGATTTATTTCAAACCTCCTCATATAACATGATCAAAAAAGAAAGTGTCCCATTCCTAAAAGATTCAGAAAAAATCTGAATTGTACTCCATAGACACTGGATTGTTTTTGTATTTAAAATATTTTATATTCTCTTCCTCATTATTTCATCATGAATTATATTTCTCATGAAAGATGGGATTATACAGATATTTGGTGGGGCATTATTTTGGTGATCTATGAGTCTGTATTGGATACTTTTTCTAACTTTTATATTTCTTTCATGGATAAACGATGAACTCGATTTATTTATCATCACGAGTGAACGAGTTATATGAATAGAACAAATATGAGCTTTATCAAGAAAAGTCAGTGAATGCGGAATAGATAGAGTACAAGAGGTCAATGCTGAAACTTCGGGCGTATTTCAAACAATTTTTTGATACTGACATGTGCATATTCATACTGCGAGCGAGCATTCTGATATGATAGTGCTATATGCACCTCATCCGATAGAAAATGCGAGAAAAATCAATAGCTTTATACATGAATATCGTTGAAAATCGCAAAATGAATCGCTATAAACTTGCAAAAAAATACTTTTTTATATAATGAGAATAATTCTCATTATTTTTATATTCAATTTCTTATGACTGATTTGATAATTATTGGTGCCGGTTCTGCTGGACTTCCAGCTGGTATGTATGCGAGTCGATATAAGCTCTCGAATATCATCATTGGTGAACTCCCTGGCGGAGCTCTCGCAACTTCTCATTGTGTCGAGAATTATCCATGAACTCTCTCCGACTCAGGAGGGAACATTATGAAAAATTTTATAAAACACGCGGAAAATGCTGGTTCGACAATCATCCAGGATCGTGTCGAAGAAGTGTCGAAGATTGGCGAAAATCATTTTGTCGTCAAAACCATGAAATGAGATATGTATGAGGCAAAACGCATCATACTCGCTACAGGAAACGAGTATAAAAAACTCGGTACTCCTGGGGAAATGGAGTTCTACGGACAGGGTGTATCTTACTGTGCGACTTGTGATGGAAACTTCTACAAATGACTCGATGTCGCTGTCGTGGGTGCAGGAAATACCGCTATCACAGAAGCACTCTATCTCGCTGAGATATGCAAACGCGTACATATACTGGTGCGTTCTGACAGAGTCCGAGCAGAGGATATTTGGGTAGAAAAAGCGAAAGCACGAGAAAATATCACTTTTCACTACAATACACAAGTATCAGAAGTACAATGAGATATAATGGGTGTACAAAACCTCCTCCTCAAAAATGGGGAAAAACTTGCTGTACAATGAGTATTCGTCGCTATTGGTTCGACACCATTTACACGGATCGTCGACAATCTAAATCCAGAAAAGGATACTGATGGTACACTCATCGTCGACAAGAGACAAGAAACAACTGTACCATGACTCTATGCCGCTGGCGATGTGACAACCAACTCCAACAAATTCCGTCAGACTATCATGAGTGCAGCAGAGGGGTGTCTCGCTGCTAACTCAGTACATGAGGATATATTGAGATTAGGGCATTAAGAAAAATCATAGGGGCCTCCTATGATTTTTTATTTTCCATATACCTTCTGAGTGCCTTCGCGGTATAGCTTTCTTCGACAGAGAGGAGTTTATCACGAGGTCATGCAAATACGAGATTTCCTCATCTGTGTCATCACTCCATGCCTATGTCGATGATGGCATCCGCATTGGCGATGATGTCGAGGTTATGTTCGATAACCAATACGGTATTTCCTTTTTCGACGAGTCTATCAAGGATATCAAGGAGCTTCTGTACATCAGAAAAATGGAGTCCTGTTGTCGGTTCATCGAGGATATAGAGAGTTTTTCCTGTTGAGCGCTTCGCGAGATCAAATGCGAGTTTGATACGCTGAGATTCACCACCTGAGAGTGTCGGTGCTGATTGTCCAAGACGGATATACCCAAGTCAGACATCCACGAGGACATCGAGTACGCGACGAATACGCGGAAAATTTGCAAAAAATTCATGAGCATCTTCGACAGTCATATCGAGCACTTCGGCGATATTTTTTCACTTAAATTGTATCTGAAGAGTTTCAGGATTGTAGCGAGTTCCAGAACATGACTCACATTCGACATAGACATCAGGGAGAAAGTGCATCTCTATTTTTTTCGTACCACTTCCTTCACATACCTCACATCGACCTCCCTTCGTATTAAACGAAAATCTTCCCGGTCAGAAACCTCGCTTCTGCGCATCGAGTGAAGCCGCAAATACTTCACGGATAAAAGTAAATACTCCCGTATATGTGGCGATGTTCGAATGTGGCGTTTTTCCAATAGGGGACTGATCTATAATAATTGTCTTGTCGACATTCGCCATACCTTCGACACGGTCATGTTGTCAGACGGATATAGAACTACCATTAAAATAATTGAGGAGCTTATTCGCCAAAATATCCATAATCAGAGAGGACTTTCCAGAACCAGAAACACCAGTAACAACGGTCATACATTCTAGAGGGATTCGTACATTTATATTTTTGAGGTTATTTTCTCTTGCACCATATATTTCTATAAATTGCTTTGGTGCTTTTGTGACAGGATTCTTTCTTTGAACTTTTTTGATATTTCAGAGATACTTGGCAGTTTCTGTATCGGATTTGAGAAGTTCCTTATATGTACCAGAAAATAATACTTGTCACCCGTGTACTCCAGCACCAGGTCAAATATCGACAATATAATCACTTTCTCGCATGATATCTTCGTCATGTTCGACAACTATGACAGTATTTCCTATAGAAGCAAGTCTCTTAAGATTGGCAGTAAGCATATCATTATCTCGTGGATGAAGTCATATAGATGGCTCATCGAGAACATAGATGATTCACTCGAGTCTCGTTCCTATCTGCGTCGCCAGACGGATTCGCTGAGATTCACCTCATGAGAGTGTATTGGCGCGTCGAGCAAGGGTAACATATTCGAGTCAGACTCCGGCAAGAAATTCGAGCCGTTCAGTAATATTTTTGAGGATTGGCGCAGCGATATGTTGTTCTGAAGCATTCAGGACAAGATCATGAAAGAATATTCGAGAATCTTCGACACTCATAGATGCAAGTTCGCCAATATTTTTTCACTTGATTCGTATACTCAGGAATGGTTTCTGGAGTCTATATCCTTCACAACTTCGACAAATTTGCTCGGTGGCGAAGTTAGCAATTCGTTTCATATACGCATCATTTGCACTTTCTGCTTCGACAAATCTGCGTTCGAGATTTGGAATAAGTCACTCATACTTCGATTTATGTATTTTCCCGTCGTTGTGTTTCCCTATATAGGAAATCTCAAAGCTCCCAGGAACACCATAAAGAATCTTTTTTTTGTCTTTTTCTGAAAGGCTTTTCCATGATTTCTCAAATGGAATACCCTCTTTCAGACATACAGCCTCTAAAAGAAGAGTATAGTATGGATGGGATTGCCATGGGAGAATTGCTCATTCGGCAAGACTGAGCCCAGAGCTGATGACATCAGCCTCTAGGAATGTAGTAGATGATCCGAGTCCATGGCACACATCACACGCACCATGATGTGAATTAAAAGAGAAATTCGAGAGCGTAACTTCTGGGAGGGAAAAATGACACTCCGGACAAGCGGCGTGAAAAGAAAAATCTACAAAACCAAAATCCTCCCCATATAAAGAAACCATCTGTCCACCATGTTCGAGTGCTACTCGAATAGAGTCAGTAAGACGCACATGGAATGCATCATCTTTTTTGACTACAAGTCGATCGATAACGACAAATATTTTTTCTTTTTGAGAAATATCCTGTTCCTCAAAATCCGCTACAGAAAAAGTATGATTTCAAATTTGGAATCTCACAAAACCCATATCAGTCACTTTTTTTGCAACATCCGCAACTTCTCTATACTCACCATCTGGAAGGGGAACGAGGATATGAAATTTTGTACCTTCGACAAACTTCGACACTGTTTCGACAACATCTTGAAGAGTACTTTTCTTGAGAAGTATTTCTGGATGATTTGGACAATGGGGATTTCCTATTGTTGCAAATAAAAGTCTATAGAAGTCATATATCTCAGTGATTGTTCAAACTGTCGAACGAGGGTTGTTTGAAACTGTTTTTTGGTGTATTGCTATGGTCGGTGAAAGTCCTCGAATTTCACGAACACGAGTTGCCTCAGAGATGTTTGATATAATCATTCGAGCATAGGTCGAAAGAGATTCAAGATATCGTTTTTGTCCCTCAGCATAGAGTGTATCAAAAGCAAGTGAGGATTTTCCAGAACCAGAAACACCAGTAATAACGACAAGTGAATTTTTTGGAAAGGATACTGAGATATTTTTGAGATTGTGTGTTTCTGCTCAGATAATATCAATAGTTTCTGACATAGAAGGAAAATAAGAATATAAACTAACTGGCACTCGAAGCAAAAAATATACCAATTACTTTTTTTGCTCACATTTCTTTTAATACTTTGGCACACTCATTGGCAGTGGATCCTGTAGATATAACATCATCAATCAAAATAACATTCTCGGGGACACTACACCGAGGATTCATAGTAAAGCGATTTCTTCTATTTTCAAGTCTTTTTTTCCGAGAAAGCTGAGATTGTCTCCATGAAAACCTGGCACAGAGACAGTGACTACAGGAAATATTGAGTTTTTTCGCCAATCAATTTGCTATCTTCGACATATGATCAAATCATCGGAAAGCATATCGAGTCGAGTTCATTGGGACAGGAACAATAGTAAAGTTCGACATATTTTCGCCAAACTTCGACACATATGGTGACATAGTGTATATATCAGTAATGGCTCAGATAATTTCAGAAGCATGCCATCTTTCAGAACGATATTTATATGCTTCTATAATAGAATCAACTTCATCATATCTTCTTGCAACAATAATACTATCCAAATAAAGAGTTTCGAGTTGTACCTTATAATACTCTGTGAGGTCTCTCGGAGATGAAACGAAAAAAGTATACCTTGTTTCTTCAAGAAAGATATTTTTCACAAATTCTCTAATACAATCTATATATTGTTTCATTTTTCACTATTTTTCAAGAAAAAATCTGAAAGAATTTTGACTCACCAGCCAGTTCCTCATTTTGGCATATATCAAAATTGGGTTTCTCTATATGCAGGTCAAGCTATATCGAGATGTGTGAGTTTCGCCTTTCCCTGAAAATATGAAAGAAATGCTCAGCCAATAGATGATCCTGCTTTCTCAGATCTTGCGACATTTTTAAGATCAGCAATATCTGCTTTGAGTGATTTTTTGAGTTTTTCATTGAGTGGAAGTCTCCATACTTTTTCATATGGCGAAGTTGTCGAAAGAAGTGTCGAAATAACATCTTCATCATCACCCATAATCCCAGCTATATCATGTCCGAGTGCATATACACAGGCGCCTGTGAGTGTCGCCATAGTGATAAGATGGTCAACATTGTATGTATCTTCGACATATGACATTACATCAGCGAGAACGAGCCTTCACTCAGCATCAGTATGATGTATTTCGACTGTTGTACCATTATAAGCCTTATATATATCAAGTGGTTTAAATGCACTTCATCCTGTCATATTTTCAGTGAGACCAATAGCGATAATAATATTGGCCGGAAGCTCTGGAAGAGCATCTAAGTATCGAGCAACCCCTATCATACCAGCAGCTCATGACATATCACACTTCATATCGAGCATAGCAGTATCTGGTTTTATTTGGATTCCACCAGCATCAAATGTGACTCATTTTCCGATAAGACCATATTTGTCTCCTTTTGGAGGATTCTTTGGACTCAGAATAACCATATATGGTGGGAAATTGCTTCCAGCTCATACAGCAAGCAGGAGGTTGCAACCAAGTTTTTCGAGCTTTGTTTTATCAAAAATCTCCACATCAAAATGGTTCCATGTATGTGCGAGGATTTCTTGCACCAGTTTCTCAGGATTTGCATCTTGTGGTGGCATATTGATCATATCTCGCGCCCAGAAAATAGCCTCAAGAAGGTGTGTTTTTTCCTGAATTCATCAAAGCTTCTCTTTTGAAATAACAATACTATGATTTTTTATTTCTTTTTTTGAAAGATATTTTTCAAATCTATAAGAACAAAGTGTAAGTGCTTCATAAGCCTCAACTTCATCACCATCAGGTACAAATACTGTATTTTCTTTCCAGGAAGTAAACAATTCACAACGATCAGAAAGGACATCTTTTCCAGGAAAAAAGAATCCAATACTCTGAGAATCAGCATGGATATGGGAAAAAGTAATTGTTTTTCTCTTTTCTATATCATTTTTTTCAAAATTTTCTAAAAGTTTTTGTTTCTGAAGAAGGGAAAGTCCCATTTCTGGAAGAGAGCCTAGTGTATTTTGTGAAGAAATTTCAAATACCAAGTGTGCATCTTTTGTGACACTTTTTATATCAGCGATAACATTTACAACAGGAAATTGCATAGGAAAAATAGTTATTTATAAGTAAATCGAAAATACGAAAGGAGTGACAGAATTCAAAACAAGAAGAGCGATAAAGAGAGATAGAAAGGGAGGAGGGCTCACCAAGGAACAAAGAGAGTACTGTAAAGGGAAAATACTACACTAAAAGCAATACTTGCGTAATGAAGAAAAGTAAAATCATACTCAAATCTTTGATCCCAAAAATATGTATTTCCTATAATACAAAGAGGAAGAAAGAATACAAATAAAAGAGCCGATAGAAGAGATCCTGTAGTAAGTAAAGAAAAGAAAATAATGGTATATATAAAATAAATCACAAATATACCACCTCAAAAACATACATAGTTTGAATACCTGATATGTACAGAAAAGAGAAATATAGCTATACATATCAGCAGAAAAACGAGAGGGAATGATGAGACTGATAAAAAGAGTATAGGTATACTCAAAAGAATGAGAAATATGAGAAAAAATATGCGAGCTGAAGAAAAAAATCTCCGAAATACCGATATATATCAAATTCCCTCAAACGATACAATACACACAATAGGGAGAATGGAAAGATTTATAGGAGAAGCAAATGATGGGAAAAGAGCATATACAATGCTAAAAATACCAACCAAAGTCGTAAACAAAAATGAGAGGAAAAGATATATTTTCTCCTCCTGCGATGCTGAAAAAAACCTATAGGAATATGCGAATGTCACGAGAATGAGGACTCCATTCAACAACAATGATTGTTCTTTTCAAAAAATAAGAAGAAAGAAAGATATAAGAATCGTAATATAAGAAAGAACGAGATGGATTCTTGATATATCAAAAAAGATAGATTTCTTCCAATTAAATCAAAGGATATATCCAAAGAGAATAATATAAAATGAAATGAAAATATATTGATGAAATGTAAAAAATGCGGAAAAATCTATACTCAATGTATATACAATGCAATATAAAGCTACATAAAAAAGAATAATAGGGAGATTGATGGAATCTTTAATAGAAAAATTTAGTTCTGGAAGTGAAAAATTATTTTCTTTTTTCGAAAAGAAAATAGGAGAGAAATAGAGAAGAAAGAATAGAAACGAAATAAAAAAAACTCATTCTAAAAAAAAATATCCAAGAAAATGAGTAGAAAGAATAAAAGCAGTATGAATAATAAAAAGAAGAATATACATTCTAAAAATTTATAGAGAAAAAGAGAAAAATAAAAATCATAAGAGGAATGGACAAAAGAAAAAATCAAATATTTCGGACAAAAGAAAAAATCAAAGTAATATATGAAAATATAGTAATAAACAAAAAGGATTTTGACTGAATATCTCAATGAACAATACCAATATAATCGAGTGTTCTAAGAATAATAAAAAAATAACTATACAAAAGAAGTGTATAAAGAAAAATATTTGATATCTGCTCAATTCATGCAACTATTGAGTTTGTATAGTAATGAAAACCATGAATAATTTTTGTATAAGATATTGTTTTATTATGAATACGATTATCAATAATTTGAATATTTTGAAGAAGGAGCTTTTTTTTGAGAAGAAGTTTTTTTGCAAAAGAAAATTTGAAAGTAAAAACTGCTTTAAGTATTTGAATATCAGTCTTATTTAGATTTTCTTTATAGAGATTGAGTTCTCGTTGATTTTTATAATAAATAAAAGAATGAGAATCAACTTTTTTTTCTTCTTTTTGTGGGGAAATTTTACCGAGAAATCATGAAAGTGCTTTTGATACATTTATATCATCTTTTCCTTGTTCTTTCACTCGTTCATTGGATCATATTTGCTTCAAGAGTGTATTAGTACCATCAAGAAATTTCTTTTTTTCTTCTATCATTCCATTCTTGAGTGCTTCAAGCTCTATTTCTCAAATAAGTTTTAATGTATCTTCAAGAATGAGTTTGAGTTTTCATAAATTTGAACTCCCTTTTGATTGTTGGAGAACTTGCTGAAATCTCTCTAAATCACTTCGTTTTGTTGGAGTTACAATTTGTCCATATTTTGTAAATGTCTCTTCGATTTTAAGGAGTATAGAATCTATAGTTTTGCTATAAAATTCTATTTCCTTGAGCATTTGTGGCGATATATCTTTGAGTTCTTTTTCCTTCTCCGTCTGTTTTTTTTCAACAATAACTTCTCATTGTGAGGCTCGATACATAGAATATGTATCCTTTACCTTTGCTGTAATTACTTTTTTTTGATCATCAGACATTCATTCATGAGTATAGATAGCTGCAACATTATACCCAAGATCTTCTATGAGTTTTTTATATGATTTAAAAATATCATCTGATTGTATTTTCCCAGTCTTGAGTTCTCCATTTATATAAATATCAAAGTAAAAAAAATTTGCTTCATCACTTTCTTTGTTTTCATTCGTTTCAGATGTATGAAGTTCTATAATAGAATAGCCCTGACTATGGAGAATAGCTCGGGCTTCTTCGAGACTTGCTGCTGAAAGGGAAAGCGTTAGTCTCTTATTTCATTTTGAACATACGGCATTAAACTGCATACTATAAAAGTTTTGATGAAAATGGTTCTATACTGGAAATTGTTTCTTGTTCATCACTTCTTTCTATCTGAAGATATATTTTTTCATAAAAAACATGAAATTCAGCATCATCAAGAACATCAAGACAAAGTTTATATATATCCTTTTCTTCTTGTTGAATTTGAAGTCGTTCTATGATTTCTGTGAGAAATTTTTTCTTCTCCAGTCTCGATGAAAAAAAACTAAGTCAAAACATGATTTAGATTATACATCTTTTTCGTTTTTTACAATAATTTTTCTGTAGTATCTGAACGAAGTTTTTTAAATTTTAATATATTTTATTATTAAGAGTAATTTTTCTGAAAAACTAAAGTAAGTAGAGTGGTAATTTTATAAATAAAGTTTTTTACATATACGATTATCTATTTACCTATATTTTGTTTATTTTAAGGTAAATAGTTTGAGTTTTTTACAATAATTTTTCTGTATATTTCTCATGAAGTTTTATTTGTATTTTTTCGTCATTTTCCTACACTAACCATATAAATAACCAATATGAATTATGCACATTTCATTTAGAAATATTTTTCTCTGACTTTTCTTATTCTTTTTATGATATACTGTAGCATCTATATGACATGCTGGATATGATTTACAAGGAATTTTTAAACAATCACTTCAGCAACAAACACAATCATATTCATGAAATATTCTTGATTCGAAAAAAGTACGGGAAGTATATGATTTTATAGAAAAAAACTACTACTCATTTTCAACAAAAGACAAAAAAAAGCTTGAAGATAGTTTTTTGGAGGCTATGTCGAGTGCTATTGGTGATAAATATACAAACTATTTCAATACTGTAGAATCAAAAAAGTTTACTGATACGCTCCATGGTGATTTTGAATGAATTGGTGCAGTCATCAATGAAAATCCAAAAGGTATACAGATTATGAAGGTTCTCGATGGTTCGCCAGCCCTTAAAGCAGGACTTATAGCAGGTGATATTATAGTAGCTGTTGGAGATAAAAGTGTCGTATGAATGAGTTCTGAAGATGCGGTAAATCTTATCCGCGGACCAAAATGATCCAGTGTGAGTATAAAATATATAGAAGCAAAGACAAAGAAAGAAAAAGCTATAACTATACAGCGTGATACAGTGGTTGTCCCAACGGTTGTTTCTGAATTGACGAAAGAAAAAATAGGTATTATTGAGATGAATATTTTTGGAGAAAATACGGCACGAGATTTTCAAAAACAGCTTGATGCGCTCGTTTCTTCTGGAGCAACTGGTATTATTCTTGATGTACGAAACAATGGATGATGATTTCTCGATGCTGCTGTGAATATTGTATCATCAGTTCTCCCTGCGAATAAGATAGCAGTAATAACGAAATGAACAAATCCAACAGAGAATCTGACATTTTATACACAAAAAACTTCCAAAAAATATATACAAATTCCTTTGGTTATTCTCATAAATAGTATGAGTGCTTCTGCTACTGAAATCACTGCTGGAGCTCTCCAAGACTATAACCGCGCACTTATCATCTGAGAAAAGTCATATGGAAAGGGTTCTGTTCAAACTCCATTTATCCTCTCAGATGGAAGTATGATAAAAATAACAACAGCAAAATGGTTTACTCCAAATATGCGATGAATCGATGAAAAGTGAATCGAACCAGATGTGAAAATAGAACTCACGAGTGATGACTATAAAAATGCTCATGATAGACAAATGGAGGGGGCGAAGAAACTTTTGAAAATGCAGATTGAAAAGAAATCATCAGTGAAAGACCTCAGAGAAATAGCAAAAACACTTACTTTTTAATGTAATTTCGTATGTATTTTAAAAACAACCCAAATTGCCTGATCCCATAGATGTATGAAAGATTTTTATTTTTCATTACTTTTTATACTATGTCTACACCACAAAATATTCCATTTATCGAAAAACAAGATAGCGAAGTTGCAAAACTCATACGAGGTGAAGAAAATCGAGAAGAAAATGGTCTCGAACTCATCCCCTCTGAAAACTATGTTTCTCGTGCAACACACGAAGCTATGGGTTCTGTTTTTACCAATAAATACAGCGAAGGATATCCACACAAGCGGTATTATGGATGACAGGAGTTTACTGATAAAATAGAAGAAATCGCTATAGAAAGAGCGTGTCAGCTTTTTGGTGCAAAATATGCAAATGTCCAACCGCATTCTGGTGCTCCCGCAAATATAGCTGCATACTACGCTCTATGTAATCCTGGAGATACTATTCTCGGTATGGATCTCTCTCATGGGGGACACCTTACACACGGGCATCCAGTGACGCATATTACAAAGAGCTTCAATTTCATTCGCTATAAAATGAAAGATCCAAATACTGGAGAAATCGACTATGAGGCACTCAGAGAAACAGCACTTCGTGAAAAGCCAAAGCTTATTCTCGCAGGATTTTCAGCATATTCACGAGAACTTGATTACCAAAAATTTGTCGATATTGCTCGAGAGGTATGAGCATATACGATGGCTGACATGGCTCATATTGCAGGACTGATTGCTGGAAAAGCTGTAAAAAATCCATTTGATTATGGATTTGATGTTATCACAACAACAACACATAAAACACTTCGTGGCCCTCGGTGAGGGCTCATCCTCATTCGAGAGAGTGAAGAGATCGCAAAGAAAATCGACAAATCGATATTTCCAGGACTTCAGTGAGGCCCACATATGCACATGATTGCTGCGAAAGCTGTCGCTTTCGGTGAGGCACTCAGTCCGGCATTTCAGACATATGCACAGCAAATTCTAAAAAATGCAAAAGCGATGGAAAATGTATTTCACGCACATAATGTTCGTATGCTTGCTGGTGGAACGAGTAATCATCTTATCTTGGCTGATGTCTATGGTTCACTTGGTATCACTGGACAAGAAGCAGAAAATGTCCTCGATGAAGTAGGCATCACTCTCAATAAAAACTCTATTGCTGATGAGCCAAGAACGATGTTTGATCCTTCAGGTATTCGTTTTGGGACACCTGCCATCACAACAAGAGGATTCGGTGAGAACGAATCAGCACTCGTTGCCGAGCTTATGATAGAAGCGATGAAAAACAAAGATGATGCCTGAAAAAAATCTATCATTCGTGAAAAGATTCGATCTCTTGCGCATGAATTTCCTATTCCTGATAGTTTTATATAATTTATACATCCGTATTTCATGTCTCTCGACGATATCGACATCAGTGAATGAACCGAACAGGGTGGGTGAAGTGCTGAAAAAGCTCGCGAACAATCAGAAAAACAACGCGAATCCTATAAAAAAGCACAAGCCCAAATACAAAAAACCCAAAAGGACGAGAAAAAAGCAAAAGGTGATAGTGATGCACTTTTTGCTATTTTAGCGAGGTTTATCCAAAATCCGTATTATGCGGAATTATTACCGAGCCTTACTGAACTTCTTGTTCTGGGTCTTCCTGCCCGTTTTGTACTCATTCTTACAGCATTTCTCTATCCAGAGTCGTCTCTCTATATGCTCACAGCACTTGGGAAAAAAGATGAGATTCATACACTTCTTGATATTCATAAAAATCATGAATTCGTCGTTTTCGAAGAAAAAACACTCCATCCATCCCTGCGTAAATGGATCAGCGTATGGGTCCAGTATGGTCAAATATACCTCATACAAGAAGAGTCCTCTTCTATACTTCTAAAAAAACTTGCCAACATCTTTGAAGAGCAGAAAACAATGAAGATTCTCACAGAAACGCTCGCCATATTTTTTGTATTTTTCTTTCGTTCGAGAAATATCGACATGCCAAAGTCTGTTGCTATTTCTTATACAAATTTTATCCTTTCAGAGTATAGAAATACCATAAAAAAAGCTGTAAGTGCCCGTTCCATAAACGATGATGGTGACATTATGGGCGATGTTTCCATTACTGCTCATGACCTTTTTGGTATCTCATAGTTCCCATCTCCCGTTCTATCATATATGCACTGATATATCCAATGAGAGCTATGGAAATAATATTTTTCCAGTTTTCAGGGATAGATATAACGGGATATTTTGCAAAAATATCAGTTATTGTGAGGATATATGTCGTGGGCAGATAAACGAGATATCCTAAACTATAGAGAAAATATCCTCAAATAAGAGAAGAAATAATATAGAAGGCTCAAAGTATCATAATACATCACACCGCTACGGATATAAGCAAATTTGATACTATAGAGCCAGTGGCAATCACTCAAAAATGATATATAGTTGCAGGGAGACTCCCGATTGTTGCTGAAAATGTCACAGCAAGGATAGATGATACTATTTTTGGTATTTTTATTGTTATGAGTATTTTTTCGAGTGGTGCGTGATAGAGTATGATTGCTATTGTTGCTCCGAAAGAAAGTCAAAATCCAGGATCATAGGCAAGTGAAAAAGGATTGATCCATACCAATACAAATCCAATCAGGAGTATTATCGCTGTCGACGATATCTTTTTCCCGTATTCTATAGCAAAAAAACTCACTCCCCCCATAAGTGTTGCTCGTATCACAGGAGTATCCCATCATACCAAATATCAGTATCATAATAAAGAGAGAATCATGATGATTATTTGCAATATCCTTCAGAGTGATATATAGCGAAATATCATACTCATTATAAGCATGACAAAAGCGATATTTGAACCACTGACGACAAGAATGTGAGTAGTTCATGACAAAAGAAATTGCTCTTTGAGATTTTTTGTGATGAGATCTATGTTTCAAAGAACCATTCCAAGTATTACTCCCGCTTCCTCCCTTGGAAATCACCGAAATATAGCTTGTTTCGCTTGTTCCTGGATAGTCAGTATTATTCATTTATCTGTACTATTTTTGCGAATAAATGTTGTCACTTGAGCTTTCCCATAAATTCATTTTCAGAATGCATATTTCTTAAATCAATCATCTCATGATAAGGATATAGCGTTGAGTTTGCTCTCAAATTCGATAGATTCTCATGGATATATTTTGAGATTTGATGGAACTTCGACAAGTATGTCGAAGTTGATGGAAGAATCCTTTATCAATGCATTGTATCAATTGGCGATCATGTCGATACTGAGTATATATGTTGTGCTAAAGTCACCCTTATATGCCACAGAATCAACTATTCCTTCGACATGAAATTTTTGATTGTTTTGGTGTATTTTTTCGAGAAATATCGATTCGTCGAGTGTGTGTTCAGAATAAGATAAGAGTCAAAAAATTCATCATAGTGCGCAATTTCAAAGGATTATGAGTATTTTATAGGTATTTTTTATTTCAAAAATTATCAGCAAAAACCCTACAATAATCATCATCAAGCATACAGAAATCTCTGATCCGAGTGAACCAGGCGTGACTCAAAGAAAAAATGCTATGCACCACAAAAAAAAGAAAATCCGTGCGGTATTTTCTTTTTTTGTTTGTTTTCTTTCTATTTTTGGATTATTTTCATCATTCATAAAAATGCACACAAAATAAAAATCAGTCCTATAACTTGATTAAAATTTATGAAAAAAATTGAGCTGAGCATGTCACTTGAACCATTCAGGAATTCTCATAAGAAAAGCATAACACCATATATGCCCATACCGAGAAACCCCATGGTTCCATGTGGTGGCTGTTGTTTCTTTTCGATTCTTTTGAGATAGAGGTATATCAAGGCACATCAGATACTATAGAGTATAGGAAGTGGAAAGAGTTCATTTTGAAATGGTACTATGCTGTTTTTATCTGTATAATGTATTGAAAAGACAGAATTGAAAGGAATACCATACACTTGACCACCAAGGAGAGCGCCGAAGTACCCTATTCCAGCCATAATCAAAAATGCGGGAACGAGCGCATCTATATATTTTTCTATAGGATTTTTATCTCGTTTTGTAATGATGAAAAATACAAGAAGAAATCCTACTATGGCCCCTGCGAGTGAGAGCTTGTAGGTATCCGTGATAAAAAATTCACTCAAGAAATGGAGAAATCCTCATCATTCTACCACATTCACAAAAATAAATTTTTCATTTCTCCATTCTGAGAGGATATAGAAAATTCTTGCAAAGAAGAAACTTGAAAGAGTAAAGCTCACAATATTTCCAAAAGGATGTTTTTGTATTCATTTTTCAGCAACAAAGTGGTGGAGAATCCCAAAAAAGAGAAGCCAAGCAACCACCATGCAGAGTCAAAATGTATAAATTTGTATGGAATCCGAGATGTTGATAAGTGGATACATATCAAAAAGAGTAAATAATTATATGAGCAGCGAATAATTATTTTGCGTACTGGATTGCCTTCTTTTCACGAAATACGATTACCTTTACTTCACCAGGGTAACTACAGTTTTCTTCGATATTTGTTGCGATTTCTTGTGCTCGTTTTTCGGCTTCGAGATCAGATACCGTATCAGCATCTACAAATACACGAATTTCACGACCAGCAGAGAGTGCATATGCCTTGTTTACTCCAGGAAAGCTCATAGCGATATTCTCCATTTCTCCGATTCGTTTGATATAGTCTTCTACATTCATGCGTCTTGCACCAGGTCTGACAGCTGATATGGCATCCGCTATCTGTACGATCTTTGTTTCGATACAAATCTGTGGGACATCGTCATGGTGTCATTCGATGATGTTGATAGTTTTCTCATCGAGACCATATTTTCGTGCTATACGACCACCGATTTCTGGATGAGTTCCTTCGATATCATGATCCATTGCCTTTCCGAGATCATGGAGGAGTCCTCCCTTGAGTGCGAGAACTGGATCAGCCCCGATGAGTTTTGCGATACCCTCAGCGATATACGCCACTTCCTTTGAGTGCATCAGTATATTTTGTCCATAACTCGTACGAAACCTGAATTTTCCGATAAGTGGAACAATCTCATCAGGAATACCGATAACTCCCATTTCTTCTATCGTTTTTCGCCCGAGATCATAGATGAGTTTATCTGCATCTTGTTGATTTTTTTCTACTATTTCCTCGATACGGGCTGGTTGTATTCTTTTATCGGCTATGAGATCCTCGAGTGATTTTTTCGCGATATACCTACGAAAGAGGTCAAAGCTCGAAAGAAATACTGTATCTGGTGCATCATCGATGATGAGTGAAACCCCAGTTGCTTTTTCAAATGCTATGATATTTCGCCCTTCCTTTCCGATGAGCTTTCCTTTGAGATCGTCACTTTCGAGTTGTACCATCGTTTGTGTCGTTTCTCCAGTGACTTCACCAGCATATTGCTGGATAGATTTGATGAGGATTTCTTTTGATATCTCTGCTTCGCGCGCCTTGAGATCTTTTTTCTTTTTTTCGATGAGTGAGACGATATCTCTTTCATAGCGTTCCTCTGTATATTTCATGAGGAGTTCTTTCGCTTCTTCAGATGAGAGTCTTGATACTTGTTCGAGTTTTGTTTCTATTTCGAATTGTTTTTTATCTATAGATGATATTCGCTCTTCGATAGACTGTTCTTTTTTCATGAGTTCATTTCTTTTTTGCTCGAGTTCTTCATATTTTCTATCGATTTTTCATTCTTTTTCAGAGAGTCGTGATTCTTGTTCGAGAGCACTTTGCTTTCTGTCTTTGATGTCATTTCGAGCATCTTCTATCTCTTTTCGGATGTTTTTTGCGACTTCTTCGGCTCGTGTGATTATGTCATTGCGTTCTTTTTCGGCTTCTGCAAGTATTCACTTTGCTTTTTGCTTGAGTTGATTTTGAAGGTAAAAGTATACAGCGAGTCCGCCAGAAATGCCTCCAGCGAGGAGGGTAATGAGAAGTATAGGATTCATATCGGGTATAAATTTATTGAGTATAACGCATACGAAAAAGTATCGATTTTTTCTTATGAGAGAAAATCTTATGAGACTTTCTCTCACATGGGTGCGAGAATTGTGTTTCGTTTTTTTTGGAAGAAGATTGTTATTTTTCTTTTTATTCTTTTCTATTGTGTTTTTTCGGTTCTCTTTACGCTCGAATCTTTTCTGTAGCTCTCTTATTGTATAAAAAAAACAACAAAATAGAATTCTTTTTTTACTTTTTCTTTTTTTCCTCTTAAATATCAGAAAACAAAGGAATTGCGTTTATTGTTATTTATTGTAAAAATTTTTTCTTTCGTGAAATGAGAGTGAAGATGACCTACTTTTATTTGACTTTAAGCCAATACTCCATAATATTTCCGCGTAATCTCGGCGCGTTCTTCGTGTCGTGGCGTTCTTTAACATCACGCTCATAATAGCTTTGGTCACTTCTTTACCGCTATATAAGGGGAGGAAAGAAGGTATATTTTTTCATGAAATACCCTGTCTGTCCTCTCGTTATGTATGTAACTTGAGGTTAAAGCTTTAACCTTACCACTTGTAAAAAAGTGGCTTGGTGAGATTCTCCTGACCAGAGAATTTCAAAACCCGATAATCTCTGACCAAGATTGTCACTGTCCCCGCCGCGGTGGTTTACCGCATTTATTTTTTTTAACCTACTTTTCTATGGTTAACTTCTCTACGAAGATGACTTCTGCTGTAAGTATGGTTGCTCTTCTTGCTTCTACACTCGGTACTTCCGTTGTGTCTGCTGCAAGTGAGTTCCTCCCTTACGCTTCAGTCCTCGCTGATAACGCTGTTATCGGTACTCAGTCTTCTGAGGCAGCATATCGCCTTGGTGACACTATTACTCGTGCAGAACTTGCAAAAGTTACTGCTAATCTCGGTGGTTATACAGCTACTGAATGTTCTGGTACAGTTTACGGTGACGTAAGCTCTAAGCTCGGTGACCTTTGTGGTTACATCGAGGCACTTGCTCAAGCTGGAGTTGTTTCTACAAAGAATGCAAACTTCCGCCCTACAGCATCTGTAACTCGTGCTGAAATGACAAAAATGCTTCTTGGTGCAGTAGGTGAAACTGCTAGTACTACTGATGCTGGTTACACAGACCTCAATGGTCTTGGTGATCTTGCTGGATATGTAAACCGTGCTAACGAGCTCGGATGTGCATCTTCTGCTACATACTTCCGTCCAAATGCTACTTCATCTCGTGGTGAAGCATTCAAGATGGCTGCATGTGCTGCTCAACTCGATACTACAACTACTGAGCCTACAGTTCCTCCATCTAATGGTTCTGGAACTACTACTACAACTACTGGTACAACTACTACAGTTGGTGGTGGAGCTCTCTCAGTTGCTCTCGATGGTACAGCTGTTGCACAGTATGTTCCTATGAACGCTTCAAGCGTTAAGGTTGGTTCAGTAAAACTTACAGCTTCTGCTGGTAAGGATGTTACTGTTCGATCTCTTATCGTAAGCCGATCTGGTCTTGGTGCATCTTCTGATATTACTGATACTAACGGTATCCGTGCTTCTCAGAGTGGTGTTATCATCTCTTCTTCTGCTGACTACTACAACTCTACTTCTCAAAAGGGTAATGTTTACTTCTCTCCTGCACTCGTTGTTAAGGCTGGAACATCAACTTCAGTTGATATCCTCGTTAACCTCTCTGGTGCTCAGAATAGTCAACACCAATTCGCTCTTGATGCAGTAAATGCTGACGGAACTGTTACTGGTGCTCCTGTAACTCTCGGTCTCCTTAATACTACTTCTTACACTACTGCTAAGACTACTGTAACTCTTACAGCTTCTGCTGGTACTGTAACTCCTGGTAAGGCTGCTCAATCAATCCTTAAGGTTGATGTTGCTGCTGGTTCACGAGATACTAAGGTTACTGGATTTACTCTTACTCGTTCTGGATCTACTGACTTTACAAAACGACTTTCTAACCCAGTTCTTTACCGAAATGGTGTAGCAGTTGGTACTGTCTCTATGTCTAACGAAAAGCTCTCTGTATCTGGTCTTTCAGATGTTCTTACAGCTGGAAACACTCAAACTTACGAACTTAAAGCCGATGTCCTCGTTGACTCTAGCTCTACAATCCTCGGATTCAAGTTTGACTCTAGTACTGATGTAAACGCTTCTGAACTTACAACTGGTTATGCTACTCAGGTGGTTACAAGCCCATCTACAGGTGCATCACTTCAGTTTACTAATGTAGAAGTTACATTTACAAAGAACTCTACAGGTAGTCTCACTATTGCTCCTGGTTCAAACAATGTTAAGCTCTTCAACGGAACTGTAACATCTGCTGTTCCACTTACAGTTCGTGGTATTACTGTTACTCCTACTATTACAGGTTCTGGTATTGACGCGTTCGTAAATGATCAACTCTCTATCAAGCTTAATGGTTCTGAAATCGGTACTCTCACAACTCTTGCAAATGGTGTAGCTCAAGCTAAGACTGTTTCATTTGTTGTTGATTCTACAAATAAAGGTACTCTTACTATTGAAGGTTCTGTAAAGAACAATGCTAATGTAAATGGTGCATTTACATTCGTAGTTGCATTCTCTGATGTTCGTGATTCAAGCAATAATCAAGCTTCTATCGGTGCTGGTCAAAACCTCACTGGTGACAAGATTACTGTAAATACTTCACAAGTTGAACTCAAGACTGCTACTGTCGCTGCTCCTTCTACTGCTCGTCTCTATAGCTCTGCTGACCAAGAAATCGGTCGATTTGCTATCACTGCTCGTAATGAAGCTGCTCGTCTTCAAAAAGTTATTTTTACAAATGGTGGTACTGCAAGCCTTTCAGGTATTGCAAGTAGTAGTTCAAGTGTAAAACTCGTTGATGTTGCTACAAACGCTCAGATCTCTGCTACAGCTACTATCTCTAATAATACTCTTACTATTGATAGCATGAACGATACTATCGGTCAAGATGTAACAAAGAACTATAAGGTTGTTCTTACTACAACTTCACTTGAATCTTCTTACGGAAAGACACTTATTCTCTCGACTTCTACTGGTAATCTTACTGTAGTTCGTGATTCTAACTCTACTGCTGTTACTCCTACAACTGCTGGTGTATCATTCAAATCTTACACTATCGGTACTGTTGCTCCAACAGTTCTCGTAACTGCTGTATCTGAAAATGTATTTAAGGTTAAGGTTACTAACCCTGACTCAAATACTGGTATTACTCTTACAGGTGCTAAGTTTGACTTCAAGACTGCCCTTCCAGGTAATACTTCATACACTGCTTCTGCTTACCTCCGTGATCTTGGAAGTTCAAATACATTTGGACAGACTGGTGTCTCTTCTGGTAGTGGTTCAGTTCCTGCTATAGATAAAACTGTTGCTGTTACTGGTCTTACGACTAATATGACAGCTGACAAGAATAATGGTACGGTTGAATTCGAAGTATATGTCGATTCTGCTAACCTTCTTCCTGCAGGTGGTCAACTTCAGATTTCTGTAAAACAACTCTACTACTCTGTAGGTGGTGTTGCTGATTCTGAAACTTATGTTGGTACAGCTGGTGCTAGTGCTACATTTACAAAATAATTCTCTCTTTATAAGACAGATTATTCGGTACAAAAATCCCCCCAATTTTGGGGGGATTTTTTGTTGTCTTGTTATTATTTTATTCTTGCCTTTTTGAGATTCATTCTTATTATCGGTATCTGATTATTGTCTCTTTATTCCACACTTTTTTATGTTTTCTCTCAAAAATTTTTCTGTAAGTATTTCTGAAAAGCAGATTCTTCGAGCTTTGAATTATGATTTTGCCCAAGGGAAGACGACAGCGATACTTGGTCATAATGGATCTGGAAAATCCTCTCTCGCACTCTCTCTCATGGGACATCCGAGATATCTTTCTACTGGAAATATTTTTTTCCGTGATGAAGATATCATATCCCTCTCACCAGCTCAGAGACAAAAGAAGGGTATTTTTCTCTCATTCCAGAGCATTCCAGAGATTCCTGGTATCAAACTCATGGAATACCTCCGAACTGTGTATAATGAGCATTTTACACATACACATCCATGAGAAAAACTCCCGACACCATTTGTCTTTCGCAGAATGATAGAAAAAATGATGCCTGATATCGGTCTCGATATGTCATTTCTCGAAAGAGACCTGTTTGTCGGATTTTCAGGTGGTGAAAAAAGACGCATTGAGATACTCCAGATAGCCCTCCTAGAACCAGAATGTATCATTCTCGATGAGATAGATGCAGGTCTTGATATCGATGCTATTTCTTTTCTGCGAGAGAGTATCGACACATGGAAAGAAAAAGGGAAAACGATTATTATCATTACGCATAATTTTCATCTCCTGGACTCTATCACAGTCGATAATATCATCATCATGAAGGATGGACAGATAGTAAAACAAGGTGAGAGAAATCTTGTCGAAGAAATCAGAAAAACAGGTTTTCAGGATTAATTTATTTATTTTTAGACTATGTCAGACGAAGTACAAGCATTCTGAGATATCTCTCGTGATACACTTGACCGCAGTGATGATATCACTTATTCGACTCTCGCTCTTCCTGGTATCAACGAAGTCGTAGTGCGTCAGATTTCACTCTCAAACAAGGAACCCGAGTGTATGCTCGAAAAACGACTCAAGTCTCTTGAGGTTTTTCTTGCTTCAAAAAAGCCAACATGGGGACCATCGCTCGATGCGCTCAATCTCGATGATATCTACTATTTTGCCAAGGCAGAGGGTGGATGAGATAAAAAATCATGGGATGATGTCCCTGAAAATATAAAATCAACTTTTGATAGACTCGGTATCCCTGAAGCTGAACGAGCTATGCTCGCAGGTGTCGGAGCGCAGTATGATAGCGAAGTAGTCTACCATAATCTCAGACAAGAGCTCCAGGATTTGGGCGTGATATTTGAGGATATGTCTGTCGCGATTGTCGAACATGAGGAGATTGTCAAAAAGCACTTTATGCGAGCAGTGCCTCCGACGGATCATATGTTTGCAGCCCTCCATGGCGCAGTATGGTCAGGGGGAACATTTCTCTATATACCAAAATGAGTAAAGATAGATGCACCACTTCAAGCGTATTTCCGAATGAATGTGAAAGCGGGTGGACAGTTCGAACATACACTCATCGTCGTCGAAGATGAAGCAGAGGCACACTATATCGAATGATGCAGCGCTCCGAAATATGGAACCGCGAGTCTCCATGCTGGGTGTGTCGAAATATATGTCGGAAAAATGGCGAAGATGCGCTACTCGAGTGTCGAAAACTGGTCGATAGATACCTACAATCTCAATACGAAACGAGCAATTGTCGAAGATGGCGGAAGTATCGAATGGGTGGGTGGAAATCTCGGTTCATGAGTCACGATGCTCTATCCGTGTTCTGTCCTCAAGTGAGATAATTCAAAAGCGCTTCACTTTGGTATTGCCTTCGCCAATGCATGACAAGAAACAGATACGGGTGCAAAGGTGATCCATATCTGAAAAAATACTTCGTCAGAAGTCGTGTCGAAGTCACTGTCGAAGAATGGCGGAGTGTCGATATATCGATGACTCATTGATATCAAAAAATCCGCGACCGGTGCTTTTTCAAAAGTCGATTGTGATGGACTCATCCTCGACCAGCTTTCTCGAAGTGATACGATACCAGATATCCGTGTTGCAACTGATGATGCAAGTGTCGCACATGAGGCGAGCGTGGGAAAAATCAATGAAGATACACTTTTTTATCTCATGTCTCGTGGAATCGGTGAAAACGAGGCAAAAACGATGATTGTACGAGGGTTTGTCTCTCCTCTCATGCGAGAACTCCCACTCGAATACGCTGCTGAGATGAATGTACTCATCAGTATGGAAATGGAATGAATGTAGCATAAAAAAACTTCCTTGCATTCAAGGAAGTTTTTATTTTATAGTGTTTCGAATGATTTCTTCTCGAATGCCCATTTTCAGAAAAAAAGAAGAATGAGTATATAGATACTATTTATGAAAAATCCGAGGCTTATATCTCAAACTGATGGAGGAATAGGCATATCAATCATATTTTTTATATTGAGCGATGAAAGATTTGGGAATATTGCTAAAATAATCTTTGCAATAACTAACAGAGTATTGTTGTGTATTTGCGTTGCATACTCTATGACAGCATACCCACTATGCCCTATGATATAGCTCATAATGCCTGTAAAGAGTGTCACCATCGGTGAAGTAAATACTCCAAAAAAGAGAATAATTGAAAGGATTGAGAGAAGCTTCATATAAATACCGAGTATTGCTATGAAAAATATGCTCGTCAAATTCACTTCATGTATGAGGAGCACAGTCATAAAAACAGAAGATTCTATCAAAATGAGTACTCAGAGTATTGCCATAAAACCTATGAATTTTCCAAAAATGACAGATCCACGCTGTATAGGTTTTGAAAATACGAGATAGAGCGTTTTTCACTCTACTTCTCGCGCAATCGTATATGAGCCCAGGAAAAGTACGAGAATGAGTCCCGATATTTCCATAAAGGAAAGAGAAAAATCCATGAGAATCCTATTTCATTCACCCAAAGAGAGTGTATCGAGGAATACTGATAAGAGAATAAGGGTAAAACTAAAAAGAATCACCACTGAAAAGAAGCGATTTCTCAGTATTTCACGAAAGGTATTGAGCGCTATAGAAAACATATTTTAGAGGTATGAAATAATTTTTTCTTGCATATTCCTGAGATTTTCCATGTCTGCTTGAGGCATTTTCTTCCAGTGTATATCTTCGAGCGAGTGCGATGGAAGGAGGTGATAGTGACAGTGGGGAATCTCATACCCGAGAAAGAGCGTACAAACTCGATTACATGCTGTGGCTTTTTGTATTGCTGGAGCAAGTTTTTTTGCGGTCTGAAATATAGCAGAGTAGTATGGTTCTGGTACTTCAGAAAAATGATCTACCTCGCACTTTGGTACGATGAGTACATGACCAGGTGTCTGCGGAAATATATCGAGAAATGCAAAAGTATACTCATCTTCATATATCTTAAATGAGGCAATTTCTCAGGCGATGATTTTGGAAAAAAGAGAGGACATAAAATATTAGCACATTCGCGAAATAGTCTGAATAACAAGTTGAGCAGTGGGATTTGTTGAAAGAAATTCTTCCATGGTTTTAACCCAATCAAAAGGAGTATCTATCTCTAAGGGAGATGGTAGTAAGTCTAGTTTCATTTTTTAAAGGTTATAGCAAATAAATTTCTGATTTCCATTCACAAAATCTTTTATGTTTTGTGATTTTTTTCATTCTAGTTTTACTTGTTCCAGTGTCAAGATTCATTTGCCACAAATCACGCCCATGTTTCAGTTAGATTGTTTTATACTTTCCCCAATATTTCACTTAAGATTCTCTTCTTCTGTAAAACTGACTTTCTCGAGAAGGAGCCTTTTTCATTCATATGTTGTATATATTCCAGGCCATGGTGTGTAGGCTTGCCATTTCTGGTAGATTTCTTTTGCACTCTGAGTCCAATCAATGAGACCGTCTTCTTTCTCTATTTTTTTGCAGTATGTTGCTCGGCTCGCGTCTTGTGGAAGTGGGGTAATGCCTCATGTTTCGAGTTCACGGAGTGTCTGTATGAGAGTTGGTCCGGATATTTTCATAAATTTCTCAAATAAGCTCTCGGTGATTTCTTCTTTTGCTATTTCGATTTCACGGATTTTGAGGATATCACCTTCATCCATTCCTTCGCTCATTTCCATGATAGTGACTCCTGTCGTTTCTTCACCGTGGAGAAGTGCGGATTGTATCGGTGACGCTCATCGATATGCAGGGAGTATCGAACCATGGATATTGATACACATTTTTTTTGGCATTTCGAGTACTTCTTTTGGGAGGATTTTCCCATAGGCTACGACGATATAATAGTCGCATCAAAATGTACGAAGTGTGTTAAAAAACTCTGTATTTTCACGGATCTTTCATGGAGTAAATACAGGAATATTATGAGCAAGGGAGAGTGTTTTTACTGGAGTTTGTGTCATATCTTGGTTTCTCCCAATTGGTTTGTCGGGATTGGTAACGACAAAAACAACCTCACAATCTGTTGTATCGAGGAGGTCTTGGAGTACTTTTGCAGAAAGGCTTGGTGTTCAAAAAAATCAGATTCGCATGAGTAGTATAGTATCGAGAGTTTTCATAGTATAAAAAGAAATAGGAAAAAGGAAAGTATGAAGGGATGAGAATGTTTGCTTTTTTCCTCAAGTATCGATATACTCAGGATAATCGTCATTTTTTCATATGAAATTTCTTTTTACTCTTCTTGTCTCTCTGCTTTTTTTCTTTTCCACTTTTGAAGTATTTGCCGCTCCGCTTATCAGTGTTTCGACATCATCGATTGGCATGCAAAATGATATCAATCTTCGTAACCCAAATATCGGTGATACTGGAGTGGGTCCTGATTCTCAGCTTGAGGCATTTGTCTGACCAGTCAAAGATTTCTTTTTTACGCCTGAGGTAACAGGGGGATCAGGGATACTCGCTGCATTTACGAGTATCGCATTTCAGGTAAAAAATTTCTTTATCGCTATCGCTATTCTCTTTCTGATTCTTGCTATTATTAAGCTCCTATTTTCTCCTGGAGATGATGAGGCAGTGAAAAAGTGGAAATCAAATATTATATGGGTTTCTGTGGGCATATTTGTCATGCAAAGCGCGTTTTCTTTTTGGAATCTCATGATTATAAAGGATTCTACTGTGTATATTGGAAGCTCCTTTGGTTTTCAAATTTGGCAAAATCTCTTTGCTCCAATTGTTCGTCTCCTTCAAATGCTTGCATCCTTTGGTTTTCTCATGATGGCGGTCTATGCCTTTTATACTATCATTGCTTGAGCAGGAGATGAAGAAAAGCTCAAGAAATGAAAAAATACTATTATTTATGGTCTCGTTGGATTTTTCCTCATAAAGATTCCAGAATCACTCGTATCAGCACTATATGGATCTCCAAATTGTAAAAATTCAGGACTTTTTAGTATCGGAACATGTGAAATCAAATCTCAGGATTTGAGCGGTGCTGTTGGCATCATTGCAAAAATCATCAATTATTTCAATAGTTTTTTGACAGTTCTCTGTGTTCTCCTCGTTATCTATGCTGGTTGGCAAGTGCTCATATCATGAGGTGATGAAGAGAAACTTAAAAAAGCAAAACATACGGTTCTCTATATTTTTATAGGATTTACTATTCTCGTCGCGAGTCATGCGATATTTCGGTTCTTTATTCTCAAAGGATAATCGTCTTTTTCTCTAACTTTTGTCCTCCATGCCCCTTTCTGAAATTTTGTTCATCATTGTTTTTGTTCTTATCGCAATCGTGTTTTTCTATCTCAATATCAGACGGAAAATAGCACTTGCGCGTTCTGTGGATATGGTTTTTTTGCGAGTAATCATCGCTCGAAAAGATAGTGACCTTGATGAAAAAAAAGAAACAGTAAAAGATTTTCGGGAACAAATATCCATCATGGAACAGCTTCTTGCGAGTATGAAGGCGATGTACTCGAGTACGCTCAAGTGATGGCTCTTTGGTCAGGAATATATCTCCCTCGAATATGTCGCACATAAAGAAGAGATATATTTTTATATTGCTCTTTCTCGTTCGCGTAAAGTCCTCATGGAGAAGCAAATTATCGGTTTTTATCCTGATTGTGTCATCGAAGAGACTCCAGAACTCAATATTTTTGAGAAGCGAAAATTTGTTCGTGGTGAAATCATGAAACTAAAAAAATCTGATGAGTTTCCTATTCGTACTTATCAGAAACTCGAATCAGATAGTATAAACTCGATTCTCTCGGCACTTTCAAAACTTTCTGAAGATGAATCCGCGGTGGTTCAGATACTGTTGCGTCCAGTCGACGATGACTGGCAAGATACTATCAGAAAAAAAATCAGAAAAGCCGAAAAAAAATGAGGACATAATCATGGTTTTTCATGGAATCCATTTGCGTGGATTGGGAAATTTATCGAAATTATCGCTCATTCTCCTGATGAATCCCTCAAAAATGATGGAAATCAGAATGAAAATGAAGATGAACCAATGGATGAAGAGGGAATGATGAAAGAAAAAGTAAAAAAGACAGGATATTCTACAGCTATTCGTATCATCACTACAGGAAATGATGTCGATAAAACAGAGGCGGAACTTGCCAATATTATCTCAGCATTTTCTCAGTTTGCATCCCCTTCATACAATCGATTCAAGCCCGTAAAAAGAAAATCCCTTTCTCTCCTGATTCGACATTATGTTTTTCGTCAATTTGCATGGTGGCAACATACACCTATCCTCAATAGTGAAGAACTCTCAACACTTTTTCATTTTCCACATTCAAAATATAATAAACAACCAGAAATCCGCTGGCAGAGATTTAAAGCGGTAAAGTCTCCAACCAATGTCGCAAAGGAGGGGCTCTATATCGGTGATAATGTTTTTCGAAATGAAAAGAAGCCTATCTATATCAAAAATGAGGACCGTTTCCGTCACTTCTATGTGATATGACAGACAGGTACAGGTAAATCATCTATTATCCAAGTGATGGCTCGTCAGGACCTCGCAAATGGTGCCTGAATCGCGGTGGTAGATCCCCATGGTGATCTCGTAAAAGATCTTCTCCCTTTTGTACCAAAAAGTCGAGCGGATGATCTCGTGTATTTTGATCCGGGAGATCTGGGTCGTCCTATGTGACTCAATATGCTCGAAGCATCGAATGATGATGAAAAACAGATGGTCGTTGCAGATGCGACGAATATCATGATCAAGCTTTTTTGAAACGAAATATTTGGACCGCGAATACAGGATTATTTTCGAAATGGGTGTCTCACGCTGATGGACTATCCTCAGGGATGAGCTATTACGGATTTGATTCGTCTCTTTACCGATGAAAATTTCCAGAGAGAACGCCGAACCACACTCAAAAATCCTATCGTAAAATCGTGGTGGGACTATACCTATGCAAAGATGGGTGAACGAGAAAAAGGGGAAATTATCCCGTATTTTGCTGCGAAATTTGGTCAGTTTATCACGAATACGATGATGCGAAACATCGTCGGACAGACGAAGAGCGCATTTGATATCGTCGATATCATGAATCATGAAAAAATATTTCTTGCGACGCTTTCGAAGGGAACTCTCTGAGATCTCAATTCCAATCTTTTGGGCCTGATTCTCGTTTCAAAATTTCAAATTGCAGCGATGCGCAGGCAAAATATGGCATCAACTGAAAGAAAAGACTTCTTTCTCTATATCGATGAATTCCAAAACTTTGTGACGGATTCTATTGAATCCATCCTCTCAGAAGCTCGTAAATACCGCCTCGGTCTCGTCATGGCTCATCAATACCTCGGTCAACTCCAAAAATCCGACTCTCTCACGAAATCCAATCTGAATCTCAAAGACGCAATATTTGGAAATGTGGGAACAATTATGAGTTATAAAATAGGTCCAGAAGATGCTGAAATGATGGCAAAGCAATTTGCTCCAGTCTATTCAGACCAAGACTTTGTAAATATGGATAAATTCAAGGCTGCTATCAAGCTTTCTATCGATGGTCAGCCAAGTCCCGGGTTTTCTCTGAATGTCCCTTTCCCATGGCTCGAGAAATGAGATGTCGTGGTATGAAACGCTTTGAGGGAACTTTCTCGGCTCAAGTATGGTCGAGAGCGTGAATTCGTCGAGAAAGAAATCATTTATCGTATCGGTGCTCAATAAAAAAATTGACAACTTTCACTTTTTCCATAGAATCCCGAAGCTTTTTTTAAACACTAGAATATATGATCGGAAAACTCAAGAAAAGAAAACGCCTTCGCGTTCATGGATTTCTCGCACGCAAATCAACTGTAGACGGACAAAAAGTACTCAAGGCTCGCCGAAGAAAAGGCCGTCATGTACTCGCTGTAAGCTACCCAAATCGATTCAAAAATGTGCGCGGTAAAAGTAAGCACCACAATGTTGCTGGTGGAAATGCGCGTATCGTAACTCTTCCAGGTATTACTGAAAGATTCCGTGGCTAGTCGTCCTTTTTAGTACGCAACCAAATGATCAAAAAAAAATATCGTCTTACAGAACGAGAATTTAGAAAGGTTTTATCTCGAAAAAAGCCTTTCTTTTCGTATTTGTTCGTTGCAAATACTACTCCAAATACTCTTTCATTTCCCCGTCTTGGGATTCTTCTCCCATCAAAGTGTGCGAATGGGAGTGTGAATCGGAATTTTTTTCGGAGAAAATTTTATGATATTTTTTCACAGAAAGTAGGAAATATATCGAGTGATATCGTCCTTGTGCCAAAGAAATGAACAATTCTCGATTATACTGATGCAAATTGTGTTGCAGAATTTGAGAAAAACATTATGTTTCTTGCACGCATTATTCGCGAATCAGGTACACCCAAAAGACCAAATCCAGTAGAAACTTCATCGTCGCTTTAAATTCTCTTTTATGGAAAAACTTAAACTTCTCAATCTCTTCATCCTTGCATTTCTCTTATCTCTTTTGGTACAGTATTTCTTTGTTCCGACAAAACCAACAGAATCTCTCCCAGTAGGAGCTATTTTGAGTGTGAAAAAAGAGAGTGTTGTAATCCCAAATATTCCAGTTGTATCTCTCAAAAATACATCAACAGGTACTATTTCCATCAATCCATGTCAGGAAGTCACAATTACAGTGAACTCTCTCCCTCTCGTCGGAATGAGTGGACTTGCTCCTGCATTTTGTCGAAATCTTTCCGTTGCAAGTGGTATGACAAAGGATATTCCCCTCAAAGAACTCTATCCGATTTTTGCAAAGCAAGATGGAAAATATCTCCTCACTCTCAAAACTCAGTTTGGCGAAAGAATGGTGGCATTTTCTGTAGAGAAACCAGGACTTATTCGTAATACCTTGTCATTTATCGTCTATCAGCCTATTTATAATCTCTTTGTCGCTCTTTTGACATTTCTTCCAGAGCATTCTCTCGGTTGGGCTATTATTATTCTGACTATTATTATCCGCTTCATTCTCTTGGTTCCACAGAACCATATGCTCGAATGACAAAAAAAGATGCAGAAAATCCAACCAAAAATCAAAGCACTCCAAAAAGAATATAAAGATGATCAAGCAACGCTCGGTATGAAGATGCTCGAGCTCTATAAGGCTGAATGAGTCAATCCTATGGGTTCTATCGCTCCTATGTTTATCCAGATGCCGATATTGATAGGTCTCTATTGGGTGATTTCAGAGATAAATGATCCATCAAATTTTTATCATCTCTATTCGATTTTTGCAAGTTTCCGTCCAACAGAGATTTCTACATTATTTTATGGTTTGGATCTCTCGGTAGTTGGTGGAATTTTCGGTATTTGAGCAGGAGTTGTACTTGCTATTGTACAGTATATTCAGGCTCGCATGTCTGTCACATATACTGAAAAAAAATCAAAGGATACGAAAGAGGTACAAAAACATGAAGATATGACTGAAATGGCACTTGATCCTGCTATGATGCAAAATATGATGCTCTATTTTTTCCCTCTTATGATTGGTGTTACTGCGTATTTTTTCCCACTTGGTGTTGCTCTCTATTGGTTTATGGGAACACTTTTTGTCATTGCTCAGCAGGCATTCGTAAATCGAAAAAAATAAGGCTTGCTTTTTTATCTAATTCACTATAATTACTCCATACGGTAAAAAGATTTGCACGAAGCGAATCTTTTTTTTACCCTTATTATTTTACCCTCATTTTTTTATGTTTGATATACAAAAAATTGAAGCCGCTATCAATCAGATTGGTGCAGAAAAGAAAATCTCACGAGAAAAACTCGTGGAAATCATCGAGCACGCTATCAAGACAGCCTATAAAAAAGACTTTGCAAGTAAAGATGCAAATGTGAATGTCCATCTCGATATGGCTACAGGTGCTATCGAAGTGTCTATCGAAAAGACAATTGTTGATGAAGTCATGGATCCAAGTATCGAGATTTCTTATGAAGAAATCGGTGGTGATGAGAGTGGTTTTGCCCTCGGTGATACTGTCGAAATCGATGTATCCGATGAGGTGATGACTTCAGAAGGATTTGGACGAATTGCTTCACAAGCAGCAAAACAGGTGATAGTTCAAAAAATCGGAGAAACAGAAAAAGAGAAGCTTTATCATCTTTTCAAAGATAAAGAAGATACTATTGTGAGCATGCGTATAGAACTCGTGGAAAAAAACCGTGTTGTTTTTGATTATAATGGAAATCAAGTAATCCTCCCAAAGAGCGAACAAAATCCAAAAGATAAGTATACTCCAGGCCACCGAATGCATCTCTATGTACGAAAAGTAGAAATCGATCCAGTTCTCGGACCTCGTGTTATACTCTCTCGTAAGGATAAAGAACTCGTGGTGAAGCTTTTTGAAATGAATACTCCAGAACTTGAAGAGGGTATCGTAGAAATCATCTCTATTGCTCGTATGCCAGGAGTAAAAACAAAAATCATCGTTGCCTCTGATGATAGTGATATCGATCCAGCAGGATGTCTCATCTGACCAAAAGGTATGCGAGTTCGCAATATTGTTGATGAACTCTTTGGTGAGAAAATTGATATTCTCAACTATACAACCAATCAAGAAGAAATGGTTCGTCGAGCACTCGTTCCTGGTATCGTCGAAGATATCGAAATCGATGAGGAAAATACTATCATTCGAGCGACAGTGAAGGATGAAGAAAAGGCAAAAGTACTCGGTCGAGGAGGGACAAATATCAATATCGCGGGAGACCTTCTCGGATATCGTATCTCTCTGACGACTATCGCTGGTGCTGCAGTCGAGCCTACAGAAGGAGAGGAATAAGAATTATGTCAAGGAATAATTTCCTCAAAATATAAAAATTATATGTGTATTTTTTAATGTTGTGGCAAAGTGGAAGAGTTATTACTTTTCCACTTTTTTATGTTTCGATATTTTCGTATCATTATTGCAGAGATTGCACTGACTGTTTTTCTGTGAAATATGTTCATTCCATCGCTCGTATGGGCAGATGAAATAACCGATTCTGGATCATCTTCCATAGTTCAGGAAAATCTCCCAGGAGAGATAGTTCCTACTGATACAGGAACTCTCATGCCAGATGTATCTGATTCGACAGGTGAGATTCTCGAAACAAATACTGGGTTTACTGAGACTGGTTCGTCGTTTCCAGAAACTACTTCATCTGGAGTATCGACGGTATCATCTCCTATTGATGAAATAGTGTCACAAACAGGAAGTGAGATCCTCATAGATCAAAATATCGTGAAAAAATCAGAGACAGCACCAGAGAATGAGATTCTCGTCCAGTTTAAGACTGATATAGATACGATGGTTGGACAATATCAGGTAGATACTTTTACCTCCAATCATGATATAAAGATAACTGAGACAATATCTGAAAATAATATCGTCGTCGTTACACCTGAGATTTCTCCTATTGAAACTGTGAACTCATCATTTCAGCTTGCAGATTCTTTTACTATTGATACAGGTTCTGGAAATATCGAAACGATGATTGAGCAAATAAAACAAGATCCACGAGTAGAACATGTACAGAAAAATTTTATCTATACTGTACAGTCAGCGAATGATCCTGACTTTTGAAAACTTTGGTGACTGCATAATGAAGGACAATCTGTCGAATGAGTTGTTGGTACTCCAGATGCAGATATCGACTATCCTGAGGCGATGAACTATGCAAGTGGAAAACTCTGAACGGGAGTCATCGTCGCGGTACTCGATACAGGTATAGCCTACAATCATCCTGATCTCGCAGGACATATGTGGAACGGACAAAACTGTCTCTCAGATACAGGGGCATATGTAGGTGGATGTATGCATGGATATGATTTTGCCAATCAAGATATAGACCCTCAAGAATGAAAATATATCTCACATGGTACCCATGTTGCGGGAACTATATGAGCCATCACAAATAATGGTACTGGTATCGTCTGAATTGCACCAAATGTTACTCTGATGGCAGTGAAGGTATGTAATAATTGATGTAGTACGAGTGATATTATTCGAGGTATAAATTTTGCTCGATATAATGGTGCAAAGGTAATTAATGCGAGTTTCGGGGCATGATGATATACTCCTAAAACTGTAGGTGAATTTGATTACCTTACTTATCAGACAATTCAGAATTTTCCTGGATTATTTATTGCCGCAGCTGGAAATGATTCATTTAATAGTGATACTGGGAGATTTTATCCAGCATGATTTTGATCTTCACTTACTGTTTCTGGTGAATGAATAAATGCATCAGGTGAGGCTATCCTCTCAGGTGAAGTGACTTATCCTTGACTTCAAAATACTATTTCTGTAGCGGCTTCTGATGAGAATGATAATCTTGCATCTTTTTCAAATTACGGTACAGGAACTGTACATATAGCGGCACCATGAACGAGTATTTATAGTACTTACCGAACAGTGTCTTCTGAAACTGATTATATGACAGACGGCTGGGTAAAAACAAACGCTTCTCACTCATGAATACTCTTTATGAATAGTGGATCCCTTTGAAATGGATGATATCTTTTTATGGACGATTTAAGTACTACCCTCTCATGAGAGCCACTATATACTTCTGGCTCCAATGCTTATATAGAGAAAATATTTACCTCAAGTGGAATGAAGTCTGCTTATGTAGCGTCTATACCTATTTGGTGTGATACTCCAAATACATGAACATGGAAAGATTATGTATCTATATGACATGATTCAGGAAATTGATATGTAGAAGATAAAAAAATTGATGAGGATTCCCTTTGGAGTGAATCTTGGGCGACTGGTGCCATTCTCGATGGACGCGAAGGAGTCCGCGCATATGTGAGTATAAATCTTTTCGATACTCTCAATTCAACATTTAAAGTCCGTCTCTGATGGCATAGTGATAATATAGATGATATAGATCCTGCTACTGGAAGGTATTATGGCGGATGTAGAATTACAAGCTGATTTTTTGTTGAACGAACTGATAATGGAGAATCAGGATGATATAATTTTCTTCAGTGAACTTCCATGGCAGCCCCTCATGTCGCTGGTGCTGCCGCACTTGCTATGAGCTATGCACCAAATGTGAGTATAGCCGATATCAGAAATGCAATTCTCTGGTCGAGTGACTACAAGTCACAACTTGCGAGTAAAGTAATATATGGTCGACTCAATGTCACAAATATGCTCAAGTGACTCGAGAAGCCTACTATTAATTCTATAAAAATTACGCTTTCAGGAGAATCAGGTGCAAAAGCTATGATAGATGCTTCTATAAAAAATGGTTCTATTTGAAAAGAGTTTTTCATTTCAAAGAATAAAAATTTTTCTGGAACATCATGAATCCTTCCGCAGATTGAAACACTCTTTGCGAATGGTATGCTATCATCAAATACTGAAACAGGAGTAGATAATAATATGACTCGTGCAGAAGCTGCAAAGTTGATTGCAAAAGTATGAGGATATATGCCAACAGCTTGTACTGGAAATATTTTTATAGATGTAACAAGTTCAATAGGGGATGTCTGTGGGTATATAGAATCTCTTTCTCAAAGTTGAGTATTAAATTTAGCTACTCTGACATTTCGGCCAAATGCCACTATTACAAATGCTGAATTTTATAAAATGATTTTACTGAGTTTATGAAAAAGCCCAGTTACCGGAACAGGATATATTAGTAGTTCATTCTGAACAGGTGAATATGCTGGTTACGGACAATCAATAATGAATGAAGGTTGTCCAGTCTATGCTATGCCAATGTTGATGGACCCATTACAAGTTTGGCACTCGTATCAAACTACTGTTTGTGTGGCAAAACTGAAAGATGTCACAGATACTCATTCATTCTATACGGCTGATGATATAGGAAAAATCGATATTCTCTGACTTGAACCAGATACAACATACTACTATTATGCTACAGCAAATAGTCTCGTATACTCTACAGGATTTCGTTTCGAATATAGCTCATTTCATACACCAAAACCTATTTCTTTCTCAAATACTGGAAATATTATCGCTTCATGAACTACCTTATACCTTTCTGGAAGTACGGCAACTGGTATTACATACACAAATACTGGAACACAGAAATTGATTCTCGCAGATTCCGGAAGTACAGCAACTATTCAGCTAGTACTCAGTGGGCTTACTATTAGTGCTTCTTGATCTTGGGACTGACTCTTTCAGTCACCTGAACTTCTTTCGACAAATACAGGGATTCGTCTTATAGATGGTAGCGTCATTACAGCTGATTCATTGTATCAAATTTGAAGCTCCTCAACGCCACTTGCACTCTCAGGGCAACTCGCAAATATCGACATCAAGACTTCTCAGCCAAACGGTATCATAATGCGAGTATATCGTTCCGATTCTATAGGTGATTCATTTGCGGATATTGGCTCATGTACTGTGACAGCTGGGGTATGTAGTTTTACGACGAATCATTTTTCTCAGTTTGCACTCGGAAATCCAACTTCACCAGTGAATCCTATTGTATCTATAGGATGAGGGGGTGGTTGAGGTGGTCCAGGTTGACCCACAAGTACTGTTGTGAATTATTCTGCTCAACTTTCTCTCCAAAATATCCTGAATAAGTCCCTCTCACCAGCACTCTCAACTTCAAATAATATCCTCTCATCTGTTGATGGAGTTATCGTTTCTCTCCAAAAACACGCTATCCTCTCCTATCTTCAGAGTGTCAAATATGATAGTCAAAAGAAACCATCAGAGAACGCACAAAAATATCTCGTTGACCCCATTATAGTAAAAGTCAGCCATGGCATGACTCGTGGACAAAAGCTCCTCGGATATGATTTTGCCCTCCATGCTCTTGATACAAAACGCCGAAATCTTCAAATTTCGACACTTGAATCGACAACTCTCAATATCGCATTCCAAAAAATATCAGACGCCCGACTCAAATATATTCGACAGGCATTTTCCGATTAAATCCGATAAAAAATACTCATACCGAGAGGTATGAGTATTTTTTTAAAGCATGGCTTCGACAAATCCCATAAAGAGTGGATGCGGTCGAGTTGGGCGAGATATGAGTTCAGGATGAGCCTGAGTGGCTATCATATATGGATGATTTTTGAGTTCGACAACTTCGACAAGTTCGCCATCTGGCGAAGTTCCCGAGATTATAAAGCCATTCTTTTCCATATCTGCCCTATAGGCATTGTTAAACTCGAAACGATGACGGTGTCTTTCTAATACTTCATGATTCCCATAGACTTTCTCAGCAAGTGTCCCTGATTTGAGTATACATGTATACGATCCAAGTCGCATATTCCCTCATTTTGTCGTGAGTCACTTTTGGTGCTCCATGATATGGATGATGTTATTTACTCCATTTGGCATAAACTCTTCACTTCCAGCATCAGTGATTCCGAGTACATTTCTCGCGAATTCTATCGCCATAATTTGCGATCCGAGACAGATGCCGAGATAGGGGATTTTTTTTGTTCGTGCGTACTCTGCTGCGAGTATCATTCCTTCTATACCTCTATCACCAAATCCTCATGGAATACATATTCCATCGAGTCACTCCAATTCAGTTATCCCATTTTTTTCTATATTTTCCGCCTCAATAAATCTGATTTTTACTCGTTTTTTATGAGCAAATCATGCACATTTGAGTCACTCATTGAGACTATAATAGGCATCTTCAAGTTCCGTGTACTTTCCGACCATACCGATTTTTAGAACCTCTTCTGAATTATCTATATTTTCGAGAAGCTTCTCCCACTTTTCCATATCTATTTTTGGATTTCCGAGAGCGAGTGCGTTCATGATTTTCTCACCGAGATTATCGCGATGAAAAGCAAGAGGAACACGATATATCGAGTCGAGAGTTGGTGCTGATATGACATGTGTTCTTGATATTCCTGACATGCTTGCTATTTTGTCCATCATGTCTCCAGGTATATCGGTATCTGCTCGGACAACGAGAAAATCAGGACTGATCCCATAGCTCATAAGAGTGCGAACAGAGTGTTGGATTGGTTTGGATTTGAGTTCTTTCGATGCCATGAGGTATGGCAGGAGTGCCACATGGATAAATCTGACATTTTCTTCGCCAAGTTCATGCCTGAGTTGTCGAGCTGATTCGAGAAGGTATTCATTTTCCATATCTCCGACAGTACCTCCGATTTCGACGATGGATATATCTGCTCCAGCTGATTCATGCCCGAGCTGTATTTTTTCTTTTACCAGATTTGTGAGATGGGGAACTATTTGCACCGTTCCTCCGAGATAGTCACCTCGTCGTTCTTTTGATATGATTTCTTCGTAGAGTTTCCCGGTTGTGAATGATGAAAAACGATTCATATCCGTATCGAGAAATCGCTCATAGTGTCCTATATCGAGATCTGTTTCAGTTCCGTCATTTGTCACGAATACTTCACCATGCTGAAATGGAGACATCGTCCCAGGATCCACATTGAGATATCCATCAAATTTCTGACAAAATACTTTTTTCCCAGCTCATTTGAGGAGTGCTCCGATGGATGCTGCTGCGATACCTTTTCCTATCCCAGATAATACACCACCAGTGATAAAGAGAACTTTCATATTTTAAAAAAAGAAAACAGCAAAATAAAAAGAAAAAAGAGGGTCGTAAAAACCCTCTTTTTATTGTGCAAATATGTCGTCAAATCGACAAGAAATATACATAACCCGATTATATCGAGAAATCCGAAAACGCAAGGAAAAAGTTATGCTTCTATAGCATCACTGATAAGTGCGTCTTTTGTTACTGAATCAAGCATTCCACTTGGTGCTATTCCTCGAGATTTTTGATATTTTTTTAGAGCAACAACAGTAGTTCCTGCCATGACGCCAGTATTTTTTCCTTTAAAGAATCATTCTTGGCGAAGGAGTTCCTGAAGTGATATGATGTTTGATCATTTGTCTCCCATCTTCGGGAAACCGATTTGTGAAATAGAGTTTTGAGCTTTAGTATATCTACTTTCCCAGCTTGCTCGTTCGTCGAGAAGCTCTTTTTTTGCCTGTTCTATTGCTTTTATATCAGCATCTCTGAGTGTACTATATTTTTTGTATGCCTCAACAAATGCCATTTTCGTCTTTGGTCCAAAATTCCCAGCTCCTGCTTCATCGAGTGACACTAAGATTCATTGATCTTTTTGAAATGCGAAAATCATTCGTTTTACATCTCCTCATTCGACGATGTAACCGAGATTTGCGAAAGCTTCGATGATATCACTCGAGATTCCTCACTGTGATTGGGCTTTTGCTGGAGCAAAATCTCCGAGATTTACTCGTCCGATGTCGATTCACTCGAGATCGATAGGATTGAGATTTTCTGTAGTATCAATAATGATTCACTTTACCTCTCGTACTCACCAACTTCTCGCCCGACGCAATCATGCATCGCCATATCCCATCCAGATATCTATACGATCATGCGGTTGTCCTCGTACCCATGCATCGACAATAGCTCATCCTCTATCCTCTACTCGTCCGAGTCCAAGTCCTGGAAAAAAAATATGCGTCCCAAAGGCATAAGTCTTTGGGGCCGCAATCATACCAGTAAATACTGGAGTGCCACTTGCACCATTTGTTCCGTTTCCATTGAGGCGTTTATCAGCTTCATAGCTTCACCTAGCATAGCTCGCCTGATCTGGAAGAGGTGAATAATAGGCAGTGACGATAAATGTTTTTTCTTCTGTCGCTGCAAATGATGTCTCTGGAGGAGAGATAATTGTACCAAAGAAGAAGAGAAGACCGTATCAGATAAGTTTTTTATAAGGACTATACCAACCTTTTTTGAGAGTATTTTTTATTGCTCCTTCGGAGAAGTTTAGGAGACTCATTGTTGTGCTTTTTCTTCTTTTCGCGGAAGACATAAGTGTCTTACCACAGTTTCCAAGAAGAGAAAATATTTCTTCGCGAACCTGACTCTTGAGATAGAGGCTATCGAAACCAGATACAAAAGAATACATGAATGTTTTTTAGGGATAAAAACAAAATATTTGTTTTACGACGATCTCATATAATAGAGTGTCTACAGGATATTTTGTCTTTTCTTGATTGGTCACAGTAGGTGAAAATCGAGAAATGTTTTCGCTTTTACAAGTGATAACATATTTGATTATACCACTATGTTGTTCCAAAAATCAAGAAAAATAGGTTGACGAACTAAAAAAGTGTTCATTTCTAAGAGAAACTTACTTTCCTAGAAGTCTCTACGCGCCATACTGGATTTTTCTTATTTTTCTCTTTGTAGAGAGAAAGTTTTCAAAATTTTTTATCCCATTTTTGCCCGTAGGTCGACTATCTTAGTCAAAATGTAAAAAAACACAAAAAATTTTTTGCAAAAGGTCTCGGTTTTCATATACTGCTCTGGCTTTATTTGTTTGGCGAATATAGTTTAGTTGGTTAGAACGCCGGACTGTGAATCCGGAGGTCGTGGGTTCGAGCCCCATTATTCGCCCCATTTCTTATTTTTTTAACCGTTTATCTCTTTATGTCAGATTTCGCAAAAGATCTCGAATCGGCAAGTCCGATTCAGTCATATAATGTTGGTGATGTGGTTGGTGGTAGTGTCGTTGTCTCAAATCAAAAAATGATTCTCGTAGACCTCGAAGGTCAATTTACGGGTATTATTACAGGAAATCATATGCAATCTTCTACTGAAGATACAACTGATATTAAGCCTGGAGACCGTATTGAGTCTATCATCATTGGTGATGATGCTCATAGTGGACTTATTCACCTCTCTCTTCGTAAGGCTTCACAAGTGAAACTTATCGAAAAGCTCCACTCAAATTTTGATACAAAAGAAATTATTACTGTTGTTCCAAACGAAGCAAACAAGGGTGGTCTTCTGATTGATCTTGATGGAATCAAGGGTTTTATCCCAGTTTCTCAACTCACTCCAGTTCACTATCCACGCGTCGAAAACGCAAATCCAGAAAAAATCCTCGAACATCTCAACAAGCTCGTTGGAAAACCTTTCCATGTTCGTGTTATCAATGTTGATCAATCAGGGAAGAAGATTATCTTCTCAGAAAAAGCAGCAATCGAAGAACAACGATCACAGGCACTTCAGACGATCAAAATCGGTGATGTTGTCGAAGGTGTTGTATCAGGAATCCTCACATACGGACTCTTCGTTACATTCCACGGAGTTGAAGGTCTCGTTCATGTCTCTGAAATCGACTGGGGTCATGTAAATAACCCTCACAAGCACGCTCGTATCGGTGATAAGGTAACAGTTCAGATTATTGGTATCGAAGGAGAAAAAATCTCTCTCTCTATCAAGAGACTCAAATCAAATCCTTGGCAAGTTCTCTCTGATAAGTACCAAGTTGGTGATATCATCGAAGCTCCAGTTCTTCGTCTTTCTCAGTTCGGTATATTTCTCGAACTCGATGGAGGAATCTCTGGTCTTATCCATATTTCTGAAATCCAATCAGAAATGATGGCAGGTATCGAAGACAAGGTTCATGTTGGTGAGATGATGAAGGCTCGAATTATTACTTTCGATTCTGTCGGAAAAAGAATCGGTCTCTCTCTCAAGGCACTTGATCCAAACTATGTTCCATCAGCAACTCCTGTGGAAATCCCACCAGAAGCGCTCGAAGCATAATTATCTAATATATAAAATCCTCCAAAAATTTGGGGGATTTTTATTTTTTCATATACTTCTCTCATGGAAAAACTGATACGGGATAATCTCCCAGAAATCGCTGAAAAAAACAATGCTCCGATATATTGGAGAACTGTTAATGATGTAAGTGAACATATTGATACTCTTGAGAGAAAGATACAAGAGGAACTTCGAGAATTTTGGAATGCACATTATTTTTATCAAACATGGCTAAAATCGGATATATCTCAAGAACAGAAGTGATTATATCTTCCGGTTTTTAGGTGAAAGGCAGAAGAAGAGGCTGGAGATGTTCTTACCCCTTATGATAATCTTATTCGCATTACATCTGTATTAGGTCTTTCATGAGCTAAAAAACTCCAGGAACAAAAAAGCGAATTTGCGGGAAAAATTTTAGATTTATGATATGATATTTCTTCAATTGAGAGCTTTCAATCTACAAAAAATCAAATTTTCTGAACTTTTGAGAAATGAATTATTGCAACATTTAAAAAATAGAAAAAACATTTGCCTTTTTTTCCATATTCTCTATAATCCGCAGGCATTTCCAAAGTAGGAAAGCCTCGCACCCATAGCTCAATTGGAAGAGTAGCGGTCTTCGAAACCGTTGGTTGTAGGTTCGAACCCTACTGGGTGCACCATAAAGTTTTCGATGAAAGTTCAACCTCAGGAATTTTCTACACAATCCAAACTTTGTAATTCTATTTTTTGCCCAGGTGGTGGAATGGTAGACACGTACGTTTGAGGTGCGTATGCCTTCGGGTGTGTGGGTTCAAGTCCCATCTTGGGCACCAGAAAAAAACAAAACTTCTCTTATTGGAGAAGTTTTTTTGTTGTACTATTTTTGTATTATTTTTTCGAAACTCTCAGGATATGGTGCTGTCACTTCGAGCTTTTTTCCTGTTTTCGGATGGGTAAATATGAGTTTATGAGCATGGAGAAGCTGACCGGAGAGAGCATATTCTCGAAGGAGAAAACTATTCATCCCTTTATCTCAATATGCTCTATCTCCGCAGAGTGGATGTCCTATATGTTTCATGTGGACTCGTATCTGGTGCGTACGACCTGTTTCGATGCGACATTCTATGAGTGATGCTGTCGAGATTCAGACCGCGAATGATTGTAATACTCTATAGTGTGTTGTAGCACTCTGTCCATTTTCGCTGATTTGTACCTTGGCTTCATTTCTTGCATTTTCGATGCGTTCTATTTTTGCTTTGATAGTTCACTCTTTTTCTTTCGGTATTCAAATGATGATGGCATGATATATCTTTTCTATTTTGTGTCATTGGAGCTCTTCGAGAAGGGATTCGAGACTTTGCTTATCTTTTGCTATCATGACACATCCGCTTGTTTCTCTATCTATGCGATGGACGAGCGATGGGCGAAATGTGAGACTATTATACTGATTCCCGAGAGAATCCTGAACCTGTTCGATCAGAGATGATTCATCCGATTTATGATCTCCTGGATGGACATTGAGACCGCTTGATTTATTTACTACCATGAGGTGCTCATCTTCATAGAGTATAGAAAAGCCCTTTGTTTGTGTATTTCATCTTGGTTTCAGGCTTTCACCTTTTTTATACTGGAGAAGCTCGTCATCACCCAAAAAAATCGATATTTCATCACCCATTTCGAGTGTATAATTTTTTTCCTTTTTCTTTCAGTTTACTTTTATTTTTCATATTCGTAGCATCTTATAAATACCTCCAAGTGGTGCGTTTGGGAGGTATTTTTTGATAAATTTTTCGAGTTTTTGACTGCTATCAGATGCTTCGTTGATGAGTATTTTTTCCATAGATTTTATTGGAGTACAGCAAAGTCAAGGGCAGTACTTGATGTATTTTGTGGAAGTTTGAGAGTCTTTGTTCTCCTATATCAGGCTGCATAAGTATTACTTTCGAGTATCATATACTGTGCTGGAATTGTCGTTGTGCCAAAGGCTATCTTATATTCGAGAAATGGTACAGTTCGTCCATCGTTGAGTATGACAGGTCGAATGAGAGAGAGTTTTAAAATACAGTTATAATTGATACATTTTCCTCCACTTGATCAAAGTCAATTCGTATCTGTAACGAATGTGGAGAATTGAGTATTCGTTCATCAGTTTGTTATACCTTGAAAACTCGAGATTGTATTACTTGTAAATACTCAAATATTACTTTTTTTGAATGTATTTGCTTCTCCGTTTGCAAAAAGGGTAGCGCCTGTATATCCTATAGACCAAAGAATCATTCATGAGTTTGATGATATATTTGCAAGTCCTGTCCCAGATGTTGTCCCTGGGATGTTTGGTACTCGAAATATAAAATTTACACTATCCCAACTCACTCAGTCAGGTATGACGAGCTGAACAGGAGATCCCATAGAAATGATATTATAATCATTATCAAAGGGACTGTTTCATTTATCGATATCGGGTACGCTTGTTCCACCGGTATAGACCGTGAGAGTTTTGATGATGTTATCTGGTGCTGGAAGTGTAATTCCCGTTGCACTCACAGTCCATGGGCTATATTTTGTAACTTTTGGATTCATGAGAGATTCTTCTATGGTTCAGAGTGAAAAATAATAGGCCCTGTTCGAATCTTTGATTCCTGTACTTGCTTTGCTAAAGTTCCATACTTTTTCAACAAAGACTGTACTTGCCAGTGAGAGGAGTACGAGCACTATGAGTGATATGAGGAGGGCTGAGCCTTCCTTATTTTTTGCGAGAGAATAAGGCATTTTTTAAATGATATTAGTAAGAAACTCCAATCTGAAAATTTACTGTTCCGATATATTGTCATGCCGACTGCATTTCATCGAGCTTTGTGCCGTAGCGTATTTTGTATGTATAAGTATTTTTGTCTCCATTTTGATTGAGATTTGCTGGAGTTGTTGCAAGTGTGGCATTTGGTGAGTGACTCGTGATAGTATTTGTCCATGCTGAACCATTCCACAGATCATATCACCATCCGTTTGTTCCATTCCAATAGTTGATACTATTTGATTCTGTTGATGCGAGAGAATTTCCAGAAGTCGATGAGAGTGTAAAGCCTGCTCATACTGTTTTTATAGTTATCGTTATCTGTCCAGTTCCAAATGTCGATATTCCCGGAGAAATATCTCATACATTATAGGTATCTCTGTCGATCGTCCATTCTATCTGATCTATGAAAAATACTATTCCTGTACTCGTAGTATTTCAGGCTTTATCAGCTATAGTTGCTGTGAGTTTGTATTTTCAAAACCCAATATTGTTCATATTCCATATCGATCCGCTTTGTGTACGGCTTCATGATTCTGTGAGTCATCCCGTGGCACTATCATAGGCTAGAAGTGTGCTATTATATCGCTGAAGAGTTACAGAGAGTGAGCCTGTTGAAATACCTGAATCAGCATCACTATATATAAAGTTTATGGCTCAGTTGCCTATAGGAAGGAGTGATCCACTTGATACACCAGATATATTAATGATTGGGGGAGTGAGATCTTTGTATCCAAAAGTAACATAGCTCCCACTTGCCATATTTATCCCAAATTCATAGTTAGCTCCAACAAGTGAACCAGTTACGACATTTGAACCAGTTGAAAAATTTCCATCAATATCGACAAAAAGATAGATTGATCCAGTACTTCATGTGGGTATAGAGCTTGCTGGATATGATATTTTTGTTGATCATATATCCCCGAGTGCTTCCTGGAATTTCCATTCTCTGCTTATTCGTTTATATCCAGGAGGATTTTCAGTATTTATCCATGCCCCTGTCGCTGTTCAGTCATTTGCCCAGGTGAGAGTCCTGAGATTGAGTAATGTTGCTCCGGTGAATTCCACTATGATATCCCCAGGATTATTTATAGATTGTGACTTCTTTTGATTGAGTGTGGTAGCATCATCTCGCCCGATACCTGCAATATCATTTTTATATGTTCCTGCTGTTGTTCCATTCCATGCAATACTTCCATTATTTGAGAGGGTATAGTTTGTTGCTGTTGATTGATCGAGGGTGATACCATATTTGAGAGCGAGGTATGTTTCAATCTTATTTCTTTCCACAGCAGTTATATCTCTATTATAAATAATTATTTCAGCGATTGCACCACCATACATTGCATCGTTCCAGTTGCTCCGCCCTATATAGTTCAGCGTACGAGTGACATTTCCAATTATTCCAGTAGTACCGTTTGTTATAATTTTACCATTTTTTATCATGCTAGCGTTTGTAGAGAGGCTTGCTTGGCGAGCACCAAATATGTTTGTTTGATTATTTACGATAACTCATGTTATACTTGTAATATCTCCCACTCCTGTTGTTCCAGGATATGATGTATATCATAAACTATCAGTTGTACCAACTCTAAATAATGCAATATTATTTGATGAACTTCAATTTCCAAAGTCAAAAAACCTTGCGTAACTATTTGTACTAGATGGTCTCGCGACCACATATGTAGTGAGACCAGCACTATACTTGTCGAATCCAGATGGAAGTGAAAAGTATGCTCCTGTTGGTGTTCCACTTGTTCCAGCACCATTAAAACTTATAGAAGGGTTGAAGTTGAATACAGATGAGCTTGTTATGTAGAGAGGATTGTTTGTTCCTGTTGCTTTTTTCCCATTTTGAGAAACCCATGATAAGACACTACATGATGCTGTACTACAATTTGTTCCTGAATTTGCCTTGAGCCAGAGATCTATACCAGTTGATTGTGCAAATGTAATCACATATCCATTGGTGATATTTGTCGCGAATTCATAGTTTGAACCAGAAAGAGTACCTGCTACAAATGTCGTTCCTCCGTTTGAAAAATTTCCATCTGAATCCACAAGCATATATATGCTTCCAGTTCCACCACTAGGGAGAGCTGTTACTGGATATGAGATATTTACCCCACCGATATCTGCTATTGGTTCCTGGAATTTCCATTCTCGAGCGATTCGAGAATAGACATTTTGTCCCATGAGATTCGTCGTTGGTATTTCTGAGGTGATCCATGTTCCTGTGGCAGTTCCATCATTTGCCCAAGAGAGAACTCTGAGATTTGTTATAAATCCCCCAGTACTTTCCACTATGATATCCCCAGGATTATTTATAGATTGTGACTTCTTTTGATTGAGCGTGGTAGCATCATCTCGCCCGATACCTGCAATATCATTTTTATATGTTCCTGCGACTGTACCATTCCATGCGATACTGCCGTCCGAGAGGGTATAGTTTGTTGCTGTTGTCTGATCGAGAGTGATACCATATTTGAGAGCGAGGTAGGATTCGATACGATTTGTCCCTGTAGCACTGAGTGTTCCTGAATATACTAATATTTCTGCAACTCAATCTCATCCAGTCATTCATCGAGACATAAATGTATTACTGATTGAATAAGTTGTATTCGAAACTGGAGAGGAAGAGGTATCCCGGATAATATGATATCATACTTTCCCGGTATTTGTTATAAGACTATTTATTGCAAGAGTTCATCCAAAAGACCAATCTCAACCATTTGGTCCGTCGGTGTATGTCATAACAGATGTTCCATTATATCCACCAGCTGCCCTTATGGAGAAGTCTGATAATGCAGGAGCTGAGAAGAGATACTGATACCCTGTAGTGGGAAGATTTCTAACAGCGAACACTGTCTGATAAGTCCCTGTTTTTGTACCCTGCATATATTGTGTCGTTGCATTAAACTGAATTATAGGATTTCCGTTTACTACACCTGTTACATATTTTGGTTGTGCTGATGTCGTTACTTGGCTTGCATTGTTTCATTTTCCTGATAGGTCGTTCCATAATGATAGATTTGTCCCTGATAGAGTCATACCAGACCCAGCTTGAAACCATAGAGATAATGATCCAGCGCCTCATGCACCTAGAATAAATGTACTCGCTCCACAGGTATAAAATGTAATAGTTCCATTTTCGACCATTGCACTTGAGCTCGGGATGCTCGCACTTCAGTCTGCATTACAGCTGGTTTCGATATGAGTCGAGAGCCCTGCAGTATTAAAATTTTTATCTCCAGCATGTTTTACTTGTATATCTACGAGTTCTCCATCTTTTGCTGATACTTTTGCTTTGATTTCTACAGCCTTTGAAAATATGAGATGTTTACCTGTGAGACCAAAGTGAAATGTTTTTTTCGCTTTTTCTTTTGCTGATGCATCTACTGTGAGTGTATCGAGGTGTACTTTTTCGAAGTCTTTTGTTCGTATCTCAGTTCCATCTACGATATTTACCGTGATGCTATTGTCTCATGGAAGTCCGAGAGATTTTATGATCCTTCTTTTTACTATCCCCATGCGCACAAGAGCACTCATATTGTCAAACCATGCATCGAGATTTGTTGTTTCGTCGTATTTTGGAAGTCATTCGACGATGAACTGAGATGTCGTTTCAGTTTCTTCGGTTTTTGGTATTGTTGTATTTTCTTTCTCTCATTCGGTAGTTTTCTCTTCCATACTATCGAGAGCCGTATCTATTTCTTTATGAAAACTCGGTAGTTCATCGAGTGAATGGAGTTCTATTCACTCATCAGCAAAAATCGGTAAAATCCCCTCAGTTGAGAAAAAACAGAGAAGAGTAATATAGGCGAGTATGATTTTTACCTTTGCCATGCCCCTATAGTACCATAAAAACACGAAAAAATCCATGGAGAAGCGGAAATATAAATCATTTTCGCTTGACATGAAAATTGGTTCGTGTTTTATCTATTTATCCGAGCATAGTTTCTAGACGACTTCTATCTCGAATCGTGACTTCTAGAGTACTTTTATCAACAAATCATTTTTTATAGAGATAGATGATTGCATCATCCATGAGCATCATTCATTTTTGCTTTGAGATTTCGAGTACAGAGTACATGTTTTGAGTTTCTCCGCGGATGATGAGATTACGAACTGAGTCATCTGCGAGCATGATTTCTCTTGCTACAACTCGTCCACTTCCATCTTTTTTCGGAAGAAGCATTTGTGATATGATAGCACGCATACAGAGTCCAAATTGCATCCGAATCTGATTTTGCATACCAGCAGGGAATGATTGTATGATGCGGTCTACCGTTTGCACAGTATCATTTGTATGGAGTGTCGAGAGGACGAGGTGTCCTGTTTCTGCAAGTGTGATGGCTGCTTCTATCGTTGCGAGATCACGCATTTCTCCGATGACGATGACATCAGGATCTTCACGAAGCACTGATCTGATACCATCAGCGAATGTATCAAATTGTTTTCCGAGCTCCCGCTGATGTATGAGAGACTGTTTATTTTTATAGACAAATTCTACTGGATCTTCGAGTGTGACGATATGTTTTTTTGTATGAGCGTTGATGTACTCTATCATCGTCGCCATAGTCGTAGTTTTTCCACTTCCTGTCGGTCCTGTGATAAGGATGATTCATTTCTCTGAGAGCGAGAGTTCGAGGAGATATGGAGAAAGGCCTATTTCCTCAGCCGATGGTATCACGCTCGGTATCATACGAAATGTGAGACTAATTCATCTGAGGATATGTGAGAGATTCACACGGAAACGAGTATCTCTATATTCAAATGAAATATCGAGGGTGCGTTCGGTAAATGGACGAGATAGGAGCATTGTACAAATTTCTTTGATATCCTCATTGGATATGACTTCAAATTCAGTCATTTGCACAATCTCTCACATACTATTTCTCACATATGGAGAACTGTTTGGAGTGATATGGAGATCGAAAAATTGCTTGTCGATAACTGTGTCCATGAGTGTGAGGAATTTTGCGAGTTCCATAGGGAAAATTTATATCTGAATGAGTAGATCGAAAAATTATGAAAGAAATATATATAGAATTATTTCTATTGTGTAATTACCCCAGTATTTGTACTCTCAATAGGAGTTGGTGCATTGAGTAATACTCAGTTAGTAGAAATCAATGCCTTTACAAGATTATTTATATCACTTTCATCTGTCCCAAAGTATCCTTGAAGCATGCTCATAATATCAGTATCTGATACTTCTCGGGCAGTATTCCAACGAGGTGGAGTCGATGCGAGGAGGTCTACCTCAGTTCCACGAGCGAGGAATGGCGCATACCATGCAGTTTTGACGACATTGTTAAATGGAGTTTCTGTTTCAGTTCCATTTGTGACAAATGCTCCATCTACAAATTCACCTTCGAGGCTGACATTTTCCCCGAGAGCTGTGAGGAGGAACATAGTCATCTCTTCACGAGTTGTATACTTTTTCCCACTAAAGTAGTCACCATAGAATTCTGTTGCACAGTATTTTGCGAGGTTTTTGAGCTCGGCAGTTGGTGTTGATTCTATCATAGAGCCATCACTTCCAAATGAAGCGTTCATCTCGAATTGTACACACTCAGTATAGTTTGTTGGTTCGAGAGGGTATATTGCCCCATTGTCTATACTAAGGATATCTGATATTCCTGTCCACATATGTGGAGTAATATATTCAGCGACGACACCTGTCCATGTAAATCCATCGAGCATAAATGTCCGATGCATGAGTTCCCAAGTACTATATGTACCACCGTTTCCATCAGATATAGGAGCTACTTGTTCGATGGGCGCAGAATTGAGATCGATGTTTTCTTCAGCATTTCAGAAGCTCACAGTGATGTGCATCGCGAGGATAGCAATCACGCTATAGGAGAGTATTTTTCGCATAAACCAATAGATAGAAAATAGATTACCAATAAAGCCTATCATATATTTTTCTTTTTTGCAAAAAATCATACAATCATACATATAATTTCTTTATTCGATATTTCTCTCTCCCTTGAAACTCATTATCTGACTCGGAAATCCAGGATTGCAGTATGAAAACACTCGCCATAATGCCGGCTTTTTCATCCTTGACCATATATTTGATACATTTAAAGAAGAAAAAAAATTTAAGGCGTATATTTCAAAAAAAGGTGATATTCTCGGAGTAAAGCCACAAACATTTATGAATCTCTCAGGCGAGAGTGTTGCGAGTATTGTACATTTTTATAAACTCGATCCAAAAAATGATATTCTCGTGATTTCTGACGATATTGATATGGAATTTGGCAAGATTCGTTTTCGTGCATCATGAAATCATGGTGGACAAAATGGGCTCAGAGATATCATAGAAAAGCTCGGTACCAACGAGTTTGCTCGTCTAAAAATCGGTATTGGACGAAATCCAGTCTATAGTGTGAGTGACTGGGTGTTGTCAAAATTTCAGGATACAGAAATCCAGTTTCTTGAAAAAGAGATTTGTCCAAAAGTTGAAACGAGTATCCATGATTGGTTGAATAAAGGCTAATATGCGTCTTGATAGTTATCTTTCCATGCATCATAATGTATCCAGAAATAGAGCCAAACAACTTATCGAAGCTTGATTGGTTTTTATTGATGGGGATTCTTGCACAAAAGTATCTCAAGATGTCTCTGAAGGAAATTCTGTAACCCTCGCAGAAGATAAGCGAGTACACTGGGTCTCTCGAAGTGCCATGAAGCTTCATGGTTTCCTCGCGCATCATCAGGAAATAGCAGTACAATGAATGAATTGTCTCGATGTTGGGAGTTCTACAGGCGGTTTTACCGAGGTACTCCTTGAGCAATGAGCGAAACATATAGATGCTGTGGATGTCGGGACTGACCAACTCCATGAAAAAATCAGAAGCAATAGCCGAGTGAAGAGTTACGAGCAGACAGATATTCGAGATTTTTTTCAAAAAATACCATATGATGTTATCGTTTGCGATGCTTCTTTTATTTCTCTTTGTCAGATACTCGATGCGATTATCATCCATGCGAATCCTACTACGGAGATTATTCTTCTCTTTAAGCCCCAGTTTGAAGTAGGAAAAATAAACCTCCGAAAAACAGGAGTACCAAAAGATGAAAAATGTATTTTAGAGGCAATGAATTGATTTGAAAATCTCCTTAAAGAAAGACAGTGCGCTATTTTCGCAAAAGAAAAATCCTGCCTCATATGAGAAGCAGGAAATGAGGAGTGGGTATATTGGATAAGAAAAAAATAAATACTTACTTGTTTTGTTTTTTGAGTTCCTCTCGTATTTCTGTGAGCCGCTGTTCCATGGTAACAAAATTTTCTTTATAGTTTGTTGCTTCAGTATATTTTTTAAATTCTGTCTGCACCTTTTCTACATACGGTTCAAGCTGTTTTCCGATGAGAGGCAAGTCTATCATAATCGACAATGTCCATCATATGAGAGCTATGACGATAGTTGCCCCAACCAATGCTCAAAATCCCCGTGCTATACCAGCAATAAAATTTGGCCAAAGCATTTTCCAAGGAGAGCGAATATATTCCATAAATTCTTCGAGACCTGTTGCTTCTATTGCATCGATCAATCCCTCTACTGTATCTACTTCATTTTTTGGAAGTTTTTTAATAGAAACTTTTTTCTTTGTTGGGATTTTGTCTAACTGGGTTTGTTCTGATATATTTTTTTCCATATGGAGAGAGATATTTCGATGATTGTAAGAAAAACCCATAAAACTGCAAGAGTGAAAGATGTTTGCAAAAATAAAGATACTTCATATAATCATTAAAAATTAATCTTTAATTCTCTTTCTCGTGGACCCCTTACCCTTACTTGGTTTTTTTGCTCTTGTTTTAGCTCTTGCTTTCTTCGCTGGTACAGAGATTCCTCTCATGTCTGTGAGTTCTCATAAACTCGAAACTTTTATTCGACAAAAACGATTTTGAGCCCGTACACTTGCAAAACTCAAAAAAAATAATGAAAGACTCCTTATTACAAATCTTATAGGGACTCTCATTGTGACGAGCGCACCGACGCTTGTCGCTGATAAATATATTGCACCACAAATTACTCAATTTTTCCAAATTTCCTCTGAGCTTTCTACAACGATAGTCTATATATTTTCTTTTATCACAATACTTCTCTTATGAGAACTAACATCAAAAATAGTTGGTGTTCGTTTTTCCGATAAGATAGCATTGGCTTCTGCTCCAATATATCAGATTCTGATATGGATATTTCTTCCTGTGACATGGCTTGTCGAAATCTTTGTAAAGATTTTATCATGGATTACTGGTGGGAAACTTGATTTTCATGGTGTACAGGTAAGTGAAGATGAACTCAATGCTTTTATCGATATGTCACACTCATCTGGTGCTGTAGAGGCCGATGAACGAAGACAGATTAAGAATCTTCTCTCCCTTCCGGATACGACTGCTGAGTCTGTCATGACCCCTCGAGTGAATGTTGAATTTCTTTCTCTTGATATGACTGTCGATGATGCTTGTACATTTTTTATGCGTTCCTCACATTCTCGTATACCTATCTATGGAGAAACTCCTGATGATATAGATTTTGTTATTACCTTTCGTGAAGCATTCAAACTTCAGAGTGAATGACTTGGATCAAAATTACTGTCTTTGTTGGATCTCGAAAAAATTATGAAGGTTCCAGTGACTCAGCCGCTTGATGATCTTTTTGAAAAATTTCAGAAATCTCGTCGTCATATTGCTCTTGTTCTCGATGAACATGGTGGGACTGCTGGAGTGGTTACTATGGAGGATGTCCTTGAAGAAGTATTTGGAGATATAAAAGATGAAAAAGATAAAGAGGATATTTATATGCTTTCAAAGTCAGATGGCAAAATCGAAGCAGTCTGAACGGCCCTTATTGATGATATTCTCGAAGAATATGATATACGACCTGAAGATATAGAACTCCCAGAAGAATATATATGAGAACCTATTTCCTATATTATCATGGCAGAGAAAGAAGCATTTCCAAAAGAAAATAGTCGTATTCAATTCGCTTCATCAACTCACTCACTTTCCTTACGAGTTCTCAGTATTGATGGGACTGTTATCGAAAAGGTCGAATGTACAAAAAAAGAAATCTGAGCATAGTCAGATTTCTTTTTTATAATTTACATACTCGTGCAATCTTTATACACAAAGGATAAATATATCATTCAAAAGCTTTTGAAAGCACAATAGGGAAGAGTAAATATGATCCTATAGTTGCAATAAGTATTCATCCAACGATATCTCCAGGGTAGTGTACTCATCAGATAACTCGCGATATTCCCGTAATAAGTGTAATTATTATGCTAGATACAAGAAGTATTCGATTTTTTACAAAAATCCATATTCCCATGCAAAGTGTCGTTCCAAATATAGCATGTCATGATGGGAAAGAATTATCGATTGGGTGTGGGATAAGAGGTTTAATACCTCATGCTACTATTTGTGGACTTTCCCTCCACTGTGGTACTCCAAGATTGATTATACTATATATGATAAATATGAGTAGTATAAGAAAAAATATTCGTAGAGCATCTTTTTTGTGCGTCTCGTTTTTTTGAAAAACTCCCCAAATCCAGAGTCATACAAGGACTATCATTCCCCAAATAACGATAAATTCCCCCAAAAGCTGTACTATAGAAGCATATTCTCATCATACAAGTTCTCTTGCTGAAATAAGAAGATGAGTATCAAGATTGAGAAGAAAGGATGCCATAAGGTTCTATCATAGAAATAAAAAATACCCCTGATTGAGTCAGGGGTATTATATAGATTATTTTACAAACTCAACAACTTTTGCAAAGACATCAGGATTAGTAATCGCAAGATTTGAAAGAACCTTTCGATTGAGTCCCACACGCTTTGTATACATAGCATGGATAAATGTAGAGTAAGTCATACCATTGAGACGAGCTGCGTTATTGAGACGAACTGTCCAAAGACGACGGAACTGTCTTTTCTTTTGTTTGCGACCAATATAAGCATTTGATCCAGCTTTCATGATAGCTGTTTTTGCACGAGAATAGACATTCCCGTTCATTCGACGATATCCCTTTGCAAGAGCGAGGATATTCTTATGTCTTTTATGGGTCATTACACCGCGTTTTACTCGAGTCATAATTTGAGAGAGTTATAAAATTAAAGGAAAATCAATTTTCTAAATAGTATTATCTTCCATATGGAAGTGAGAGTCGTGCTTCAAGAGTATTTGTATCATGAAGAACATGACCATATTTATCACGACCTTTTGCTTTTGTTGATTTGTCTTTGAGGAGGTGTCTTTTAGCAGTCTTATCGACGATATATTTTCCTGTTCCAGTGATTTTTACGCGTTTTTTAGCGCCAGAGTGAGTTTTGAGTTTCATGATAAGAATTAAATGTTAGAAATTATTTGGATTATTTTTTTGGATAGAGGATGATATTGAAAGTATTTCATTGTTTGAGAACTTTTCCATTTGTATCTTTTTTATAGATACCATCCAATGAAGCGATAAATTCTTCTATTCTTCCCAACGCAAGGTCTTCGTATTGATTTTCGCGACCTCTGAGTTGGAGCATGATTTTCATCGGATTTCATTCTTTTGCCCACCTTTCAGCTTGAGACTTTCGTACATCGAGATCATGATCACCTATTTTGTAGGTAAGTTTCATCGTTTTTAGCTCCGTCTTTTTCTGGTGACTTTTATTTTGAGAGGCTTGTTTTTGTTGTTTAAAAACAAACTTTCCATAGTCCACTATTTTGGTAAGAGGAATACCCTCTTGCATGCCTACCTCTACGAGGTCCAAATCTTTTTCTCCAGCGAGAGAAAGTGCTTGGTCACGAGACATCTTTCCGAGAGATTCCCCAGTTTCAGATATCACCATGAGTTCGCGAGCAATGATAGAGTCATTAATCCTCTTGTCATTTTTTTTGTTTTGAAACCCTTTTTTTTGCATTGGCGTGATTAGACTGTTACTGATTTTGCGAGCTTGGCAAATGAACTTTTCTTTCGAGCTGCGTTATTTTTATGAATAACATTTTTCTTCTCAAGAGTATCAATACGAGAGTAGACAAGGCTTAATGCTTCTGATACCTTCTTTACATCTTTTTTCTCACTTGAGAGTGTCGCTTCGAAAGACTTTACGCTTTCTTTCAAAAGAGCAAGAAAGTGTCTATTTCGAGATCGTTTTTTTTCACTTACTTTGAGAGCTTTTTTAGCTGATTTTGTGTTCGGCATAGGGAAAAATTTTTCAATATAAAATTCTTTTTCACAGGGAAAAGTAGGCGTATTGTATAAAAAAGATGGAACTTGTCAAAAGAAAAGATAATGAAAATATTAACGAACGCGTCTTCGAAGAATCATTACAGACATTACTCCTGAAATAATAACAAGAATTGCAATCATTCACGGTCCAGTTTGTACTCGAGAAGCTTTGCTATAGTCAGCGGAGAGAGTTGTTTCATCACAGAGTCCTTTCACTACAAAGTCCTCATTCTTTAGTGCACCACTTGCTATAAGTATCTCAAGTCGTGGTTCTTTTGTATTTTGAAACAGAGCGTATTCACCAGTTGGGGAAGCCTTGTATACATTATATGATATTGCACCAGTGACACTCATCCAACTTATGATACTTTTACCATCATTTTTTTCTACAAGCAAGTTTCCCACATTTCCTATTGTACATGTTGTCTTACCTACCATTGCACTTACTGATTCTGATGCCATTTTATCGATTCATGTCCCGTCTGCTTTTACTCCGAGTATTTTAAAGAAGTATGTTTTTGGTGCAAGGTTACTTATATACCATGAATAGTTTCCATCAGGTTTTTGTATCTTACCTGTGCTATATGTCATAGCTTCTCCTGTCATTGTTTGTTCATTTTCCCCGTAGATAATCTTGAATTTATCGAGTTCAACTGGTGCATTTTCTACTGAAAAAGTAAATAGTATCTTCTGATCCTGACTTTCCACTTTTACATTTTTAAAACTTGGCTGAGCAATAGGAGCTTTTGCTGTAACTGTCAGAACTGCTGCCTTCTCTTTTTTTGTTATTTGTCCAGTTGGGTCCGTTATAGTTACATCGAGATTATATGTTCCACTTCCTGCTGGGGCAATAGTTTTTATTGTATATTTTCCTGCATCTCATTCTTTGGCCTCAAGGAGAGTATTATCCATAAGGATCATGACACTCTTCATTGCTGGATCAGATTCTACAGTAAGAGTAATCTCACTTCCTGCTTCTACAGTCGTTCCAGGAGTGATAGTCATATTATAGAATCCTGTTGTTTTCGCGGATTTACTAAAATTTATACTCGAAGATGTGCCAATCGTCTTTCCATCAGCATCAATCAAGTTTGCAACGAGTATATTTTTATCTTGAGTAATTCCAGAAATATTTTTTGTAAATATCCCTGACTCATCTGATGAAACTGTTCCTATATCTTTTCCATTTAAAGTAAGGGATACTTTACTATTCTTACGAGCTTTTCCACTGATGACAATACTGTCACCACTAATTTGTGTATTGTTTTCAGGCGTGATAATTGTCACTGTTTCAGTGGTTCCACTCGAAGTTCCACCCTTGCCGTCTACTTGAACGACCGCTTCTCCTGTGAGATTATCATCTGCTACATCATATACATAGACCTTTTGTTTTCCAGCAGATTTAAAAGTAATACCTTTACTGAACTTAATTTCGCCATTATTTTCAGCAGTGAATGCAATAGCTTTTCCTGGACTTGGTATAGTATCTCAAAAATTGTCAGAATCAAAAATAATAGATCCACGATAATTTGTTACAGTTTTTTTATCTTTATCTACTGCTCGAACAGTGATATCGATAGCCTCATTGACGACCGCTGTAGTAGGCGCAGTTATCTCAAATCCAGTAACTGTTGCTCCGCTTGCCGCAACTGCGAGATCTGGCACAATAAAACATGATACGAGAAGGGTGATACACCCGAGAAGCATTTTTTTCATAGAAAGAATGTATGAATTGAAATAATATTTTGACCCGCGTATTCTATATATCTTCAAGATTTATGCAAATAAAATCCGCTCAGTTTTCACTGTTTTCATGCGGTTTTTGACTTGTCAAAATAGTTTGATATGTTTTAAGAGAATTTATGAATTGAAAAGAATTTTTTTCATCGAGTTCAGCAAATATATCATCTATAAGTAAAAGTACAGGTATATTGGTATATTTTTCGAGAAACTGTACTTCAAGTGTCTTGAGTCCGAGGAGGAGCATTTTCATTTCACCACGAGAGAGAAAAGATGCTGCATCGTATATTCCTGTTTTATTTTTTATAGAAAATGTAAAATCATCTCTATGTGGTCATATATGGGTATGTCCCGTGAGTATATCCCGTTCTCTATTTATTTTCAGATATTGTGTTATTCATTCTTCTCGATTTTCATATCCTATACAGCTTCATTTATATTCAAAAAATATGGCATATTTTGTTCCTAGAACCGTGGCATTTCATATATTTTCTTGGATAAATTCACTGTATTTATCACGATAGAGGAGATAAATATGACCGAGTTCCCCGACTTTCTTATCCCAGTAGTCTATATCTGTCTTATTGGCAAATCCTTCTCGTACTTTTTTGAGAAGAGCATTTCTATGCTTCATCGTGAGCTCATAGTCTCGTTTTATTTTTCGAAATTGTGCAAATGATCTTTCTAAAATACTATCCATACTTCATCTTCTGATACTTGGTTCAAAATAGAGAAGATTCATATCAAATGGTGATATGAGAACGGTTCGAAAGGGGAGATTTTCCATATACTTGCTTTTTGTCCCAACCCTTCCGTTGATGCTCCAGGATTCTTTCGTTTCTTCTTTATGGAGTGTATATTTTTGTGTGAGATCATTTTCACTAAAATATCATTCTATATGCGTTCCTGCATCAATTGGTATATTTCCATACACAGAACTTCATCCAGCGAGAATATGAATTCATTCCAGGATATGTGTTTTTCATGATCCATTTGGACCAAATGCGAGCGTATTTTTTCAAAAAGAAAAATCCCATGCTGGACATGAGCGAAAGTTTTTGATCGATAATCGCGTAAGCATGGGGTAGAGGAGAATTATGGTATATGAAAACTATTCTCCTGTCATGATTCCAGCGAGAACTATTTGATTTGCCATTATTTTCTGAGGACTAGCATCCAGAAGTGCATTTTGTATTCATGAATCCTTTGATATATCCTCTCTGAGAATGAGAGTATTGTTCCCACTTCGTTCGGCTTTATTTGTATTTTGAGTTTGAGCTTTTTCGAGGAGTGAGAAAGAATCAAGAACACTCGAGATTTCAAGAGAAGCCTCACCACTAAGGGCAGAGAGTTTTTTTAAATGTTTGATTTGTGCTTGTGTGAGTGACATTTTTTTATATAATATGCCGGTATTATATAAATATATGATGAAAATCAAGGACATTCATGAGAGAATACATAAGAATCCTGACGAGCTTGCATATATTGAACTCGGTGTAGCCAAGAGAATATTTGCACTTACAGCTTCTCTTTATTTTACTTTCTTTCTCGCGACTATTGGGTGATTTTATCTCTCTTGGCTTTCTCGTGAAATGATGAGTCAGATCACATTTCATATGTATTCCATTTTTGTGATTGTTTCTTTGTGGTTCTGATTCTCTTTGTGCCAGTATTATATGACTCTGTATTCTCTCCAGAAAAAACTCTTTCAATATATTCTTCTGGGCGTTTTCTCTATCCTAGGACTTTTGTTCCTTATTCCCCATATTTCAAAAATATTTTAGTATGACAATTTCACGATTTTCCTTTCTTATTCTCGGCTCTCTGTTTGCTCTTGTTTCATGTAGTCTTCCAGGGACTCAAGTTGAAATAAAAGTAGATGGATCTTCACAGTATGTTGGTACTGGTTTTAGTATTTCCTATCCTACAACATGGAATGAGGTTAAAAATACAGATCTTCCACACCCATATCGTGGAATGATTGTATTCGCTCGAGTTTCACCTGAGATAAAATATGGTTTTTCTCAAAATATGCTTGTTATGCAAGATAGTCTTGATATTCCCGTTACTTCTCTCTCATATAGTGAAAAGAATAATATTCAAACAACGAAAAACTATCTCGAATATACAAAACTTCAAGATGATGTCATTTCTTTTAATGATAGTGATACTTCTCGAGTATATATATTCGAAGCTCGATATAATACAACGAGCCAGAGAATGAAATTCCTCCAGACTGCGAAAGTTTGCGGAACAAAAGTATTTGTTCTCCATATAACCCTCGGTCTCGATAAGGATCCAGCCAAGTATAAGGAACTCTTCTCGACTTTCCATTGTGGAAAATAAATAGTCCTCCCTTCCATAATTTTTTCTTGCTTTTTCTCTATTTTCTCTATAATGCCCGAGCGTGGCGCCTTGGTAGAGCGGTCATACAGAAGCCTGCAAAGCTTTGGAGGCCGGTTCGACTCCGGCAGGTGCCTCCACTTGTTCCTGAAAACATTCTCAAAAAAGTATAAGCGGGGGTAACATAAAAGAGTGAGTGTACTAAGGCTTCAACCCTTGGGTGTGACGGTTCGAACCCGTTCCCCCGCTCCATTTCATACAATTTTGAATATTTTCTGATTTTTATTTTTTTCTCATGGCAAACAGTCACGGACTCTCTGCACGACTCGTAAAAAAACAAGCAGCTGCACGAAAGCTTTCTAAATGAAAGAAAAAGTCAGCACTTGTCTATACATGAAATGAAAATAAACAATCTCGCTTCAATCTTTCCTATAAGAAGCGAACTCGATATATGCAAAATAAGGAAGCTTTCCCAAAGAAAAAGCTCCCTACAAAAAATATTGACGCACTTATCGAACAGGGAATACTCGATGAACGAGGATTTTTCAAAAAAGGAAAAAAGAAAAACTATATTACAAAATCCATGGTTGACCTCAAAGGATTTGATTTCTATGGTATGCCACGAAGTAATTAATGTATTTTCAAAGAAAAACTTGAAATTCCAAAGAATTTCATAGAATCAGCCTACTATTTGCAGCCGTAGTTCAGTTGGATTAGAACGCCTCCCTGCGAAGGAGGAGGTCACAGGTTCAAGTCCTGTCGGTTGCACCATACATACCAGAATCTTGCTCTCCATTGTCACTTTGTGGCTCTGGGGAGCTTTTTTTAGGTTCGTACCCTTGTGTATTTTTGGCTATCTTTGATTGGTCGAACCTTAGCTTGATATTCAGATTCAGTTGCGACGCAACGGTTGTAACCTCTACCGATTCGACAAGAAGATCCACAAGGAGTCTCTTTTGTTCGAAGGTGAGATTCTCAAGATTTGTCTGAAAACCGCTCTGGAATTTCTCCAAAGCTATTTTTGTAGCTTCTGCTTTGATAATGAGATCCATTTTCTCATCTAATACTTCATTGCGTTTTTGTATAGATTCTCCCTGTTGTTTCGTTGCTAATACGAGCTTATCTTTCTTTTCTTCAGTCATTTTCCCATCATAATAATCCATCTCGATCTCATTCTCTTTTCGCTCAAGTCTATCTATTTCTCTCTGGTTCATTTCCCGTTCTTTGAGAAATATATCATATTCGTGGTTTTCCACTGATTGCTTCTGGAATACTGCAAATAACTCTCCAGGACGATTGATCATCTGATAGATAGTATCCCATACAAGTTTCTCAATAGGCTCTCATGGAATTTCCATATTTTTATATGTTTTCCCTTCAAATACGAAGTGTTTTCGACGATAGCTCACTCTCTTATCTTTCTGTCTGAGTACTCATACAAATTTTCTTCCTGTCTCCATATCTACGATTTTACGAGAAAGAAGGTACTCGTTGTTACCTCAGCCTCGTTTTGCATCACTTTCAAGCGTAGAAAGACGATTTTGGACGAGTTCATAGGTTATATCTGATATGAGTCTCGGTGTTGGTATCTCTATTTGTTCTATATTACCATTATCATCCTTTGAGTTATATATAGCTCGTCATGTATATACGGGATTTTCGAGTATAAATCGAATAGTTGAACCATACCATTTTGTAAATTTATCTTTCTTGAGATTAGCATCATTCTTTTGGACCTTTCCATCATTGAGAATTTTCGCAATTTGCTCTAAACTCGTCCCAGATAAGAACTCATCAAAAATTCTCTTTACCCACCCAGCCTCTTTTTCTACAATCTCAAGAGATCTATTTTTCTTTTTTTCTTGATCCTCTTTTTTATATCCAAATGGTGTCCCACTGAGTACATAGTTACCAAGTCGAGCCGATGCCATTTTTCCCTCTTTGGTTCGTGTTTTGATAGTTTCCCTCTCGAATTCAGCAAGTGCACCAAATATTTGGAAGGTGAGTTTTCCGATTGGTCAGGTGAAGTCTATATTTTCCTTGAGTGAGAAGAAGCTCACTTTATTCTGTTGGAGAATCTCGAAAGTAGAGAGAAGGTGTGAGAGATTACGAGATAGTCTATCTATCTTCCATACTGCTATCATATCGAATTTTCCCTCCTTAGCATCTTGCATCATTCTCTTGAATTCAGGACGATTGAGATCAGCTCCCGTGCATCCGAGATCATAATACTCATTCTTCTTATCGTGAGTCCATCCAGAAACCTTTCCACGATAGGTTATCATATCTTGGAGTCCCTGTATCTGCATATCAGTACCATATCCATCTTTTTTCTGTTCCTCTGTGGATACGCGGATATAGAATGCTACACGGATATTCTGATTATTGTCTTGATACATAATTGCCGAAATTATTAGTCTGTATCATTGTATATCATTTCCGAATAACTGCAATTATTTATTATATTTGAATGGTTATTGAAGATAAGAAAAAGAAAACCCCATGAGGGATTATCTTCCGAATACCGTTTTGAGGATTTGCTTATCGAGGACTTCATCTCGTTCCTTATCTGATTCAGAAAAGGTGAGAGTAATCTTGATAGGCTTTTTTCTCTTTCCCTGAGGAGGGATAGAGTACTCAAAAGGTTTTTTCGAGTTACTTCCGAGAACTGCCATAGATAGGTAGTTCGTTATGCTCGTTTCGGTATTTCACGCTCGCTGGCATAACCTTTGTAGAAGTCCTCTTTATATGTAAGAGGCGATAGTATTATATGGAAATTTTCGACTATTGAAAGAGTTCTCTGAGAGCACTTTTTGTATTTGACTGCGGGATCATCTGGAAGTTATATCCAGTGAATTTTCGTACCCCATCTTTCATTTTTTCTTCGGTCATCCTCTGAAAGACAAGTTGCTTATATTTTGTATCGAGATTTTCTGCAAGTTGGTCTCCTTTGCTCTCTATGATATAGACGAGCTCTAATTTGCCTGTATGGTCCTGTTTTGCAATGATAAAGTCAGGATATATCTTATTCTTTCTCCACGCCTGTATCTTATAGGCACTTTCTTCTACCTTGTTTCTCATCCACCATAGGACCTTTTCTTTTGTTTTGAGTTCTTCTATAATTTCTTTTTCGAGATTATTCATAGTAACATAATCCACCGCCAGATGGAGACATTTTGGATCAGCTTTGAGTGGAAGTATAGTTTCACCATCTTCATCATATTTTGCTGGAGCTGAATATATTTCAGGGATTGTATAGCCTCATTCTTTCGTAATTGCAAGGAATATAGTCCCCTCGGAGACAAGCTGATTAAAAACGATTTCTTCATTCTTATAGCACTCCATTCTGATAAATTTTGATATTTCATGAGCAATATATCCAAAGTCACTTTCTATAGTATTTCTCTCTATTGTAAGAGAAAGATTTCAGATAATCTTTTGGACCAAAGTATATGATACAAAAGGATTTCCTATATATTCTGATATTATTTGTGAGGTTATATACTCATCTCCTCACTCGACATGTTCTTTTTCATATTCTGTACCTTCTCAGGCATATTCTCCTCAGAGAAAGTATTGGAGATCAGTACCTTGCATTTTTTGTTTTCCGACAGTTTTTGTAAGCACCTCCAAAAGTGGAGATAGGTCTATATTATCCCAGTCTATTCGAGGAAGAATATCTGATCTATATGACAATGCACGAATCCCGTGAGTATCCTCTATATGCCAAATTGGAAGCGAGAGAGATTCTGGATATTCTTCGATAAATTGAGATTGTATAGAGAAATCTCTATACATGAGTCATTTTCCACTTGGTCCTGAGCTTCCTTTGACTGTATCGATTATGTCTTCGAGCCCGTCACTTTCCAGAGATTTTTTGATTCCCTTGAGAAGCTCCTCGCTATCTGAGTGATTGAAATACGCATAACACTGATCGAGTTCCGATATGCCCGTACGCTTTGTGTATGGTTGTCTCAAAACACGCCCTATAAGCTGAGTGAGGGCAGTAGTACTACTGGAGGTAGGAATCACTCACAAAACATAAGCAAAGGGGCAATCCCAGCCCTCCATAAGTGCCTGTTTAGTGATAATATATCGTATATCTGAATCTTGAGACATGAGGACCTCATCTTTGAGTTCATCGATATATGATGATTTTATAGCTATCTGATTGCTTGGTATACCTATCTCCACAAGATATTCCTTTACATCGTCAGCGTGGACATGGAGTCCATCTCTCTTATCCTTTCCAGTTCTATCCGCTTGGAGGAGTGCTATAGGTCTGATATAGTCACCTTTTTGCTCTTTTAGCCCGAGTGCTTTCTTTTCAAGCTCTTCTCTCTTTTCTCGTACATCATGTATGAGTTCCCTCCAGTTATCATTTGACTCTGGACGGACATTGATAGGGAGTTTTATCATCTCATCTCTATAGAGGTCCATTCACTTGATAGTGACAAGAATATTCATCCCAGCTTTTGGCGTGGCGGAGAGTCCTATCATACATCGAGGATTGAGAGAATCGAGAACTCTTTTCTGAGCATCGGTATAGACTTTGTGAAACTCATCCACGATAAAAAGCGGATTACATACTCGTATAATATTTCCGAGACTTGTCTTTATTTGTTTGACTCAGAGGAGGTCTTGCTCGAAGCAATCGAGCATAGGGAATTTTTCCACAAGAGCATCTATCTTGTCTTTCTCATGCTCCATAGGGAAGAAGTCCATAAAATTCCCAGAATCTCGGAAGACTCTCAGATTTTCTTTTGTTTCTTGATTGGCTGATTGTATCATCACCATAAGCACGACGAGGTTTTCTTGAGTATCTTGCCATCGTATTGCATCGGTTTTTTCGAGTATAAGAGTTCTATCACCACTTATCTGATCGAGCATCTGCCTATAGGGATTTGTCTTATCTTTGAGCTTCTCTATTGTCTGGAGGTATATAGAATCTGTATGAGTTACCCATACGACGAGTCCTGTTCTCTTTTCGAGGAATTGGTTTTGATAGAGCTCTATCGTTTTGATACCAAGTAATGTCTTTCCTCCACCTGTAGGTACTTTGATACAGAGACGAGGATATATCACTCATGCACTTTCTGGAATATCAGAAAAATCCCTATATTCTGGAGTTTTTGCATATATCTCTTTTACTGGAGGAATAAGAGAGGCAATCATAGAGTCGAGTCCTGCCATCTTCAATTTCTGGAGCTTATCATTGTACGAAAAAGACTCATCTTTCCATTTTTGGAAAAATGTCTCAAGTGTAAGTACCACTTTTTGTTGAGAGCTTTTTAGTAACATAATTATTTTCTTTGGAAGAGGTTATAAGGTACTTGTACAAAAGATATATGGTTATCATCGAGAACCTCTTTATCGAGGAAACACGCTGGAGCATATACTATTTTCTTTCCCTCTGTAGATTTTACGCTTTCGAGCCAGTCACGAGTGATAGCGAGATTGCGGAGCTCTTCTATAGTATCTGCATATATGAGATATACGCCTGTATTTCGGTCCTCAGTACATATTTCCCATGTAGCATCTGGATCAGCAATATCATCTATTGGCTTGCCTGTAGCGAGGAAGTGGACATACTTTGCGAAACTTTCCCAACTTGGAAGTGATTCTCATTCGAGGATTTTTCTTCACTCAATAGATGGACCAAGATTATAGTAGGTGAAGCCGATGGCAAGATCATATTTTTCTACTACTTTTTTTATGCGGTCACGAGTGATTTCATGTACAAAATCATATCATGCGGCTTTTGCTTGCATCTTTTCAGTGAGAGTTTCCGGAAGTTGTACAAGTATAAATTTCCTATTTCCTCCATCTTCTTGATTGAGTTCCATAATAGCCTGAGCAGTTGTTCCAGATCATGCAAACGAATCAAGAATAATATCATCATTACTTGAAACTAATGATATTAAATACTTAATAAGCTCAACGGGTTTTGGATATGAAAATACAGTATTTCAAAATAATTCAGCTAAAGATTTACTTGCCTGAGTACTTGAGTATTCATCTATAACTCAAAATGGTCTACTTGAGCGTTCGATCAGATTTCATTCATTATCACAATTTAGATATTGTTTTGTGTATACTTGCCATATTCAGTTTTTATCTTCTTTAAATTCAATAAAATCATTCTCCAAGCCCCATTTATATTTTGTCTTCCCCCACCTCCAACAAGCCCTTTTTCATTTATTATTCTCAGAAGGCATAACTGTTTTTCAATTTGGAGTTTCAATGGGATAATCTAAAGACTCTGAGTATTGTATTGATCACATTCATAATTTTTGTGGATAGTATGGTCCTCTGGCTTCAAAATGTTGATCTCTTTGAGTATATCTACTTTCGTTAGTAATTCATACACCCGATATATTTGCTAACTCGATATTTTTTGCGTAAACTAAAACATACTCATGTTTAATGCGAAAATTTTTACTATCAGAACTACCACCTCATTCTTTATTCGCCCATACGAGATTGGCTAAAAAATTGGTAGGAAGAAAAATTTCATCTAATAAAATTTTTGCATTCGAAACCTCATTATCATCAATAGATATAAATATAATTCCATCTTCAGCAAGAAGCTCTCGTAAAAGCTTGATACGAGGAGTCATCATACAAAGCCACTTATCGTGACGAGTCATATCTTCTTTATCTATAACCTTTCCGAGCCATTCTTTTATAATGGGACTACTTACATTATCATTATATGCCCAGCCCTCTTTTCCTGTATTGTACGGGGGGTCAATATATATACATTTTACTTGCCCTTGATATTTCGGGAGGAGAGCCTTCAGGGCGAGGAGATTATCTCATTCTATGAGGAGATTTTCACTTGCATTTTCACCATCGAGAGAATTTGATTCTACTTTTTCGAGAGTGTGATATGGTACTGAGAGGTGGTGATTCCAGACAGCTGATTTTCCTTTAAAATTAAGTGATGCCATAATAAAATGATATGTAAATACTGATATAAATCTTCCAGAAAGCTTATATCCGCTTCCATTTCCCCTTACTATCGTATCAGATAATTTTCGTCTATTTCTGCCAGAGATTGTATTCAGAAAGCCATTTTCTCCAAATATAAATTTATAGCCTCGGTCCAGATTGGTCCACTTTTATCTTTTCAGTCACTACATATTTATTCACATTTCCTTCATATGCTGAGGCTTCGATATGAGAATGTTTATATGTACTCAAAATATCTACAAACCGTGTATCATCTCCGTTTATATGTCTTTCTCCATCGATTCGCTCCACCTGTCCATCAGGTCATTTGAGGAGAGTGACCTTCTTATATTCAGTATTGGCGATAGCATCTTTGATTTTATCATATTCGTCTATTTCTATCCTTTTTCCTGTTTTACTCTCGTAGTATATATCATACATATCTCGCTTATCCTTTATCGGCAGTATTTTCCCTTTGAGTATCTCATATCCATCATAAGTGAGATATTCGCTATAATATTTTTGTGTTTCTATACCGTTTTCGATAGATCAAAATCGTATTGGATTAAGATATGTTTCTATGATAGAGAATAAAAGCTTATGTCACTCTTCGTATATCGAGGTAGCAAGTACTCGAAATAGATCATCCACCATTCTCCACTTTGTATGGGGATATATAATAAGATAATCAGGAACACCGCAAGATTCAAGAGTTTTTATTATACTATCAGCATTTCCAGAATCTCATATCCATTTTGCTATTCGTTCGAGGGTAGTAGGATTTATGATAGATTTTTGAGTTTTACCGAGAAGTTTTCGTTTATAATCAAAAAGATGAAGTGTATCAATCGATGAGATAATTCTATCGTGCATACTATAGATATATTCATCATCTCTACCATAGAATTTATTTTCTTTGTATTTGAGTTCAATCATTTTCTCGTCTCTCAATATTGAAAGTATCTCATCTGGTGGAATGAACACGCCTGATTTTCGGGCATTCTCAATATTTTCATCATCAAATACAATTTTCTTTTCTCGATCATATCTATATCGGAGAGATTTGAGGAGATAATCTATAGTCTGAATGATAAGAATGTTCTCTGGTGCATTTCCATTATTCATATATCGATATAATAGCCGAAATAATTAGGCTGTAGTATATCTATTCGTCTATCTTTTGCGAGTTTTTCAACGAGAGAATAGATTTTCTATACTCATAATTTCTTCGTGACTAGGATTATTATAGGATAACTTGAGGAATCTTTTCATCTTTCTGGTTTCTTTTCAATTTCTATAGGGATATTTCATAGTTCTCTGGAGGACGATTGCTTTTGTTGCGTTCATACCCATCAAATATGAGAGTCTTCTTCCGAATCTACTTTCATTCTGGCTTTCATATGCAAGATTGAGTGTTTTTCGACTGGCGAATGCTCCATTACTCTGGAGGTAGAGAATAGAACATCGTAGAGGGGTAGCTTTGCAAGGATCGAGAAACCACCATCTCCGTCATCCAAAGTGACAGGGTGTAGAGATTATGGCTATTTTATAATCTATCTCTTTCTTTTCTTGAGTATTGCGATTTGTTTGTGTGAAAAATACCCGAATATGTCCAGTTCCTCTTTCATCATCTTTGGATACTGAAAATGATATATCTCCATTTGGATTTCCATTTATTGTCCAACTGAGTCATCACGATCTATAGGATGATCAATCCCTGAGATATCCGTGTTTTTTGAAGAATGAGATAGTCATCTTCTTATAGTCATCGGTTGTATCTCGCTTGTTATAATAGTATCGTCACATATTGTAAATTAATTATATAGTCTATACCTTAACAAACCTTAGCATTCTATAAAGTAACCCCGTGCATCTCTTTAGTATGAACAGAGTCTTTTTCTATCCCTTCGAGATATTCCTGCATTCAGTTACTCTCGGTACGAGTTTGGATTGTTTTTCCATTTTCTTCGAGTCGCCTCACCTCTTCTCTACAGAGAGGTACGAATTGAGTCATCCACCTATTTCCGTATTGCCTCTTTCTCATCTTATGATATATCGATATTGACAAGTAACCTTTCGTGGATAACCTACCATTTGTATCTCCAATCTCATTTTGTAAAAATGAGATTTTTTATATACTTTCTTTCATGAAAAACCAATTAGAAATCATTGATGAAATTCTTTTCGCCCTTGCACATGATGCTTCCATAGAATCAAAAGAAGCATTTCATAAACTCAAAAATCAAATACTTGCGAAGTATCGTATTTCAGAATGACCATCACATATACAGATGATAGAACGATTTCAAGAGCTTGTTGAAACCGGAAATATCCATGATGAACTGCGTTCTCGAACCGTTTTGCGAAAACGAGCCGTAAGATCTCTGTCTGGAGTTTCTGTGATTTCACTTTTGACCAAATTCTGGGGATGTCCAGGGAAGTGTATATATTGTCCTACATATGAATGACTCCCAAAGAGTTATATTTCTGATGAACCCGCTGTTCAACGAGCGGAAATGAATGACTTTAATCCATTTCTTCAGATACAAAATCGACTTTCCTCGCTCAAAATCACTGGAAATGCTATATCAAAATGTGATGTACGAATTATCTGATGAACATGGAGTGTGTACCCAAAAGAATATCAGGAGGATTTTATAAAAAATATCTATGATGCTCATACGCTTTTTGGTGAATGATGAAAAATAGAATGAAAAAAAACAGTGCAGTGAAATCCATTTTCCTCATCGCAAATTTTACCTGAAAATTCTGATATGCGACTTTCTGTCTCTTTGGATGAGGCAAAGAAAAGAAATGAGGGAGCGAATAGTCGTGTCATCTGAGTCGCTATAGAAACTCGTCCTGATTGGATTACCCCCGAAGAGATTATTCGACTAAGGAGTTATGGTATTACTCGAGTGGAGATCTGATATCAGACAACGCATGATGATATAAACACCTTAAATAAAAGATGACATGGAAATGCTGAGTCAATTCGAGCAACGAGACTTCTCAAAGATGCTGGATTTAAGGTTGTTGCTCATATGATGCCAGGACTTGTCTGATCGACACCAGAACGCGATATAGAATCTATGGCAGAGATATTTGAAAATCCAGATTTTCGTCCAGATGAATTGAAACTCTATCCACTCGTAGTGACTCCAAATTCTGAACTGACAGAAATGTGGGAACGCTGAGAGTTTGAGCCTTATAGTGATGCTACGCTTATACCACTTATGGCTCAGTTGCAGGGCATGATTCCTGAATATGTCCGACTCAACCGTATGTATCGTGATATTCCTGCTCATGAGATTCTCGCAGGATCGAAACTTGCAAACCTCAGGCAGATAACAGAAGTTGCGATGCGGGCAAAAGGCATCGTGCGACATGATATCTCCGCTCGTGAGATTCGTGCGAAGTGAAATGATCCACAAAATGCTGTATTTGAAGAGTTTTTTTATGAAGCATCTGGAGGACATGAATGGTTTTTTCAATACATTGACCCAGTAGATAGAACTCTTTTTGCTCTTATGCGATTTCGTATACCCTCACAGGTATTTACAGGAGAGCCACATTTTATATCTACACTTGATTATGCAGCTATTATTCGAGAAATTCATGTCTTTGGAGATCAGATACCAGTAGGATATAAGTGAAACAAATCATGACAGCATATGGGTTTTGGTCGTAATTTTTTACAAAAAGCAGAAGAGAAAATTCGACTCTCATATCCACAGTGTCGGCGTATCGCTATTATATCATGAGTTGGAGTCCGAAAATACTATGAAAAACATGATTATAGTCTCGAAAATGAGTACATGATTAAGAATATTGACTAATCTAATTTATTGTTTACATATAGCATATTTCCTTTTTATAGAGCCACTTCTTACTTATAATTTATACATACGGATATAAAAAAGTCTCTATCTTTTCTGTTGATAAAGGATTCTGTCGGTATATAATGCTCTCGCTTTATTTTTTAATTTTCTCATATGAAGCTCTCTTCTCGCGGTTTTACTCTTGTGGAACTCATGATCGTTATTGCGATTATCGGTATCCTCGCTGCTTCCTTGTTTCCTCTCATGACAGGTTACCTTGAACGATCTCGTGATGCTGGTCGTATCGCTGCCTTAAATAATGTAAAGTCAGTTATGCAAACATATTATGCAGATAATAATGGTGCATATCCAGCTTCTGCAGGTAACGGATATTGTCTTTCAAATAACAGTGGATCAAATGCTGCTATTGATACTATGTTCTCTGCAAAAAAGGCTCCTCTCGATCCTCAGACAGCTAACAAGACTATTCGATGTGACCAATCTGGTTCATATGGTTACGCTCCTCTTGCAAATGGTTCAACTTACGCTCTTTGGTCTAATATGGAAAATAAGTCTAAGGCAAATCAAGAATCAAGCTCATTTACAACATTTATCAGTGCTGGTACAGGTAGCGCGGTTTCTACTCTTACAGGTACAATCTCATCTACACAAACAGGAATATATGTTGTTCAACCATAGTTTTTTACTCCCTTAATTTTCTCATATGAAGCTCTCTTCTCGCGGTTTTACTCTTGTGGAACTCATGATCGTTATTGCGATTATCGGTATCCTCGCTGCTTCCTTGTTTCCTCTCATGACAGGTTACCTTGAACGATCTCG
>JAVKLJ010000002.1:0-2303 GCA_031539225.1 Patescibacteria group bacterium | reverse complement strand
TCTTCCAGGTGTCACCATAGGAAATGGTGCTATCATAGGAGCATGATCTATCGTCACAAAAGATATCCCTCCATATGCTATCGCCGTATGAAACCCAGCAAAAGTCATCAAATACCGTTTCGATGATGAAACTATAGCAAAACTCCAACATGAAAAATGGTGGGAAAAAGATATCGAGACCATCCGAAAGGAATATAAAAAATTTAAAAATTAATCCAATTTCTATGAATCAGAATGCTCTCAAAGAACTCCAAAATGTAAATCAGCAAGTTACGAATACAGATGGAGGATATGCTGGAATTCCTATATATGCATGACCAAATCTTCATGTACGATGTTTTGAAGAGATTCAATCTTTTGGTCTTTCCCATGATGCAAAAATACTTATTCTTTGAGCGGGTGGTGGTGCTTTTGATCAACGACTCGTGGATAATGGATATACAAATATCACAGCAGTAGAACTCATTCCTGAGGCTTATAAAGCAAAATGAACTACTCTTATTTCTCGAGATTTGAATCAAAATTTTACTGATTTAGGAAAATTTGATTGTATTATAGCACTCGAGATTATTGAACATTTAGAAAATCCCTTCTCTTTTCTGAGAAATATCCGTGAATGTTTGCTTGATAGTGGCTTCCTGCTTCTTTCTACTCCAAATGTTGAGAATTTTTATTCTCGTGCACACTTTTTTCTTTTTTCCACACTTGATTATTTTGGACCATTAGATCTCCATGGTACAGGACATATTAGTCCCATGTTTCATCATATATTTTCATTCTTTGCGGAAAAAAGTGGATTCAAGATTCTACGAAGAACATATAATCAAAGCGCTCTCTATCGTGGGGCTTTTATTCCAAATGTGTTTGCTTGGGTTTCATTTATTTTTCTTTTTATTCTCCGTCGAGAAACCGCGTCGGGTGCTATAAATGTATATACCCTTAAACCTTCTGATATTTAAAATGGCCTTTCTTCGATTCTTCTTTTTTCATCTTGTGAGGGATCCACTCTATCTTTTTTGGTATATTGTTCGCAGGGTACAATGAGAATATAGGATAGGGGTTCAATTTTACAGTATGGAACAACTTTTTTCTCTTTTAAAAAATGAAAGAAAGTCTCTCATACGAATGGGTGATGGAGAGGCATACCTTATTCATCATGGTTCGATAGGCTATGAACCATATTCTCGAGAACTTCGAGCTGATTTACTGAAAACTATCACAGAATATAAGGCTTCTTCCCCATATATACTCTGTCTTCCTGAAATGGATATCAATAAATCAAATAAAGAACTCATCGAAAAAAATAGATTCCAGTGTTGGCTTCCACTCAAGGTTCTCTATAGTCAGATTTTTCCGAAGGATACAACATATGGCGATGCGGTGACATTTTATTATTGAGCATTTCGGACTTTTTTTTCTGGATTAATCCAATGACGCAAACTGATTATTGTTACGAATAAGGATATTATAAACTCACTGAATCATGATTTTCTGAAAGGAATTATTTGATATGATACTATTATTACTCCAGATACGAATTCTTATTGTCATAAAGCAGAAATCATACAAAAAATTCAATATTCTATTTCTGATTTTACTAATCCTGAAATACTACTAATTCTTGCATGTTGACCACTCTCAAAGGCTCTTGCATATGAATTTTCAAATCAATGAGTACAATCGATAGATATAGGTCGATGAATTGAACTTATATCATCTCGCTCTGATGGAAATCTTGAATTTTTACTCTAAAATTATGTCTTTCAGAAATATTACACATACTCTTTATGCATTGATTTGGTGAGTGATACTTCCAGAGTTTTTAAAAAACAGTATACTCTATATCATTATCCGTGCTCGTTATGGGGCTACCAAATCTCTTCGGGGACTTTGTGATATTGATCTTCTTGGTGTTCTTTCATGAAAAATATCTTTTGCAGAGTCGGTGATACTCTGACCCAATCTCATGATGAGCGGGGGAAATATCAGTGTAGGGAAGTATACATATATTGGCTGACAGAGTGATATACTCTCTTCTGATGAAAATCCGATTCAGATATGAGCATTTTGTTCTATCGCGAGGAATTTCTTTGCTATATCATATTCTCTCCATGATGGATCAAGACTCTCAACTTCAACGAGTATTCATGGACCCATAGAGCATACCGACCATGGCTGACCCATCAATATAGGTCATGATGTATGGATTGGTGCTAATGTCACTATTCTTCCAGGTGTCACCATAGGAAATGGTGCTATCATAGGAGCATGATCTATCGTCACAAAAGATATCCCTCCATATG
>JAVKLJ010000001.1:0-86149 GCA_031539225.1 Patescibacteria group bacterium | reverse complement strand
TCTTCCAGGTGTCACCATAGGAAATGGTGCTATCATAGGAGCATGATCTATCGTCACAAAAGATATCCCTCCATATGCTATCGCCGTATGAAACCCAGCAAAAGTCATCAAATACCGTTTCGATGATGAAACTATAGCAAAGCTCCAACATGAAAAATGGTGGGAAAAGCCGATAGAAGAAATATATGCTCTTCATGAGTCTTTCGGACATAAATCCCCAAATCAATAACAATATAGTATGTACATAATTGATATTCTCAAAAAAAGCCCACTCTTTGTTTTTCATACGGCGCTTCGTTATTGTTTACCGAGTTTTCTCGTATCTCCTTCTTTTTTGACTGATGCTGATTTTACTGATTCTATCATACAGGAATGAAAGAGTTTTATACGAATTGGCGATGGTGAGATGGTTATAATGCTTGGGGGAGGGATATTTTATCAGAAGTGAGAACAGGAATTATCTGATGCTTTTTGGAGTATGATAGAGCAATATAGAAAAGAATCTCCTTATATTTTAGGGGTTACAGAAGTAAATTTCCGCCCAAATTCATATCTGAGAAAAATTTCTCGTTTGCGCATAGCATTACCGATGAAAGTTATGTTTCATTCATATTTCAAAAAAGATATATCCTATGCGGATGCTGCGATGTTTTATAAGAAGAAATATATTCCACTTCTTCGTGAATTTGCCAGAAAAAAACATGTGTTTATTATAGCAAATACAGATGTCATATCTGGGCTTCATGTTGATTTTTTTGAAGATATTCTTTCTCTTGGGACACTTTCTGTTTCTTCTGAAAATGCTTTTTCTGATAAGAATCATATCATGGATGCTATAGACGAGTTTGTTTCTGGAAAAGACACAAAAGATGTTCTTCTTTTTTGTTCTTGCTGACCACTTTCGAAGTTTTTGGTATTTGAATATGCCAAAAAGTGAATACAATGAATCGATATCTGACTTGGTATAGAGCTTATTTCTACTCATTTTGATGAGGATTATTCTCATCGTCTCTAATACAATGCATCTCCCAATTTTTGTCATAAACCTTCCGAAAGATACTGATCGTGCCGAACATATACGACGACAGTTTTCTGATATCTGACTTTCGTGTGAATTTATTCCTGGCTTCAATGGAAAAACCCCAAACAATGCAGAACAAGAAATCATTCAAAATCGCTATAATGAAGAGCATGCGAAGAAAATGAATACCAATCTTTTTACTCGATGAGAAATTGGTTGCGCACTTTCGCATATAGCTCTCTATGAAAAAATCGTACGCGAATGAATAGAAAAAGCTCTGATACTTGAAGATGATGCTATTTTTGATAGCCGCCTCAGGTATTGTCTCGACAATATCGATACCATCATGAAGCGAAAAGATTGGGAGTATCTCTCTTTGAATTATGAGCTTATGGATGCCTCTGTTTTTTATAGGCACGAAAAAATCCATCTTGAGAAAGACCCCAAATATATATTTCGTTTTTTCCCAAGAATGATTGCAGCTATTCTTCTCTCTACCTGGGAAAGACTCCAGCAAAAAAATCCTCACATTCGACCAGTTCACTTTTTCCGTCCCCTGTATCTTGCCTGAGCATACATCATTACTCTCGAGTGAGCAAAAAAACTCCTTTCACTTTCTACTCCGTATATCAGCTATCCTGCTGATAGACTTCCAAATCAAGCTCGCGTCCAAAAATGACTAAAATTCTTCGCTATAGCACCACTTCTCGTGAAACAAAATAAAGGATTTATCTCAAATATCGAAGAAAAAAAATAAATCATGCGAATTCTTACTTTTTTGCATTCTCGTGAGATTGGCTGATGACTTCAGCGCATGGCTTCAGAAATACATAATGCCCTTGACTCAGATGGGCATGAAGTTTTTTTGTATGCTCTCTATGATTCTCAGAAAAATGAATCATTTTCTGGTGAAAATTTTATTGTTTCAGAATGAGTTTCAAATTCTTTTTTTACGAAGTTTCTCAAACTTTTTTCTCGTGCTTTTGCTCTATCTCGATATATACAAAAAAATTCTATAGACTGTATTGTATCTCATGGTGACGATGTGAATTTTTCAGCGCTTCTGTTACGGTTTCTTTGCCCATCTATTCGTATAATTCCTGTACTTCATCAGGATCTCTCTATATATAGATATAATGCCGTATATAAAATACTTTTTTTCCTATTGTACCGATTTGCAGATATTTCTGTCCTCGTTTCATCTACACTCGAGGATGATTTTAAAAAACTCACGACCATAAAGAAATATCAGATTATCCAAAATGGAGTTTCCTTGAAAAATATAATCCAGAAATCTCAAGAGTCTTTTGATTTTCATGATGTACCAGAAAAGTATTTTCTCTCTATCGGTCGCTTTACTGCTCAAAAATGATGGGTGGGACTCCTGCGTGTTTTTGCTTTTCTTGTTCGAGAGAATCCAGAAAAATATCTTGTTATCATCGGGGATGGTGATATGTATGATACTATAAAATCATTTACCCAGAAATATAATCTTCAAAAAAATATCCGACTTCTTGGTGTACAAACGAATCCATGGGTATACTGTACTCGTGCAACTGCGTTCGTACTTCCGAGTCTTGCTGAATCTTTTGGTCTCGTATTTCTCGAGTCTCTTGCACTTGGTACTCCGATAATCTCATCTGATATCCCAGCACTTCGATTCATTCATGATAGTCTTGCTGGTGCTGTACCTATGACGACTCCCTATGGATATATAGTTTCTCCATCTTCTGGATCAGAACTTTCTCTCGATATACCTATGAATCCCGAAGAACAAGGACTCTATGATGTACTAAAATCTTTCGACACGCATGCCTCTAGCTTCTTTCCATCTATTTTGCGAGAACGCGCAGAATATTTCTCTCTCGAAAAATCCCTCCAGCAATGGAAAAACCTCATAAAAACATATGAATCATAAACAGAAAATCGCATGTATTGGACCAAATCACTTGCATGTTCCTCTTATTCGGAGTTTGCTTTCTGATTTTGATGTCGTCCTCTATCCAGACTGGGATATTCGTGAAAAAATATCTGAAAATGTAGATATTATTTTTCTTGATTTTCTTTTCGTGCGATTTACTCATATGTTGAATCGGATTTTTTGACTTGAGCTTTCTCCACCAAAATATTTTTCATGACTTGTATCATCTCTTCGTGTCACTGCGCCTGATATTATTGTGGTGATGGATTATTACAATCTCTACTTTTGGCAGACTCTTGTATATTCTTTCTTTTCGAAGAAAACACAGATTTTTCTCTATTCTGAAACAAAGATGTTGCCTCGTGGTATTTTCCCTCGTATTGTACTGTGTATTTTTACTTTCTTATTGTATATATTTCAAGCGCGTTTATCTGGAATATTTGTCTATTCAGAAATGGGTAGAGATTTTTTTCATACATACTCAATCCAAAAGCATCTCGTCTCGATACTCCCTATCCCGATAGATACAAAAATATATTTTCCAACTGAGAATAAAATATTCATGCAGAATGGTATCTTGGAGATACTGATGGTGGCCCGATTTGTCTGATACAAAAATCATGAACTTCTTTTTCGTGCACTTTCAGAGCTAAAAAATGATGGGTACGATAATTTTCATCTTTCCCTTCTTGGAAACTGAGGCTATATGATGGATGAGCTTCGAGAAAAAGTCCAGGCTTTGTGACTTGCAGATTTTGTTACATTTCTCGAAAAAGTTCCAGCAGAGAAAATGCCCGAAATCTACAAAAAATACGACCTTCTTGTATTACCAAGTTTTAATGAAGCTGTATGAATGGTTGTTCCTGAGGCAAATGCCTCATGAGTACCCGCAGTCGTGAGTCCAACAGTCGGAGCTCGATACTATATTTTGGATGGGGAAACGGGACTAATATTTCCATCTTTAGAAATCTGAGATATCAAAAAAACACTTATACAGTGTTTTGATCCGGACATACTTACATCATTTTGAAAAATGGCGAGACAAAGAATGGAAAAAGAGTTTTCCCTAGAAAAAATCCATGAGGATTTTATATCTCGGATTCATTTGTGAACAGATTCTTCCAAAGCTCTATAATTGCTTCTTTTCTAAATTTTCTTGCATCAGTGAGGCTCGCTTCACTTCGGTTTCTATAATAAAGTTCATCTTCTTTGAGTTTTTTTATCTCATTTGCCATATCGTCGAGATGAAAAATGGCATCATCGTTCCAGAGTCATGAAAATGCATCATGTGATAAAAGGACGAGCGGGAGTCATTGACTTGCGGCTTCGAGTATCGCAATTCCAAATGTTTCCACATAAGTCGCATAGATAAATATGTCGCTTTCTTCGAGGAGTTCTTGTATTTTTTTATTCTCTTGTAATCCAACTGTTTGTATCTTTATGGATATATTTTTCTTTGTTATTGATTCGATTTCTTCTTTATAGGAAAGGTCTCATCATCCGGTGATCGTCCATTCGATATTTTCCACTTCTTTTTGCTCTACGATTGTTTTTATGAGAGCGAGCATAGCCTCAGCTTTTTGTGGATTATTCCAGTTGGTTGTCGATATCAGTTTTATTGGATTTCATACTTTTTCTTTTGGAGTTCCTCGTATCGGGAAGGCACATATGTTGCCGATTATTCTTTCATTTTTATGATGGAGACTGAGTTTTTTTCTGAGGTATTCGGACGGAAATATGAGCATATCAGCAAATCTCGCTGACCATGGATAGAGAAAAGCCAGTATCGCTCCAGGTTTTTTCCATCCTCTATCTTCGCGATAGTCACCATGAATATTGAGGATAAAATTTTGACAATTTGGCTTCCATAAAAAAGGAAGAACACTCACGATGGTATCATGCTTTCCTCCATAGAAGTGTAGTTTGATCCATTCTTTCGTACTCATGACAAGATTGATAGAATCTTTTCATAGCTCATGACTTAAGAGCGGCACAAGTGTCTTATAGAGTTCACTTGGACCACCGTTTCCGATAGGCGATACGAATGCTATATTTTTTGTATTATTCATGTGATTGTATGAAATACTGTATTTTTTCTTGAAATATTTTCTTCGAAAACTCCATCCCTCGTGTTCGTATTTTCTCGCTATTCCATTCCATTTTCTCGAATTTTTCTATTGCCTCATTGAGTGCTTCTGGAGTTTGTGGAGTGAAAAATATCCCCGTTTCTCATTCTCTGACTGACTCTGTTCCACCTCATTTTCCATAGGCGATTACAGGAGTTCCACTCATCATCGCCTCGACTGGTACGAGTCCGAAGTCTTCTTCTGGAGGAAAAAGAAAGGACTTTGCTTCTCTATAGAGTTTTGTTTTTTCTTCGAGAGATGGTGTGAAAATCCAGGTAATATTTGCTCATGACTTTCCGACGAGTTCTCTATATAGGAGATTATCTGTATTCGTGCAGAGAATGAGATTTTTCTTATTTTGGTTAAATGCTTCGACGAGGAGGTCGAGCTTCTTGTAGGGGATACACCGAGAGACCCCGAGATAAAAGTCTCCTTTTATTTCAGATAAACGAAATGCAGTTTCATCGATTCATGGATAGATGACTTCCGCATCTCGATGATAGTATTTTTTGATTCTCTCAGCGGTCGTTTCTGAATTGGCGATAAAAAAGTCTACTTTTTGCGCAGCTTCATAATCTATTTTTTGCATCCATCACTTCACGAGACGAAATATAGATTTTACGAAGGGATTCCAAAAACCAAATTCCATCATATCCTCATATTCCTTCGCATGGCTCCAATAGTAGCGAGTGGGTGTATGACAGTAGCAAAAGTGCTTTGCTCATGGTTTTCTCTTTGAGAATCCAGCATTTTTTGCCTCGGCAGAACTCGATGAGATGAGTATATCATATTTCGAGAGGTCAAAAGAGCGAAATGCCCACGGACGCAGTATTCCCGCGAGTTTATGTTTTCGATTCAAAAGTGGGATTTTTTGAATCCAGCTTGTATAGACTCTTCGTCCCTCGAGCATCGGGTGTTCCATAAAACACACACTCGTAAATATATCCGCCTCAGGATACATCTCGAGGAGGTGTGATATGACGAGTTCCGCTCATCAGAAGTCGATGAGCCAGTCACAGATGATTGCGATTTTTTTAGACTTCATTATTGCTTTCTGCTAGTTTCCATGCAATAACTTTTTTCGCAACAGAAGTACTTCTAACAGGAATTATGAGTCATTTATCTCTCAATGTATAGAAATGTTCTTTCATAACATTTTCAGATTTTATTCATGTTAGCTCTCGCGCGGTCTTATTTCTAATTTGAGGGTTATTTCTTAGGTAACTTATTACTCTTTCTTCTGGGGATGCTAGAGGTGTATGGGGAATTGTTACTTTGACATAATTTCATTCTTCCGAGATTACAGGGTTACTTAATCTGAATTCTTCCATCTTCTGAAAGGCAGTATTTAATCATTCTCCCATATCTTTATTTGGAGGATTAGGGTACTTATTTAAAGTTCTTACTATTTTTGAGTTTCTTGAAAAGCGAGCATCTAATATATTTTCAATAGTTACATATCAAGGGAGTCGTCAAGGACTTTTTATTTCAATTCTATTATTATAAATAAGTATATGAATGTCATCGGAAATTGAGTAGTCTCTATGTATAACTGCATTAACAAGTATTTCCCAAATTGTTTCTGGTGGATAATTAGCATGAGTTAGTCCTTTTATTCACATTATTTGTACACTTTCCATTATGCGTTGAATATTCGATGAGGATTCATTTATCTGCTCATTTAAACAACCTTCTATTGTTAACTGTTCTTTTAAGTGCTCTCTTTCAGGTATTTCTTCAGAAGTATCATATCTTGATATTTTTATTCAACATCTTTTTGGAAGTAACGGAACAGGATTATCGTTAAACAGAAGAATTCCTGCTGTTCTTGGCTCATAAGTAGTCCTATCTACAAGATTTTGATTAATTGTATAATCAATACTATCACTTTGAGGAGAGTAGTGCGACAAGAAAACACTTATTTCCTTTGATTCAAAGATATCTTCAGCAGTTGCATCTTTTACTATAGTATCCTCGTATGAAGATTCGCCTTTTGAATAAGAAAGTGCCAATATCTTTTCAGGGTCGGTTATTGGAAGTGATTGTGCTCATTTTCTGACATAGACTTTTCATGCACTAGTTTTATGTACTTTATCACTTTTCTCTACAGTTACTCTTAATAAATAATTAGAACCAAACTTTAGGAATTCTATATCATGTGGTATTGAGGGGCTTATGGATTGAATATTTTGTAATACTTCATTATACGATTCCATCTCCGTGCTCCCTTCGAGTCTTTCTCATAGCTCACTCTCATCTCTAATTCATACTATAAATTCTCATCCATCTGCATTTGCGAATGCAACACATATTTTTTGAATTTTCTCTCAACCAATTTGAATAGCTTTATTATCATAAAAGTGTCATTCTTTTCTACTTAGCATGTTTTCTAGATCGTTCTCATTTATAATGCGTTCTTTCATATTTTAGTAGTTTAAATTATAATGCTTCCCAAATTCTATCCTTTTCCCCTTATTTTTCCAGTTTTCTTTTTCTTTCATCAAACATTGATTCTAACAAAAAAACATCTATACTTTCGGCATGCAAACTCCAGAAACAAAAAAACAAAAAATCGCTATTCTCCATGATGCATTTCTCTATCGTGGAGGAGGGGAGAGACTCGTGACACTCATGGCAAAGTCACTCGATGCTGACTTGATTTCTGGATTTTTTTCAGAGTGAAGTTTTGATCCTCGAGAACTCGGTTTTACAGGGAAGATGATATCACTCGGGAAACCAGTATTTGCAAAGGGTATACGACACTTGACGCTGATAGAGAGATTTCAGAGGAAGGCTAAAATCCTCTCTGAGTATGATATAGTCATATTTTCAGGAAATTGTCTCGACGCACTCAAACACATTCGAAAAGATGCAAAGGTGTATTATTATTGTCATACACCACCGAGATATCTTTTCGATTTTCGAGAAATCTATGTGAGTCGTTTTCCTGCTATTCTCCATCCTTTTATAAATAGAGTTTTTGACTACCAAGCCAACAGATATATCCAAGCACTTGACCGATTTGATAGTATCTTTACGAATTCAAAAAATACCCACGATAGACTTCTACATTTTTGTAAAAAGGAATCCACGATTCTCTATCCACCGACAGACACTGAGAGATTTATTCCTACAGATATTTCTCTTCTTCAGTGAAAAAACCTCCCAAGTTCCTACTACCTTTCTTGTTCTCGCCTTTCTCCACCGAAGCGAGTGGATCTGGTCGTGCGAGCTTTTCAGGATATGCCAGAAAAAAATCTCGTTTTTACCTATGGAGCGAATGATCCAGAAAAAGATAAAATTCTTTCACTTTCGCACTGATATAAAAATATATTTCCACTTCCAGCACCGAAAGATGATGAATTTATCGCTCTCGTTGCAGGTGCGATAGCCAATATCTATATCCCTGTGGATGAGGACTTTGGCATGACGCCTGTTGAGTCTATGTCCTGCTCTGTTCCAGTTATCGGAGTTCGTGAAGGGTGACTTCTCGAGACGATTATCGAAGGGAAAACAGGAAAACTGATAAAAATTGTAAATGATGAATTGTGAATTGAGAATTTGAAGCAAGTGATTCAGGATACCTCAGAAGAAGAATGGGAATCTATGAAAGATGATTGCCGAGAGCGAGCAGGGGATTTTTCTCTCGTGAGCTTTACTGAAAACCTAAAAAAGCATATCTATGTCTAAAAAATCTACTACTCTCTTCAATATTCCTCTCTATAATGGAACATATTCTGATTTCTTTACAAAAATCCAGAATCCAGAAAAGAAAACACTTGTTTTTACTCCGAATCCAGAGATTTTTGTGCGAGCATCTCGTGATAGTGAATTTATGGATATTCTGGGTCAAGCCACATACAATGCTCCAGATGCCAATGGACTCTATGTAGGATATATGATGCGAGAAGGAAAGTCGTTTTTCACCTCTGCACTTCGCACTTTTTTTTGTAAAAAACATATACGAGAGACCTATGGCGAGCTCATAAAGGGGAGTGACTTGACTCGGGACATCCTCGAATGAGGAAAAACTATACCAAAGAAAGTCCTCATCATCGACCGCAAGAATACTGTTCCAAAAAATGATCTCGAACGAAAAAAAGCAGAAGTACAAAAGAATCTCAAACATATTCTCGAAGAAAAATATCCTGGAATTACAGTTCTTGTTGTTTTTGATGGCGAGGTATCTCCAGAAGATATTGCACAGATTATTCGAGAGCAGGGGATTGATTTTGTATTTTCTTGCATCGGGATGAAGAATCAGGAAAAACGACTCATTGAGGTATTTTCCTATCTTTCTGACTCACAAAAAGTCGTATGACTCGGAGTAGGAGCATCTATAGACTTCCTCCTCGGACTCCAGAAGCGCGCACCAATACTTTTTCAGAATCTAGGACTCGAGTGGCTCTATCGCCTCATCACACAGCCTCGTATCCGCGCGAGACGCATATGGGATGCAGTATATCACTTCCCGAAGCTTATCAAAAACTCCTCCAAGAATTAATTGGAGGAGTTTACTTTTTTCATCGGTGTACATGCCTTATCTTTGTTGCTTCATGAGTTTTGTAATTTCTCGATCCTCTCTTGTGATACTGGATGATCTGAGAGTACTTCGATATACGTCTCGAATCCGTTCTTGTGTCGCTCAAAAAATCCCGTTGCACAGAGTGGATTGAATCCAAGGCTCTCGAGAAATAGTATACCAGCATCATCAGCAGAAGATTCTTTCTCTCGCGAACTATAGCTTGTGATAATGCTACCTACTCTTGTTATAGAGTCTCCCGTATCAATTCAGAGAGACTGGAGTGTGAGTATAATGGGCATAGACTGAGCAAAGCTTCGTATCACATCTCGATGTTCGATATGTGCGAGTTCATGTGCGAGGATGAATATGAGCTCTTCTTCATTTTCTATCTTTTCGAGGAGAGCAGATGTTATGATGATATTACCTCCAAGTGTTGCGAATGCATTTTCTTCATTGGATGCCTCTATGTAGATAGTATATCCACTGAGTGTATCATTCAGATTTGGCGTCTGGAGTGTCGTGAGATCGAGAGATTCCATATCTTCTTTGATCATCATTCCTCAGAAGTATCTCTTCTCCGTTTCGAGATCAATATGAGCGAGAACTGTATACGAGAAGATATAGCTTCCTCATACAGCGAACATAACTGTTCAGATGACTATCATGGACATTCTTACAAGCCATCATATATCTGGACGTGATGGATTGATATTGTCCTCATCTGAGGATTCTATTGGGAGTTGTATTTTCTTCATGTATGTAGACTAATCTTTTCTATTGCAAAAGCAAGGTTTTTACCTAGAATTCCTCTTATAATATTTTATACCTTTTTCTTTATGCAATTACAGAAAATTACTCCAAATAGATGGAGTTACCTCCTCCTGAAGAGTGGAACGCTTACGCTCTTGTTCCCAATTCTCATAATCCTTACAGGCATATCTCAACTCTCATCAATTCTATCAGAGTCATGAGTCTGATGAGACTCATTGCTCTTTGTTATTGCTATGATAGTGTTTGTTGTCTTTGGGATTATATTCGCGTTGACGTATATCTCTTATCGTAAGGAGCAATACATATTCGAACCGACGAAAATCATCTACAATTCCGGTACACTCTTCTCTGACAATAGTACAGAAGTTCGTATTGATAAGATTACTGAGGTATCAGTAATTCTTCCATTCTGGCAGTATCTCATATTTAAGACGGGGTATGTTGCTATAGATACAGCTGGAAGTAGTACCTCGAAGATATATCTCAAATACGTAGATAATCCACTTGAGATCTATGAGTGAGTCCAAGAACTCATGCGACAGAATGGCTATCATCTTGCTAAGGATACACTCGTGCAAGAAGCACGTCCACATATTCTTGGTATTCTCTGAGAGCTCGTGAATCGGGCATTTGGTACAGTTCTTGTAGTGCTTTATGTGTTTTATCCAATCCTGTTCTCTGATATCAGTGAAGATATGAACTATTCTGAGATATCATGAGCAATCAACCTAGGATTTATTACCTCTATCGTTGGTGGTATTTTTATACTTGGTATTCTTGCATACGTTATCATAGCATACCTTGATCTACGTAGACGCAAGTATGAAGTATATACCGATGGCATATACTATACGGAGTGATTCCTTACACGACATTATTCTTTACTTCCTATGGAGCGTGTTGCAGATATCGAGAATCGTCAGAGTTTTCTCTCGCGTATCCTCGGGCTCCATGATCTTGTTGTCTCTTCAGAATGAAGCAATAATATGGTTGTATTCAAGAATATGACAGAAGGAGAGCAAATGATCAAAAATATCAAATACCTCAAGAGTCAGATTACAATGCAACCTCGTAGTACACCGATGATAGATGATGTAGCAGGAGAAGTATCCACAACAACAGAAGACCTCGTTGGGTATACTGATACGGTTGAGGCAGCACCACAATACAATAGTGAATTTAGAGCAATATATAAGATGTACCCACTCAAGGTATTCCTCTGAAGCATTATTTTTATCATTATTGCTATTCTTCTCGGCACAGTAGCATGAGGCGAATTTGCAATGATACTTATAACGATTACTCTTTTCTCAAGTATTGGTACTATAATTCAGTATTTTTTCACGGATTATATTATAGATACTTCCACAATAGAAAAAAAGTTCCACTTCCTATCGAAAAAACACTCTTCTTTTACAGTTGATAAGGTCTCAGGTGTAGTTATCCGTGAGTCTCTCCTTGATCGTATGATAGGGAGTTGTAGTGTTGTATTCTGGTCTATTGGATCAGGAACCAATATTACATTTGCCAATATACGCCATACTCCAACCCTCGAACAAGACATTCTCGAGAAAATTGGTATCTATAAGAACACTTCAGAGAAAAAAATATTAGAAGCAAGATTCAATCTTATTGAGTACATGAAGCATAGTATCTTCGGTGCATGATTTTTCATCTTATTCATCGTAGGTATTATTGTTGTCTCTGTACTTGTTGATACAAGTGGTACTATGTCAGATGTTCCATTTTCTCTTACGGCTGGAGGAACTAGTATTGCACTGATACTTGTAATACTTGTAGTTATCCAATACCTCTATAACAAGCTCTACTATAGCTCAACTTGGTACGAACAATCCCTCTATCAGGACTTTGTAGAGAGTATCTCAGGTATCATATTCCGATCTAAGAAGTACTCACTCTATCGTCATATCAAGTGACTGAGTGCAACTAAGAATCCCCTTACTTCAGTAGGGAATGTCTCTCTGAGTGTGGCAGGACAAGTTATGCCAGCTATGCAGTGACAGAATGCCAATAGCATCCTCCTTACTCGAAGTGGATATTTTGAGAACAGTATATGATTTGATTATATGGCAGATTCTTTTGCGCTTCTCGATAGACTCGACTCAGTTCTCAAGTGAGACGCAATCGATACCGCTGAAGTTGCAACATCTACACAAGATGTCGGTAACTCTATTATTATTCCTGTGGTACTCACTGTCATTGCAGTGTTCTTTGGATTCTCGGCTGTTGGTCCTGCACTCGCTATACCTCTCCTTATCTGAGCTGCTATTATTATCGGACTCATCGTATGGTATGTATCGACCAAGAGATATATATTGGAACGAGATCGTGTGATCTCTGAGTATGGTATCATCTACCGTGTTCGTCAGACAATACTTTACAAGAAGTTTAACTTCATAGAAAAATACCAAGGATTTTTTGGAAAGATATTTAAAAATGGAGTCCTCTCTATCTATACTCTCTGAAGTTCAAGTCGTGATATGGTGCTCTCTGATGTTGATAAGTTCACTGAGATATACGACCTTCTCAAAAAAGACTAATAAAAAACTCCTCCAAGGATTATTGGAGGAGTTTTTTATATTTCCCAGTTAAAATATTTTTCTACACCGAGTCTCTCATGATCCAGTCGGAAGAGTTTTCCTTCTTTTTCGAGGAGTCTTTTTACTCCATCGACGATTTTTTCGGATACATTTTCTCCGTAGAGATTTCATTTTCGCATATTCATATTATCGTATGCTCACCTGGTTATCTCTGCGATGAGACGAGCATTCACTGGAGGGGCGAGGACATTTGCTCCAGCGAGAAGTGTTTCACTTCGGTCACTACCAAATCTGACAGTGACACACGGAACACCGACGATATTTGCCTCTTCTTGCATACTTCCAGAGTCTGTCATGACACATCCCGCATGAGTGATCATATCCATGACCTCGTGATGATGAGCAAGTGCTGGTCCATATGCAAAGTTCTCGGGATGTTCAAACTTCAAATCTTCTATATCTCTGCGGAGATCATATCTATCTATCGCTGATTCCGAGGCATTGAGTCAGAGAAAACATACAGGATATCCCTCTTTTATGAGTTTCTTGATTCCATAGTATATCGCCATGAATCGTTCTTTTACTTCACAATTCTCACGACGATGAATCGTGATAAATATGAGTTTTTTTCCTCGCATATTTGGATAGAGGTCAAACGCTTTTGACTCTGATATTTTCATACATGAAAGCCTGACAGCATCAGCGACGGTATTTCCGACGACTTCGATTCTATCACTCGAAAATCCCTCATCCATGAGCGTTTTTTTATAGAGCTCATGTGGTACAGCGAAGTATCCTGTCGATGGTTCCACTCCACGAGTATCGAATTGTTCTGGATAGGGTTCTATACTTCAGAGTTCATAGATATTATGGTTTTGGAGTGCTTTATAATACCATTCCCAATCGAATACCCCATGTTCAAATTCTGTAAAAACCCTGTGATAAAAATGCTCATTCGGGGTAAATGTTCGTATTCCTGCTTCTACATGGACAACGGCAAATTTATTAAGAAATGCTGCTTTATCTGCAGTGGTTGCTGTGAGTGTATCTCCATGAACATAGGGAACTGGGATTTTTTCATATTTTTCTGAGAGCTCGAGGAGAAAATTCCCGAGTCGTTCGATAATTTGTGAAAATTTTTCATGAAGCTTTCATGAGATATTTAACTGCACATCTACTTGCATACCGAATTCCTGAAGAACTCATGCTGAAAGATTATAATCATAGTGCTGACCAGTATGGGCGAGTATCACGAGTTCTCCTCGTTTTACGAGTTCGAGATAGAGGGGTGCTTGTTTGATAATGTCAGGTTTTGTCGCCACCATGATAATATGGGCATACTGTTTTGGATTTTTCTGTATGCTTTCCCAAAAGCCAGGTCGTACAGCAACTTCATTTATTGATTGAGTCATAAAAAAGAAATTATGATGTATGACTGACTAGGATTCCCGCATAAATATGAGTCCTTCGAGAGAAAATTTCTTTCCACCAATCCATACATCAGGAATAGTAAAATCATCCTCTCCTTCGAAGAATCCACCTCCAGCATTTGCGATATCATCATGGATCATGAGTTTGAGTTTTCGCATCACACCCATTTTTTCCATCACATCGTAGACTCGATTTACTCCATCCACATAACGAGTATCTGTCATTCGTGCGATTTCCTCTATTCGTTCACCAGCAATCTCAAAATCCCCATCCTCCCGTCTTTTTATCGTACAGCGTTTTCCATCTCTTTGTGTTTTGAGGTTATAGTAGGCTATACTCTTTTCTTCTTTAATTTTTTGTTCTTGGAGCATTCCATCAGCATCCTCTACGAGGGGTGCTTCTTCGCGTTTATTTTCAGGAATGGTATCTATGAGGATATCTTTGAGTTCATCTATGCGGATATATGCCCCTGCTGAAAGTGTGAGAAGCACTTTCTTTTTTGTCGCTTTTTCGAAATCTTTTCGCATTTCTTCAAGTTGCTCAGGATCGATGATATCTGCTTTTGTGAGGATGATAAATTCTTCTTTATCTTTCATATCATCACTCCATGCTTCGAGTTCTTTTCTGATAGTTTTATAGTTTTCTATGATTGCCTCTGTATCTTGACTCGCATCGAGAAGATGGAGGATGATTTTACATCGTTCGATATGTTTGAGAAATTGGAAACCGAGCCCCTTTCCTTCACTTGCTCATTCGATGAGACCTGGAACATCCTCGATTACGAGAGATCGTCCTTTCCATTCCATAACTCCAAGATTTGGGATAATTGTCGTAAAAGGATATGGTGCAATCTTTGGTTTCACATTTGTAATCGACTGAATAAGAGTGGATTTTCCTGCATTTGGAAGTCCAACAAGTCCGATATCTGCGACGAGCTTGAGTTCGAGCTTTACCTCTCTTATATCACCTGTATCACCGAGTTCAGCAAAATTTGGTGCCTGACGAGTACTAGAAGGGAAGTGTGCATTTCCAAATCCTCCACGACCTCATTCACAGATCATAAATGTCTCTCCAGCTGTCGAGAGATCACAAATAACGGTTCCATCTTCCGCATCGGTGACGATAGTTCCGACTGGAACTTCGAGAATAGTGTCAGATGCACTTTTTCCATGCATGAGAGCCGTCCCACCTCGCTCGCCATCTTCACCCTTTATGAGTTTTTTATGACGAAAATGCACGAGTGTTGTCTCGTGTGTTGTAGCCTTGAGTATGATATCCCCACCATCTCAGCCATCTCCTCCATAAGGGCCACCTTTTGGGATATATTTTTCACGACGCCAGGATATAACACCATTTCATCCGGTTCCAGCTTTGAGTGTGAGTGATACTTCATCGATAAACATGATTCTATTTTGTTAAATTTTGAATGCCTGAATCTTAGGGAAAAAAGCAAAAAAAGCAAAAAGAAGACGGAATGAAAGTTAATTATTACATGAATATAACAATTAAATTGACTTTTTTATATTATTAGATACAGTCCACAGCCTCACTAACTATGATGTCCTTTGCTGGATTGCCATGGTGGTGATACAGAGTGGATATCTTTCAAAAAGAGAAGGCAAACGAAAATGGAAATTGGGCAAAATCCCTGGTCTAACACTCATTCTACCCAACTCAATCAAAATGATAAAGGTTGGTTGGAGCGAGTACCACCAAGTATTCAAAGACAGACTCTTCCTTCAAATCTTTGTACGCCAACATTTCATGGGCGTCCAACCGCTTTGGACAAACAGAGTGTTGGAAGAATTCGCTCTTAATGACATGGATTATCCATTCAAAAAGGTCCTTCGGGACCTTTTTCTTTACAAAAAAACTTGATAATTCAAAAATATCTATATAATCCCAACATTCTCGAAATCTAAAAATTAACAATTTCCATTATGGCAAAAGGTAAAAGAACATATCAAGTAGGAAAATCTGCAGAAGGTGGACGCAGAGACTATGTCTACGCAGTAAACAAAAAAAATCTCCCAGCAGGTGAGAAACTCAAGCTCAAGAAGTACGATAAGCAACTTCGTAAGCATATTGAGTATACTTTCGTTGATGTAAAGTAATTAAAAAACTTCAAATAAAAAAAGAAGTGCCCTAATTGAGGTACTTCTTTTTTGTATTTTTTCCAAATCTTATCGAGAGAGTTCGTATTCAGGAATGGATGAAAGAAAGTTTTCGACTTCGCTTTTTTTCACACTTTGGAGATCTCTATAGTATTCTTCGAGTGTAATGAGCCGTGCATCGAGAAATGCTCGCTCAGAGTGAGAGAGGATTACTTTTGTGATTTCTTCATAGCGCATATTATATTGTACGAGCTTTCCGATGAGTTTTTTACTCACTTCTCTATCGTTAGTACTTCCGAAGAGGGAATCGAGTGTTTGTGATTTTTTTGTTCGAGCCATTTGTATACAGTTTGAAGATATAAAAGTGGAATGAGGTTTTTCTCTTTCTTGAATCTAGAATCATAGTACCAGTTCTTTTTTTTATTGGCAAATTCTTCAACTTGCCAAATATTATTTAATATATGAAAAATATTTTTAATATCGTAAATTTCTATATGACAAAGGATTCCCCAGGATACTTTTATTATTTTACTAAATTCTTGTTTTTTTACTTGCATTCTTCCCCTCTTTCCCTATAATCCGCGAGCATTTTATGCAATTTTATTTTCCTTCTTTTCATTGGTCGTGAAAAGATACCTAACCCACAGGAACTATGAGACAATACGAACTCATGATGATTATCAATCCAGTTCTGTCGGCAGATGAGCAAAAAGAGCTTATCGCGTCTATCAAAACTGAAATTGAACATGCTGGTGCGAAAATCACATCAGAGAATCATCCAGGCGAGAGAGATCTTGCTTACAAAATTCGTGGATCTTCCACTGGATTTTACCTTCTTTATACACTTGAGTCTGAAAAACCAGATTTCTTTGCTGTAACGAAGGCTTTTAACATCAAAACAAACATCTGGCGACATATGTTCGTTAGAATAGATGAATAATTTTACCTTTCTCTTATGCGTACTATCAATAAAGTTATCCTTATAGGAAACATTACAAAAGACCCATTCGTAAAAACTACAACGGGTGATAAAAAAGTTGCTACATTTACTGTTGCGACCAATCGTTACTATAAGGGATCAAATGGTGAACCACTTTCTGAAGCTGAGTATACAAACTGTGTCTGTTGGGGTCCTCTTGCAGAACGAGCTGAACAATTCCTTACAAAAGGGAAGCTCGTTTATATAGAAGGTCATCTCAAGACTCGAGTCCTCGACAAAGAAGATGGTTCTAAAATCTATAAAACTGAAGTGGTAGTTGGTCAGCTGATATTCCTCTCTAAAAGAGAAGACTTTGCTGAAGCTCAATCTGATGTTATGGATTTTGATGACTTTTCGGATCTCGCTTAATTTCCATTTTATTTCCTTTTCTCCTTTCTATGACAAACTCAAAGAAAAAGAAAGTATGTCCTATCGATGAGCTTGGAATCAAGTATATCGATTACAAGGATACAGCTTTTCTCAAAAAATTTCTCACGAAATTTAACAAGATTGTTCCTCGCTACTACAGTGGAACAAGTCTCCGAAATCAGAAGCGTCTCGCGGTTGCTGTAAAACGCGCTCGTTACATGGCACTTCTTCCGTATGTTCTCGATGTAAAATTCCAATCAAAGGCTACACCTTCTAGTGCTCCTACGACTGAAGTTATTCTCGATGAATCTGCAGTTGCAGTATAAATCCTAAAAAAGAGTGACCTGGTCAGGTCATTTAACTCCCACTCTTTTGGTTCAAAGCTTTAAATAAAAAAATCTCCCTTTTTGGTCAAAGTGGAGATTTTTTTTTGACAAAAGCTGATACAACTGCTATGATGGGCAAGTCATTCATTATTCCTTAATTTTATTCATATGAATACAATACAAAAAATTGGTTTTACTGCCGTGGGTTTTCTTGCCACAACCGCCTCTACTTTTGCTGCAATTAACGCTGGTGAATCAAGAGTTACTACTGGTCTTAGGGGAAATGAAAAACCTCTTGATGAGGCTATAATGGGATATATAGGTAGTGCAATGGCATTTTTAGCTATTATTGGCGTATGTTATGGTCTTTATGGATGATTTCTCATCCTTACGGCAGGTGGTGATGAAGAGAAGGTGAAAAAAGGTCGTACAATTCTTGTGCAAATAGCAACAGGTCTTCTTGTTATCGCTCTTGCATATTCTCTTGTTAAACTCGTTATCGGATTTCTTTTTAGTGGTACAAATTAATAAAAACTTTTTAAAAATCTCCCAAAATGGGAGATTTTTTATTGTTTTTTTCTCGCTTTTTGGTATGATTTGCCAGTTATTTTAAATCACATTTCACATGCCGTACAATCATACTTCTATCGAACAAAAGTGGCAAAAATTTTGGGATGAAAACCAGACTTTTCATACAGAAAATGGTGGAACAAAACCAAAGAAATATATTCTCGACATGTTTCCCTATCCATCTGGTGCAGGACTCCATGTTGGTCATCCAAAGGGGTATACTGCGACCGATATTGTTTCTCGTTTTTATCATGCAAAAGGATACAATGTCCTTCATCCGATGGGATTTGATGCTTTTGGTCTTCCAGCCGAGAACTATGCTATCAAAACAGGGACACATCCGCGGGTCACAACTGCGCAAAATATAGAGACATTTATCAGTCAGCTTAAGAATCTTGGTTTTTCCTATGACTGGAATCGTATGGTAGATACGACAGATCCAGAGTATTATAAGTGGACTCAGTGGATTTTTCTCGAGCTTTTCAAGCGAGGACTCGCCTACGAACAGGATCTCCCGATCAACTACTGCCCATCATGTAAGACGGGTCTTGCAAACGAAGAAGTTCTCTCAGATAATACTTGTGATCGATGTGGAACTCGTGTAGAGCGTCGTCCTATCCGTCAGTGGGTACTCAAAATCACAGAATATGCCGAGAGACTTATCTCTGACTTGGATGAACTTGACTGGCCAGAAGGAATCAAAGAAATGCAGAGAAACTGGATAGGGAAAAATAAAGGGGTGAAATACTCTTTAAATGTAAAAGACACGGATATTACAATTCAAACATATTCTACTCATTTTGAGGCCTTTTATGCTGACACATTTGCGGTTATCGCACCAGATCATTGATTACTGCCAAAAATAGTTGATGGAATTGAGAACAAGGATGAGATTTTATCTTTTGCTCAGAGAATTAATAATCAAAAGGTTGGTTGATGATATAAGGAAGTTACTGATCATGAATGAATATTTACTGGTCGTTATTTGATAGATCCTATTACTAAATCTGAATTACCGCTTTGGATTTCTAGTTATGCTTTATCAGATTATTGAACTGGTATAATAAAATGCTCTGCTCATGATGAGAGAGATTTTAATTTTGCAAAAAAATATAACTTACCCTTGAGGGTTGTTATGTTACCGAAAGATGTTTCCTTAGAAGAAAAAAGAAAAATTGAGAATTTCGAGTATTGTTACAATGATTTTTCCTGAGCCATCCTTTCTTTACCAGAAGAATTTGCATCAAGAAATCCACATGAAGCACATAATGATATCATTCAATACCTTGTAACTAATAATTTTGCAGAAGAATCTACTCAATACAAACTCCGTGATTGGCTCTTTTCTCGTCAGAGATATTGGGGGGAACCGATTCCACTCATCCATATCAGCCATGAGGATTTTTTCGCACTTCCTCGTATATCTGATATGTCAGAGGCGACAGATGTAAATAGTGCATATATCCTCGATAAAAAGGGAACGGATAAAAGGTGTAAAAACTGTACCTGTGAAGAATGATGTACAAAGCTCATCATCGGAGGAAAGACTTTTTCAAAAGTGTATGATGGTATCAATGGAAAGATTATTATAGATTCTCGTCTTCCTCTTACACTTCCAGAGGTAGAGCGTTACGAACCAGCAGGAGATGGGCAGTCGCCACTTGCGACTGTACCCTCATTCGTAAATATAAAACTTGCGGAAAATCTCAGTGGAAAAAGAGAAACAAATACGATGCCACAATGGGGTGGAAGTTGTTGGTATTACCTCCGCTACATGGATTCGAAAAACCCAGATGCACTTGCCTCGAAAGATGCACTTGATTATTGGGGAAGTGTGGATGAATATGTTGGGGGTGCTGAGCATGCTGTCCTCCATCTTCTCTATGCACGATTTTGGCACAAGGTACTCTACGATGCAGGAATTGTTCCAACCAAGGAGCCATTTCAGAAACTCACAAATGTCGGTATGATTCTCGCATATGCGTATGAGCGAGCCGATGGCGGTCTCGTAGCGGTTGATCTCGTGGAGGAACGAGATGGAAAATTCTTTGAAAAAGAGACAGGGAAGGAGGTGAAGCAAGTCGTCGCAAAGATGAGTAAATCACTCAAGAATGTAGTGAATCCAAATGACATTGTTCGTGAGTATGGTGCAGATACACTGAGGCTCTATGAGATGAATATGGCAGGATTTATGGATACTGCTCCATGGAATCCTGAGGCTATCACAGGCGTGAGGCGCTTCCTCGATAAGGCATATAGTGCATGTATCGATGGAAAAAATATCGCAAAAGATGATATGAAGGCAATGAAACTCCTCCATAAAACTATCAAAAAGGTAGGAGAAGATATCGTCGGATACAAGTTCAATACCGCCATCTCATCACTCATGATCCTCCTCAATGAAGGAATTCCTGCAGATAGTGAGTTTGCTTCAGAATGGAAGGAAGCATTTGCTATACTGCTTCATCCATTTGCTCCACATATGGCAGAGGAACTCTATCAGACACTTGGAAAGAGTCAATCAATCTATGAAGCAACTTGGCCAGAGTATGATGATTTTATGCTTGTCGATGACGAGGTGACGATAGCTATCCAGGTAAATGGAAAACTCCGTGGTACTCTCAATTGTTTTAACTGAGTAGCACAGGAAGAGGTTTCAGCTCTAGCTCACGAAAATCCAGACATAGCAAAGTGGTTCGAAGGAAAAACACTCGTGAAAGAGATATTTATCCCAAATAAGATGCTATCGATAGTGGTAAAAGATTAAATAAAAGACCCACATGGGTCTTTTATTTTGCTATGATTTCTTCGAGTATTTTCGCGAGTTTTATAGGATCATGACGAACATAGTCATCATCATTGACTATATCATGTTCGATGACTGTATAGCACTTTCATTCAAATAAATCATAATTCTTTATTTTGAGAGGTTTTTTATTTTCTTCAGTTTTGTATTTTATGACAACTTCATCAGAAATATGTCCATTATTGACGATGACAAAGTCGAGTTTTCCTGGTTCTATGTATCGCTCTATTGTATCGATAAAATCTATAACCTCCATATTCGTAGTTTCTCCCCGTTTTGTCATAGCATTACAGACATAGATGATTTTTGCATTACTTTCTGTGAGCGCCTCTCGCATTCCTTTACACAGAAGATTTGGCACAATACTCGTATAGAGGTCTCCTGGTCAGATGATGATAATATCAGCTTCAGTTATTGCATTTTTTGCATTTGGGTTCAGGTTTCCATCATTCCCGACGAGCCAGGCATCGACGATATTTTGATCGATATCATGTGATCGTTCAAATACATTTTTATCAGAAACATCGATATTCTTTTCTCCGATTATTTCTGTTCCATCCTCAAACCGTACTCAAAGATGGATATCTTCGAGTGTCACAGGTATCACTTTTCCTCGTACATCGAACATTTCACACATCGTATTTATAGCTTTTTCATAATCTCAACCAGAGATATCTACGAGTGCTGTGAGGAGGATATTTCCTATTTTATTGCTTCAGATGACTCATTCTTCATCAGCGAAACTATATTCAAAAAGCTTTCTCACGAGTCCAGTATCTCGTGCGAGTGCCGCGATGGCACGACGAAAATCTCCAGGAGGAAGTATTCCATATTTATCTCTGATGAGTCCCGTTGTCCCTCCGTTGTCAGCTACTGAGATAATTGCGGAAAGGGAAAACTCTGTATTTTTTTTGAGACCATAGAGAACATTGAAAGTTCACGCTCCGCCACCGATGGCAACAATCTTCTTCATAGTTTATATACTTGATTTTTAGGATGAAAACCATAGGATTATAGTGTTTTTATTTTTTTATCAACTTGAATATGGATATCAGTACGCTTGTCTATCTTCTCATCGCAGCTGCCGTCATCGTTCCGCTTTTTGTCAGGAAGGTAAATCAGGGTGAAGTCGGACTCAGGGAGTTTCTCGGGCGTTATACAGATACTATTGGTCCTGGTATTTTCTTTTTGATTCCGGGTATTCAATCGGTAAAAAAAGTCGATATCCGTGAACAGGTCGTGACTGTTCCAGAACAGCAAATCATCACAAAAGATAATGTAGGAATGGCGGTAGATGGAGTGATATATGTTCAAATTACTGATCCATATCAGGCGCTTTATGACATCAACAATGTCTTTATGGCAGTTGTGAATCTCGCTCAAACAAATCTCCGAAGTGTACTCGGTACTATGTCACTCGATGAAACACTCTCAAATCGCGAGACTATCAACGCAAAGCTCCTCGAGTCTCTCGATCGTGAAACAGGGAAGTGGGGAATCAAGGTACTTCGTGTAGAAATCAAGAGGCTTGATCCACCTGATGATATCCAGAACTCTATGAGTAAACAGATGAAGGCAGAACGAGAAAAACGCGCACAAATACTTGAGGCAGAAGGCTATAAGCAATCTCTCATCACGAAGTCAGAAGGAGATAAACAGTCTCAAATCCTCCAGGCAGAATGACAAAAAGAAGCGCAACTCCTCAGAGCTCAGGGTGAAGCAAGCGCAAAAATCGCTATTGCTGAAGCTACTGCCAAGGCACTCGAACTCGAATCAAATGCCGCACAGTCGTTTTTTAAGTGAGCAGCTATCACAAAGGAACAACTCAAAGTCATCGAATGAGCACTCGGACAAAATACAAAGTATATCCTTGATAGCGATATCCTCGCAGGTGTTTCAAAGATTTTTGGTACTTCTAAATAACTATTTTTCCTATGACCTCACTTCTCACATTTTGGATTGCCGCAGGAGTTATTTTTCTCATCATTGAGATGTTGACGACCACATTTTATGGTCTTGCTCTCGCTATAGCATCATTTCTCGTGGGTATTTTTGTATTTTTTACTCATGATACGACCGTCTCACTTGTACAGTGAATCATATTTGCTCTCACATCATTTCTTGTTTCATACTTCCTTCCTCGCATGCTCACTCCTGAACATACTGAGAAGGCACAATGACTCGATATGTATATTGGTGAGATTCGTAAAGTGAAAAAAGTAGGAGAAGATTTTAAGGTGATGCTCGATGGTGTGAACTATATCGTCGATATCGATGGTGTAAAAGTCGGAGATACGGTCAAGCTCACAAGTCGTAAAGGTTCTCTATTTCATGGTGAAATCGTTTCATAAAGTATGTCAAAAATCCAAGAACGAAAAATCCAGGTTCTCAAACATATTGTCGAAGAATATCTCAAAACAGGGGAAGTTCTCGGTTCAAAGAATCTTTTAAAGCGATATGATCTCTGAGTATCAAGTGCTACAATCCGTAATGATATGGGGACACTTGAAGAGATGTGACTCATTTTTCAACCATACAACTCAGCAGGGAGACTCCCGACGACCCGAGGACTTCGTGTATTTGTCGACTATCTCATGGAGACGATGCCAGCGGTTTTTATCGAAGCAGAGCAAGAATATGAAAAAAAGATAGAGCAAAATCGTATCGACGATGTCCTCTATGGACTTGTTTCCAGACTTACGAAAATCACAGGACAAATCACATTTGCTTGTATTCCTTCGCTCGGGAGTTCGTATTATCTTGGGCTTTCGAACTATCTCGAACGACATCATGGAATACTTGGAGAAGAAATGTTTCAGGTGATTAAGTGTCTCGAAAATAAACATCAGTTTATTGATGTACTGGATTGACTCGATATCGGTACAAAGGCATCTGTATTTATCGGAGAGGAAAATGTCATTCCAGAACTCGAATCCAGTACGATGATCGTAAAAAAGATAGAAATAAATGGATATACAGGATACCTCGGTATCCTCGGCCCGACGATGATGGATTATGCTTTCAATATCACGGCACTCAGGCAGGTGTTGTAATTTTCCCTTGCTTTTCATTTCTCTTTTCGTATACTCCGTCTCGCTTCACTCGTGTATTTTCGGGTTTTAGCACATTTTACTTTAAAATACTGTAATTCCTACAATATGGATCACAAAGCAAAAAAAGCGATCATGGAGAAATTCGCTACCCATAAGGGTGATACTGGATCTCCAGAAGTTCAGGTTGCAATCCTCACAGAGCGCATCGAGAACCTCAAGACTCACCTCGAGTCACACAAACAAGACAATCACTCTCGCCGTGGTATCGTCATGATGGTAGCAAAACGCCGAAAACTCCTCGATTACCTTAAGGGCAAGGAAGAATCTCGTTATGCTGTTCTCATCGAGAAACTCGGACTCCGAAAATAATTGTAATTCCACAAAATTTTTATAAAATCTCTAAAGTTTATTCTTTAGAGATTTTTTTATGTATCGAAATACCTCATTTCCATTTTATCCGTGAAAATCTATTTCTCATACACTGATTCTTTGTATGATTATAGTTTCTTTGATTGGTTTTTTTATTCCAGAATTTCGTTTGATTTTTGGATTTGGATGAATTGATGGCAATATCCCCCATACTCTCGCTTCCGTCGCCCTTTTCCAGTTTTTACATGGAGATATTTTTCATCTTTTTATGAATAGTCTCTTTCTTTATCAGGCATGACCTGAAGTAGAGACTCGTATGTCCAAAAGTCGTTTTTGGTATTTTTTCTTATTTTCTACTATTTTCATTGCTCTTTCTCTTCATCTTTTTTCGAGTGCTATCACTATAGGGATGAGTGGATTTTGTATGGCACTTCTCTCCTATCTATGGATAGATTTATTCACGACCAAACATCCTCTAGCAAATCAGATACTTATAATGCTTATTATCAATATTGCACTCTGATTATCAGGAAATATTAGTTTTGTGGGGCATGCTTCTGGTGCAATCTTTGGGCTTATTTGGTGGAAATTGTTTAAAACTTGGAAGAAATAATTAGAGCTCGATAATAGTCATATCTTCTTTTTCTGTTCTATTTTTTACGAGGTTTCATGTTTTGAGACTTCATTTTTTTCCTGTAAAGTAGAGATGTACTGTGTTTTCTTCGTTCAAGCCATTTACTCTTTTTTCTTTGAAGAAGTCTATCATAGCTTCCATGTTTGAGACAGAGTCATCCGAAAATCCTATCGCAAGCGGAGTATTTTCGAGTCATATCTTTTCTATAATTCGAGTTTGCATATCATCCAGGTAGTGTTTCATTGCTATTGTCTTTCTTTTTGCCATACTCTGTTCATATGACATACCGAGACATTTTGCTATGTGAGGATTCGAGACTGGATAGTATGAGACTATTTCTTCGAAATAAAACCTCAGCGTCTGGATTCGCGTTGATAATTTTTCATTTGGGTGAATATATTCATGAAGTGCATGTATATTTTTGTATTGGATTTCTTTTTCCTCATCAGTCAAAAGCGACTCATTCAGTATCCACATGATACGGGCGAGATTGTCTGGTCCATGTCAACGCGAAGTAATAATCGCAAAAAACCTTGCTGGTATCAAAAACACTGTTTTGAGGCTTTCTAGACTTGGTGAAAAAGCTTTCCTCTCGAGTGCCTCTTCGATATCATGTTTAAGTTGATTGGGTCAGAGATGAGTCTTACTCGAGTGAAAGTCACGAAAATTCGATAAAGAATCTATAATATCCTCTTTCCACATATATTGAGCATTTTCTCCATGGATGAGTTCTGGATTTTGATCGAGTTTATGAGCAGCAATACCTACTTCCTCACCTGTTTTCTTATCTATCACATAGGTAACAGTATCGGGAGCAAGGATATTCCCATCAAAATCAAAGGCTCAGAGAGCTATATGCTTATCTATAAAAATATTACTTACCATAGTTAAACATTTCCGTTAAGTAAATCCTCTTCAAACATCCGTATTCCCTCGAGAGTTTTTGGATATGCACTGATATCAGGGAAATCGAGAGTTTGGATTTTTCACATTACAGCGATGATGAGTTTTTTCGTTCTCTCTATTTCTCATTCCTGTATGTACTCTACTACTCTATGAAATCGCTCTTCATCCCTATTTTTCTCGACGAAGAAGAGTTCGTATTTTTTATTCGTAAACATCCTCCATCGGGGAGAGAGTTCAAAAAGTATCGCATAAAAACAAAGTTGGAGTCGGTATTTCCATTGTTTGATTTTCTCATGTTCTACTCATCGACCATCAAAACTATCGAAACCACGACCAGTCTTGTAATCAGTGATTATCAGTGAATCGTCGGGTAGTTTTTCTATACGGTCGATTTTTCCAGTGAGTTGTATATCCCCGAGCCATGTTCCTCATCATGCTGTACGAAAATCCTCTTCCATGCGAAGTTCCCCATAGGTTTGTTTTGTAATCTCGGTATAGAGAGATTCGAGATTTGCTCGTCCTCGATTTAGGTAGTCTACTTCAGTTTTTTTATCAAATCCTTCTTTTTTGAGTGTTTCCTCAAATGATTCGAACAATAATGATTTCATAAATGTTCATTTTTGAGTGTAATCAGAGAGGAAGTCTTCGAGAGCTTTATGTATGGCAGATCCGTATGAAGCTGAGATATTTTTTGCTTGAGGGAATCTGAGGAGGGAATTGGATATAAATTTCTCGGGTCAGGCATCTGCTACATTGAGAAAATTTTGGAGTGCTGTAGCATTCATGACAAATATTTTTTCTATTCTATCTCGTAAAAAGTCATTTTCTTCACCGAGATATGGAAGGGAAAAGATATCTTTTTTTTCTACTTCTAGTGTTTTTGTCAGACTTTCTATATGTGTCTTTTTTCTTTTTTCCATTCCCTGCACAACATTATGCAAAGCATTTCCTGAATCTAAAAGTCATGACAGTCCTCGTTCATTCGGGAAAGAATAAAAATCATCATTATCTATGCATACTTTTTGCCATTCATCATCTCCAGCATCGATACACGGAAGTGGTTCAAGTGTTTTTTCGTTGATACTTTCAGATGAGTAACTCAGAGTTAGGCTATCTTTCGCTCGAGTGATAGCTGTATAGACGAGTCGTTCGATGTCTTCATCATTATCTTTTTCTGCTTCGAGAGGGAGATTTTTGGGGAGGGATGATCCTCAGACTTTCCCCATTTTGTACTCGGATGCAGTGAGACAAGGGGTATATATATGCTCCCATTCGAGTCATTTTGCTTTATAGACGGTGATGAGGTTGATAGCATTTTTTTCATCACCGATGATATGAGATGCTTCTATATCGATATTATACTTTTCTATGAGACTCTGAAGCTCTATAGCATCACTGACTGATATATATCCTTTTCCATTTTTATAGTTTCGTACGCTTTCTATGAATGCTCGCATATTCGCGAGATGGCGTGCATACTCTATTTTTCATCATTTATTGTTTCATAATTGTCCAAAAAAGTACAAAAAGAGCGGAGAAGTGTATGGTTCTTTTACTTCAGAAAACATATCTATCTGGAGTGGATTTGTCTTTCCTTCGTCATCATAGTCATCTGGGAGACTAAGCATATTTGCCCCAGTGATATAGTCGATGATATCCTCGAGTCGCTCAGTTTGCGATCTGAGTGAGAGTTCTTTCAAAAAGTTTGCGAGATTTTTGATTCTTGGATCTCGTTGACTCGCGAGTACCTCTATCCATGATTGAGTATTTTCCTTTCGTGCATGGTATATTTCTTTTGCTATATTCCAGAGAGTGAGTCTATTGATATCAAAACATGGATGAGAGATGACTGATACGATGAGTTCTGCATTTTCTTCTCTATAGGTTCAGTTGAGTGAGTCTATGATTTTGAGTATATTGACGACGATTTGGATAGACTCAGTATCAAATATCGATTCATCTTTCGAGAGGCTTACGGGTATATTTTTCTCAAGGAGTCCTTTTGCGATGAGTTCTAGGGTTTTATTTTTTTTTGTGATAATTGCTATACTATTTGCTGGGATTCCATTTTCTATTTTAGATGCTATATCGTCGATGATCCAGGATATCTCCTCGAGTTCATTTTTGAATTTGAGTTTTTTCACATCTCCACCATCTTCTCGTATCGCATCAAATTTTTTCACCGCTCATGGGAAGATATTTCAAATATTGTTCAATTCTGATTTGATAACTGCTCGTCCTGTGGTGATAATCTCTTCTTTCGAGCGATAGTTTTTCTCTAAAATGATGAGCTTTGTATCGCTATAGGCATCGTGAAAATCACGAATATTTTTCGTATTGGCTCATTGGAATTTGTAGATAGATTGATCATCATCTCCGACGGCAAATATGTTTGGACTTTCTGTACTCACTGAGAGGATAGACTGTATGAGTCGCATTTGTGCTTCATTGGTATCCTGGAACTCATCGATCATGATACATTGGTATGTTTCCGCGAGATTTTGCCTCACGATATCATTTTTTTCTACGAGACTGATTGCCTCGAGTATCATATCTGAGAAGTCGATGAGTCATCGTTCCTTGAGTTCTTTTTGATACCCTTCAAATACATCAGAGAGAGCAAGTTGTTTTTCAAGTTTGTTTGTTTCTTTGAGTTCACGACCTCATTTGTAGTTTTTCTCAGTCCAAGCATCCCGCCAGGCATTCATGAATTTTGTACTGGTATCTCACTCATAGAGTTCCCATGCTTCATCGAGACTTCTTTGTATGAGCGTGTCAAATTGTTCATAGCTTCAGATATATTGTTTTTCTTTAGAGAGTGTTTTGATCGTGTCAGTAAATTCTCGAAAAAGCATTATTTTTCTTTCTTTTTCTTCCTTTTTTTGACCGAGTGTATCGATTTGTCCCCAGTATTTTTCTATAATTGGATTTATTTTTTTGATACTTCGTATATTGAGCTCTAGAATGATTCGGTAGAGCTCTGGGGTGATGCCTCATTTTTTGAGATTTCAGATATTGCCGAGTACTTCTCGGATAGTATCACTTGAGCGAAATCCTGGTTTGTATGGATTATCCCAGGAGAGTCATTCGAGGATGGTATCGAGTATTTTAGAAGATTCGATGCTATCGACGGGTTTTGCTTCATTATACTCCTTGGAGAGGTATCTATAGCGATTGATGATTTCATTTCCAAAACTATGAAAGGTGTGGATTGCTACTCTATAGGCATCTTGTCCTATCATGGTCGAGAGTCGTTCTCGCATGTTCTTGGCGGCATTTTCTGTAAAAGTCAGACAAAGGATATTTGAAGGGAGATAGTCAGTTGTCGTGAGAATATTTGCTATTCTTGCTGCGAGAAGCTGCGTTTTTCCGCTTCCAGGTCATGCGATGACGAGAACCGGACCATAGATAGTCTCCACTGCTTCGAGTTGTTCAGGATTGAGGGTTGCGAGGATGTCAGAGAGATTTTTCATAGAAAAGAGTTTTCTTGATTCTATCGAATATAGTCTATTTGCCAAAGAAAAATCCCCAATTTTGGGGATTTCTATTCTATTAGTATCGATAGTGCTCTGGTTTATATGGACCAGATTGAGCAACTCCTATATAGTCTGCCTGTTCTCTTGAAAGTATAGTAAGTTCTGCTCCGATGCGTTTTAGGTGGAGTCGTGCCACCTTTTCATCGAGATGCTTTGGAAGTCGATAGACTCATACAGGATAGGCGGCTGTATTTTTATAGAGCTCGATTTGTGCGAGAGTTTGATTTGTAAAGCTATTTGACATGACGAATGATGGATGACCAGTTGCACATCCGAGATTTACGAGGCGACCTTCTGCAAGGAGGATAATTTTATTTCCATTTGGGAGGATTATATGATCAACTTGAGGTTTGATATTTTCCCACTCATATTTTCGCATACTGACCACATCTATCTCAGAGTCAAAGTGACCGATATTACAGACGATAGCCTCATTTCTCATTTTCACCATATGATCGTGTGTAATGATATCTTTGTTTCCTGTTGCCGTGACGAAAATATCACCTTGACTACAGGCTGTGTCCATAGTGACAACACGAAATCATTCCATAGCAGCCTGGAGAGCGCATATGGGATCAACTTCAGTTACCCATACGGTTGCTCCCATTCCACGAAATGCATCCGCACATCCTTTTCCTACATCACCATATCCACAAACAACGGTGATTTTTCCAGCAATCATCACATCAGTTGCTCGCTTGATACCATCGATGATAGATTCACGACATCCATAGAGATTGTCGAATTTTGATTTTGTTACTGAGTCATTGACATTGATTGCAGGGAAAGGGAGTCGTCTATTTTCCATCATTTGATAAAGCCTGTGAACACCTGTGGTTGTTTCTTCGGAAACTCCCTTGATATTCTTTTTGATGTTTGAGTAAAAATTTGGATGTGTCTCAAGTTTTTTCTTAATACTTGCAAAAAGAACCCGTTCTTCTTCACAAGTAGAACTTGATAAAACAGAGATATTTGATTCAGCCTCACTTCCGAGAATGACGAGAAGAGTAGCATCACCACCATCATCGAGTATCATATTTGGAGTACCACCATCAGACCATTCAAAAATACGATGCGTATAATCCCAGTATTCCTCGAGAGATTCTCATTTATATGCAAATACAGGTACGCCTGCCTCGACTATAGCGGCAGCTGCATGGTCTTGAGTCGAGAAAATATTACAACTTGCCCATCGTACATCTGCTCCGAGTGCTACGAGTGTCTCGATGAGTACACCAGTCTGAATGGTCATATGAAGTGATCCAGCGATTCTCGCTCATAGGAGAGGTTTTGTATCTCCATATTCTTCTCTGAGTGTCATGAGTCCTGGCATTTCTGTTTCAGCGATAGAGAGTTCTTTTCGACCCCAGGATGCAAGACTCATATCTAATACTTTGTAATCCATAGAAAATATATAAAAAATAAAAATACATTTGTTTTTGTAACCGAAAGAGTATAGAAATAATCTTTATTTATTCAAAAAATTTTATACCAAAATTATTTTTTCAGAGAATATTTATTTTCTCTTTATCGAGAATATGATTTTGTCATCCGATGAATCCTATCTTGATACTTCCTATGATATTTGCCAGTTGGATTGATTTTTCGATTTCCCATCCCTCCGAGAGTCAATAGAGGAGCCCAGATCGAAATGCATCACCACATCCTGTTGCATCGACTATTTTTTCCGCCTTGACTCATTTGATGATTTTCTCTCAGGTATCTGTGATGAGCATAGCTCCATTTTCCCCAAGAGTGACTATAGCTATATTTGATGTTCCTGTTCTTTTCTCTATAAAATCTATTCCTGTTATTTCTCGAAATTGGATTCTTTCAGGTTCATTCATGATAGTGATATTCGCTTTTTCTGTGAGTTCGAGAAGTTCATCTTTCCTGAGTCACCCCATGGCTTGTCCTGGGTCAAATATCGTATATATTCATGCTTCACTACATTCTCGAACACGACGCTTCATTCCACTTGGTGTATCAGGCGCGACTATCGCAATTTTAAAATCTATATTTCCATGGCTAATTTCTCCAGAATGATTCATTGCTCCTGGATGGAAAATATTGATTTGCCCATCAGATTCGTCATGTACGATATATGCTTGAAGGGAAAGCTCAGAAAGAACTTTGTGGATAAGTTCTGTATGTATCCCGAGAGAATTGAGTCTCTCAATATACTCATCACTATCTGCTCATACAGATGCGATGATATGAGATTTTTTTCAGAGAAGTGCAAGAGAATATGCTATGTTTCCAGCCGTTCCACCGTATTCTCGCTGGACTACTGGCGCAAATAGGGAAATATGAAGGTTTTTTTCAGTATCAAGATCATGCTTTCTGAGAGTTTGTACTGTATGTATGATAGTGTCGAATGCTACTGAACCAGAGATGAGGATGGACATATGATGCGTATATTTATAATTTTTAGTTGAGAATATATTTTTGAACTACTATTTTCCATACAATATATCCTTTTGATGTTAGATGCAATCAATCATAACTAAAAGAATCTTTTATGAAGCCATCATTATATAGATATTGATATATATCTATATAGCCAAGTCATTCTTTTCTTGAGTAGTCTTTCATTAAATTATTATATTTTATAATTCTTGGCATCATTCCTGAGAATATTCATCCCGTTGGAAGTATGGATTCTAGATATATTTTTGTTTGACGACTATTCTTTCTTATAATAGATACTATTTCTTTCATATTTTCAAATAAAATATCTTCACTTGCTCATAAACGCAAATCATTTGCACCAATCATAAGAAATATTTTTTTTGGTTTCCTACTGGCTATATTGAGTATTCTTTCTTTAATATCAATTGATTCATTTCATGATATTCCCATAACCAATATATTTCTATTTTTTATATACTTATCTATTGGGAATCATTCGGTAATGCTATCTCAAATAAATATTATTTCATTTTTTGAGATGGGTATTTTACTATAAACTTCTGCACGCGCATTTTCAAAAGGAGTTGCATTATCTAAATTAGCAAAAACATTGGTGTTTGTAAATAAGATTAGTATTACTATTAGTAATATATAACGCATACTTTATTTATTAAATTATAAAAATTTCAACATTTCTTCTGTTTCTCATTCTGTTTTCTTTTGTTCTTCCTCTTCTTGTTTTTTCACTTCCGCACTTATCTCGTCAGCTCGATTATATGCTTCTTGCATTTTTTTCACTTCTGCTTTCGTCAGAGGTTTTTTCGGATGGTGCGATGATGGAGTATAGTCTCAGTATCACATAGTATTAGATAGTTTCGATTTTTCCACCAAGTTTCGCTATTTTCCCTACGATATCCTCATATCCTCGTTCGATGTATTCGACATTGGTGATGAGTGTCTCTCATCGTGCAATCATCCCAGCGAGTATCATCGTTACTCAGGCTCTCAGATCCCAACTTGATACTGTCGCACCTCGGAGGTGTGTTTTTCCAAATACCATAGCTTCATGTGGATTCATGATAGCAATATGTCATTTCATTTTTTCTATTTCTACGAGCCAATTAAGTCTTCCTTCAAAAAGAACTTCGTGAATTCTCGATATTCACTCTGCTTGTGTGAGGAGGAGTGAAAAAGGGGACTGAAGATCGGTTGGAAATCCAGGATAGATATTGGTCTGAAAATTTACGGCTTTCAGATTTGAACGAGAATTATACACTTTTATAGTGTCATTTCCCTCATCGAGATCAAAGCGGACTCATGCTTCTCGACATTTCCCGAGGAAAAAAGTGAGGTCTGCTATTCTGGCATTTTTTATCTCAATCATGGGATTTGCTGTCAGTGCTCAGAGCACTACAAATGTCCCACTTTCTATATAGTCATGTATGACGGTTGCACTTGCTTCTTTTGGAGCATGCTTGATTCCATTGACGACTATAGTATGGTCATGGGAGAGAGTGATTTCGATTCAGAGTGATTTGAGAAAATCTATCAGGCAGATAACATGAGGTTCTATAGCTGCGAGTTCTATCGTTGTTTTTCCTGTACGAAATGCTGCTATCATGAGTATGTTCTCTGTCGCAGTAACTGCAAATCCAGCAGAAATGCGTACATCTTCTGTTGTATAGTTTCATGAAAATTTGAGCAAATCATCTCCTCAATCATTTTTATATCCAAATGCCTCAAAAGCTCGCATATGTTCATCTATCGGTCTTTTTCCTATATTACATCCACCAGGGTATGGTATTTCGAGACTTCGAAATCTCTTGAGAAGGGCTGGAAAAAGAAAAATTCATACACGAATTTTCTTGATTGCCTCCATATTTATACTCTCTAGATTCATTTTGCTCGTTTCAAGTGTGAGTGTGTTTTTTTCAAAGATTACTTTTACTCAAAGAGATTCTATGATGGAAAGAAAGGTGAGTACATCACCGATTCTTGGTACATTATGAAGTGTAAATTTCTCAAAAAAGAGCCCACATGCAATGAGGGGAAGAGCAGCATTTTTTGAACCAGATATGGCGACGATTCAGTTGAGGTCTTGGGGTCAAGAAAGCTTGAGCATAAAGAAGATTTGATAAGTGGGTGAGTCGAAAAATTTTGGGTATTCTATAAAAATAGTATCGAGTTGCAAATAAAATCCTTCACTTGATGTTTATAGTATTGGTGTAACGCGATACCCGATGCCTCGTACTGTTTCTATTTCTATGCTTCACTCGAGCTTTTTTCGGATATTTTTGATATGCGTATCTATAGTTCTGTCATAGAGGTAATTTTCATACCCAATGATATCTTTCATAAGTGCATCTCGTTTTATGAGGTTTTTTGCATTTTTGACGAAGTATTCGAGAATGAGAAATTCTGTCTTTGTGAGTCTCACATCTTCATTATTTACAAGCACAATGAAATTTTTCCCATCAATTTGCACCTTTCCGAATTCCATATTTTTTCCACTGGATTTTGTTTTCGGCGGATTTTGAGTCACTCTTTTTATCACCGCTGATATACGAGCCATGAGTTCTCTTGGAGAGAATGGCTTTGAAACATAATCATCAGCTCCGAGCTCGAGGAGGGTTACTTTATCGTCCTCACTTTCTCGTGCGGAAAGTACGATAATAGGAATAAATGAATTTTTTCGTATTTCAGAGCATATTTCTATTCCATTTTTTCATGGGAGATTTATGTCGAGTATTATGATATGTGGTTTTTCTTTTTGAAATACATCAAATGCGTCATTTCCATTCTGACAGAGTATTACCTCATGTCCACTTTCTTTCATGTAGAGCATGAGAGAGGTACTGATGCCGATATCATCTTCGACGAGAAGGATTTTTGCCATACGATCAATTATGATAAATATATTCCCATTCTACAAAATCCCATGAAATTGCAATATAGATTCCATTATTTCCTCTTTTTCGCAAGGAAAAATGTTTCCCTTTTTCCTTCATACATGCTAGAATACAATGACAATATAAGGTTGCTTTTAGGAGTTTTTTCTTATAATCTCCACATTCAATTTACTCTCAAACTCTATGCTCAATCAATTTACCGAAGAATACCGAAATATCATGCTTGCCGCAGAAAACCGCGTGAAGCAATTTGGTTATAAGGAAATCCTTCCTGAAGATATCGTTTTTCAGATTGCAAATATCTCTACTGGAAACATTGCTGATCTTTTTACGACATTTGGTATCAATCAAACAATTATTACCGATGTTCTTTCTCGTCCACCGTTTCAGTCTATTGTTTGAACGGAGAGAACAGGGGATTATGCGGGTATATCTCCTCGTCTCAAGGAGCTTATAGTTGCTTCTATGAAAGTAGCATCGACTTTTCAAAAATCTCAGGCTGGAATCGAGGATTTTCTTCTTGCTATTTTCCGAACAGAAACAGAAAATTGGTTTTATCAACTTCTCGATTTTATCGGTATTGCACCAAAAGATTTTGAGTCTGAACTTGTTGAACTCAATACACTCATTTCTGGTGCGACTGAGTCCGCGACAAATGGTGGACTTTTTGGTCCTATAGAGGAAATTATGAACATGATAGAAGATACATTTGGAAATACAAAAACTCCTGGAACTGATAATATAGCGAGTCCGAAAAATCCATTTTCACAAAATCCCCCTCAAGATAAAAAGAATTCTGATACTCCAGCACTCGACTTTTTTGGAACCAATCTTACGCTTGAGGCGAAAAATGGAAAAATCGACCCAATTATTGGACGAGATATGGAGATAGAGCGACTTATCAGCATATTGAATCGAAAAACAAAAAATAATCCATGTCTCGTTGGAGATCCTGGAGTCGGGAAAACTGCCGTGATAGAGGGGCTTGCACTTCGAATTGCGAAAAAAGAGGTTCCATTTGCTATGCAAAATAAAAGAATCATCTCGCTAGATCTCTCGGCTATGGTGGCTGGAACAAAATATCGTGGTGAATTTGAACACCGTATCAAACTCGTTATCGAAGAGGCATCAAAACTCGAAAATGAAATAATACTTTTTATCGATGAGATACATACTATCATCGGTGCTGGTTCTGGTGAGTGATCACTTGATGCGGCAAATATCCTGAAACCTGCCATGGCCCGTGGAAAAATATGCCTCATTGGTGCAACGACACTCGCAGAATACCAAAAACATATTGAGAAGGATAGTGCACTGGAACGCAGATTCCAGAAAATTGATGTCGCTGAACCTGATAAAAAAACCGCAATTGAGATTATTACGGGTATTCGCCCGAGTTTTGAAGAATTTCATAATCTCATCATTGATGATGATGCTGTTGCTGATGCTGTTGAGTTCTCTACTCGATATATCACTGATAGATTTCTTCCTGATAAAGCAATAGATCTCATTGATGAGGCATGTAGTGCAAAGAGTATGACCTACAATTTTGATAATCCAGAAATTGCAAAACTCAAAGAAAAGATGCAAGGAGTACAAAAGCAGATGGAAGAATTCCTCATTTCTCAGCAATATCAAAAGGCTTTAGCAAAAAGAAAGATTCTCGAAGAAATCCTCAAAGAAGTGGAAGAAAAGCGAAAAAAGCGTGTTATTCCTCGAAAAGACAGGCTCCATATTACGAGTGCTGATGTCCAAAAAGTCATGCATGGTATGACAGGAATTCCTCTAAAAAATCTCGAAAAAGAAGATCTCAGTCGCCTCAAATGACTCGACTCTGCTCTAAAGTCTCGTATTATCGGTCAGGATAATGCTATTGATTCTATAGTTAACTCTCTCAAACGATCTCGAATAGGAATTTCAAATCCAAATCGTCCAATTGGTTCATTTCTTTTTCTTGGTCCTACAGGAGTTGGAAAAACAGAACTCGTAAAGGCTCTTGCAGAAGAATTCTTTTCTGATCCAAAGGCACTTATAAAGATTGATATGAGTGAGTTTCAAGATAAATCAAGTGCTTCAAAACTTATCGGTACTACAGCAGGATATGTTTGATATGATGAGGGCGGCATGCTCACAGAAAAAGTTCGCAGAAAACCATACTCTATTGTATTGTTTGATGAGATAGAAAAAGGAAATTTTGATGTCTATAATCTCCTTCTCCAGATTCTCGAGGATGGTGCTATTTCTGATGGAAAAGGCCGTTCAGTAAATTTCAAGAATACAATCATCATCATGACTTCCAATATTGGTTCTGATGAATTTAATTCTCAGGCTGAAAAAATCGGTTTTCTCGTAAATGAAAAGGAAGAGGCAAAAATCATCGCAGACTATGATACTATTCGTGAAAAGGTCATGAAACAGCTTCCAGAATTTTTCTCTCCAGAGTTCCTCAATCGTATCGATAAAACTATCGTCTTCAATCCTCTTGATAAAAAGATTCTCAAAAATATTATAGGACTTCAAATGAATGATCTCATTAGACGCCTCGCTCTCTTGAGTATTACTTGTACTTTTGATACGAAAGCAACAAGTGTAATCCTCGAAAAGACCTACAATCCAGAATACGGTGCAAGACCAGTGAGACGATTTATCCAAGATTCTATCGAGGATGTCATTGCAAACCATATGCTCGAAAAAAAGAAAGAGAAAACACTCCATATTTCTGCATCAAAAAAAGAACTTTCTTTTTCTTGGAAATAGTAATTTTCCTCTTCATAACAATAACTCAGGATATTTTTTCTCTGGGTTATTTTTATATTATAAAATAAATTTGACAAATTAAAAATAAGTGTATATTGAGATTAAATTTAGTATTTAATTTTTCTCTTATGCGTCTTCGTTCACTTTTTGTAGTCGTACTTTTAGCACTTTCTCCGATTGTCTGGGCAGTATCTCAAGCGAGTGAAAAAGAATGACTCGTTGTTTGGGTGAGTTGTGATGGTACAGTTGTGATTCGTACTGAGGCTGGAAAACTCGAAGTCTCTCATATAGAAAAAAATAATCCAAAGTGTCTTGGTCCAAAAGTTCCTGAGACTGAAGTTGTTTCTGTAGTCACTCCAGTAGATTCAGTTACTACCCAAACAGGAGCGATAGCTGTGGAAGCTACAGGTTCAGTCACTACTCAGGTGACTTCACCAGAGGTACTTGTTTCTACAGGTGTAGAAGTGGTTACACCACGATATGATGCTACAGTTTCTGGTCCACTTCTTGATCTTGCTTCGACTGATATCGTGAACTATCGTCTCGAAACTATGAAAGAAAAACAGATTCGTTATGCTGAGGTGATTCGAAGCGTTCGCATGAGACAGATGAAGAGTAAAAATAGTAAAACGGTTGCATACCTCATGAATAATGAGCCACTCGTTGTGAGTGGTACAGGTCTTGGATGGATAGGAGTGCAAGGTGCTACTGTATCTGTCACAGATACTCGAGAAAATACTATCGAAGCTGACACTACAGGAAAGGCTTCTGGATATATCGCAAGTCGCTACCTCCGCAATCCAAATGCGAGTGATCTCGTGCGTCTCGGTCAGGCTGATCAGGCATACTGGAGTGATGTTGCACATGTAAATGTTGCCTATCTCGTCAATGTTCGCTCTCATCCATGGTATGGTGCCTCTATCGTTGCAGTTCTCGGAAATCAGACTCCTCTCTATATTGTCTCTACTGTGGATAATTGGTCTGAGGTGAAAAATGACGATGACAGTATCCATGGATATATTCGTTCTGATTATCTCGTTACTGATAAAAAACAGAGAAAAGAGTAATATTGTCCATTTCTAAAAAATCCCATTATTGGGATTTTTTTGCAAATAGTTGCACAAAATTAAGAATTCATATATAATCGTCACATACATTTACTTTCATGCTATGTCAAATATTGAAAGCCTCTATATTTTCGATGGATTTTCAAAAGAGGAAATTGCCTATTTTCTCCTCATGAGTCAAACGCAATATCGAAAAAAATGAGAAATAATTGTCGCTATGAACGATGCATCAAATGGTTGTGCATACTATATCAATAGTGGACATCTCAAGGTTATCAGAGAAGGAAACGAGATTGCACTTCTCGGTCCTGGTTCTTTTTTTGGAGAAATTGCTCTTATCACTGATGAGCCACGAAATGCAACTATAGAGGCTATTGATGATGTCGAGCTTCAGGTGTTTCTCAAAGCTGATTTTCTCGTCCTCCTCGAACGATCGAAACATGCTGAAGAAATGAAAACAGAAATAAAAAGAAGAATAGCTGAAAATGTAAAACACTAAACTACAATAAAAAAACACCGAATATTCGGTGTTTTTTTATTTCTTGCTTCTAATACATTCCCATTCACCCCATACCACCCATACCTCCAGGAGGCATTGCAGGTGCTTCTTCTTTTTTCGGAGCATCCACGATGAGAGCCTCTGTCGTGAGGAACATTCCAGCGATAGAGACAGCATTTTGGAGAGCAGAACGAGCAACTTTTGTTGGGTCGATGATACCAGCTTTTACGAGGTCTTTATATTCATCTCGAGCAGCATCATATCCGTAGTTCGCATCAGCGCTTGAAGCAACTTCATTTACTACGACTGCACCTTCTTTTCCTGCATTGTCAGCGATTTGACGAACAGGGTAGGTAAGTGCACGAGCGACGATATCAGCTCAGACTTTTTCCTCTTTTGTGAGGTTCACTTTTTCGAGTACTTTTGCAGCCTTGAGGAGTGCTACTCCACCACCAGCAACGATACCCTCATCGACTGCAGCCTTGGTTGCATTCAGTGCATCTTCTATGCGGAGTTTCTTTTCTTTCATTTCTACTTCACTTGCAGCACCTACTTTGATAACTGCGATTCCACCTGCGAGTTTTGCGATGCGTTCAGCGAGTTTTTCCTTATCGTAGTCACTCTTTGTTGCTTCTATTTGATTACGGAGTTCATTTACTCGTGTATTGATGAGATGCTTGTCTCCACCACCAGAGATGATGGTCGTGCTATCTTTTGTTGATACGACTGCCTTCGCATGACCGAGATGTTCGATAGATGCGTTTTCGAGCTTGTATCCAGTTTCTTCTGTGATGAGAGTTGCACCTGTGAGGATAGCGAGATCCTTGAGCATTTCTTTTTTCTTGTCGCCAAATCCTGGAGCTTTGATACCGAGAACTGTGAGGACTCATTTGAGTTTGTTGAGGATGATACCTGTGAGTGCTTCTCCGTCGATATCATCTGCGATGATGACGAGTTCTCTTCTTCCTGATTGTGCCAGAGATTCGAGGACGCCGAGGATATCCTTGAGCGATGAGATTTTTTTGTCTGTGATGAGGATATGCGCATCGGAGATTCGTCATTCCATCTTCTCTCCATCAGTGATCATATACGGAGAGATATATCCATTATCGAATTTCATACCTTCTGTGACTTCGACTTCGAGTCCAAATGTACGACCTTCTTCGACAGTGATAACGCCATCTTTTCCGACCTTCTCCATGGCAGATGCGATAATCTGTCCAACTTCAGCATCTTGAGCTGATATCGTTGCGACTTGCTCTATTTCTTCCTGAGTACCCAGGGTTTGACTCATACGAGCGAGTTCATCTACGACGAGAGAGCCTGCTTTTTTCATACCATTTTTGAGCTCTATTGCGTTGATTCCAGAGCGGATTTCACGGAGTCATTCTTTCACCATTGCATAGGTGAGGAGAGTGGCAGTAGTTGTTCCATCACCGGCAGCATCGTTTGTACGGCTCGCAGCTTCTTTTATGAGCTCCGCACCCATATTCTCGATTTTATCTTCGAGTTCGATTTCTTTTGCTATAGTGACACCATCGTTGGTTACCTGAGGCGCGCCGTAGGATTTAGCGAATATCACATTGCGACCTTTTGGTCCCATAGTAGCCGTTACTGTTTTTGCGACTTTCTCCATACCGGAGAACATCTTGAGACGAGCTTCGTCTCCGAAGTGAATTTGTTTTGACATGGTTATTAAAGGTTATGCATTAAATGGGGTATAGGTTTTTAATACTGGAGCATGTTTTTTCCTTTCTTCTCTTTCGATCTTATCTTGTTTAGGTGTATTTTCTCTTACAACACTAAAGCTGATTTTGCTTTGTTCATAGTTTGAGTTCTTACTTTCTCAGTTCATTCATAATTTCCATCAAGCAACGCTTATTCATGCTCATCATGTTGTTCATGTTCATTCAGAAGCGTAGACTTGCACTTCAAAGTCAATAGTTGGATTTCCTCAAGTATTTCTTCAATATTTATAACTATATTGAGTAAATCTTTCAGATGTTTCAGCTAATGCTTCATCGATTTGAATCAGAGATTCTTTTACAAAAGTTTTTAAATCCATAGGGAGTTCTTTAGGAGTATTATGTACTTTTTGTAGAAAAAGTACCAAAACTATTGGGGAGAGAAAAACTCGTTCGCTTTGCTCATCTATTTTCTGTTTTTCATCTGACTCAGACAGTTTCTCTCCCCAAACCCCGAAAAACCTGTTTTTCATCTATGAAAATTATGCGATTTTCGCCAAAATATACTCAAACGCTACTATCTTATAAGTAGTATCTCCGACTTTTACATCATCACCAGAGTATTGTCCGCTGATAACTCGATCTCATTTCTTGAGGTCGATTTTTATTTCTTGTCCATTTTTGTCCATCTTTCCAGGTCCGATAGCGATGACCTCATAGACGGATGGTCGTTCTTTGTTGGCACTATCAGGGATGATGATACCTGATGCTGTGACCTTATCTGCCTCTACAGGTTTCAGAAGTACTCTATCCGAGAGGGGAGTGATCTTTTCGATCATATCATGAGAGATGCTCATAAAAAAAGAAAAGTTAAAAAATAAGATATAGAGAGTATAGAGATATATCCGCGGAATAAAAATTCTTTTATCCTATACTTCCTCTGATTTTATAAAATTGAAATAAAAAGTCAAAAAAATTTAGCACCTATTTTTTATAAGTGCTAATATCAATATATTCAGAATCAAAACAAACTCTTGTAAATGTAAAAAATATGGTACAATAACAGAGTTTATTTTTATCCATTTTTCTTATGTTCACTCTGAAAGATATTAACTGTTTCAGTTTATTCTATAAGTCTCCTGATACTTCTAAACCACCATCAACTGAGTCTCGTCCATGGCCATTTTCTCCAATTCCTCCAAATCTAAGATGACATATTGGGCAACCTGGTACCCTCAGATATGGTGTTGATTGTATGACATTAGGCTTTCAATCAGCTCAATCAGTATGGAAAATTCTTCAATGAATGTATCCAAGATAACGATAATTATTGCACACTCGACATACGATGTACTTCGTGAGATGGGACTTCACAGTTCATCATATTGAGAAATTTTTCCATATGATCTACATCGAGGAGCTGCTGAGCATGGCGTTCTTTTTTGGCTGTCGGAGTGTGAAACTTGTATTTCGTGAGGAGCGTATAGACGAATTGCCAATATGAGCAATCTGGCATTTCTATTTTTCCGATTCTGCGGATTTCATCGAGATAATCGAGCGAGTAATAAAATTCTTCCTTTGTCCCGATATTATCGAGATCAGCATCTTGGATGATTTCTTCGAGGAGATTTTTTGGCTTTGAAAAAAGTACTGTCGCCATGATGATTCATTCGATTTTTTCGATTCGTTCTTTTGGATGGTTTTTTTCTTCAAGCCATTTGCGCGCGATGCGAGCCCCGATAAATTCATTTTTTTCATATTGTTCTGTGAAGCCAGTATCATGAAAAATACATGCAATCTGGAGATCTTCGAGGTCTTCACTATTTACATTCTCTGCGAGCCCGAGATAGCTCGCTCGATTATAGACGAGTTGTGTATGGTTTGGATTGTGATATGGATAGTCTCCACATGATTTTTCGAGGAGTGGGAAGACAAATTCTTTTGCTTGTTCGACGAGTGACATATGATGAAAATTAGAAAAATAGAGAATACTGAATTTTGTAATACTTACTGAGTCTAACATATTTTTCTTTTCTTTGCAAAAAGTCTCCTTGCAAAATTGTTATCTTTTTCTATAATCTGCCCAAACAATCTTTTTATTCTCTCATTTCATTTGAATTATCCTTTGGGAAATTCTGCATTCCGTTCGAAAATAAAAATTCGTTTCACTCTTCTTATTTCTCTCACTCCATTCGAATTATGAAACTTTCACATAGATTTTTCTTTGTTATTTTTCTCGTAGTTTTATCGCTTGCATATATTACACCATGGGAAAAATTTGGTATCGATATACCATTTCTTGCTAAGCCGTATACTCTCGGACTTGATCTTCAATGAGGTGTAGAGCTCGATTATAAGGTTGATTTTGAAACACTCAAATCACAGACTGGTACTGCAACTTGGAGTGAACAAAATATCATCGAAGGAATCAAGTCAGTTATCGATAAACGCGTAAACTCTCTTGGTCTCGCGGAACCAACAATTCAGACAGCAAAATATGGTGATGAATCTCATATCATTGTCCAGATTCCTACTCGTGACTATGGAAATGTTTCTGAAAGCGAAAAGAGAAAGAAAAGTGCGGAGGATACTGAAAAAGCAAAAGCAACTATCGGAAAAGTTGTACAACTCGAGTTTCGCGAAGCAAAGACAAATATTACTGACTCTGATAGAGAAGAAAGAAAAGAACTCGCAAATAAGGCTTGGAATGAGATGAGTACAACACCATTTGCAACGATAGGACAAAAATATCGTGATCAATATGAAAATGTTGTCTTTGCATCATGAACTGGAAGTCTTCCTCCAGAAGCTACATTTCCTGGAATTGAAAAAGTAGAAAAATTCCCATACCATTCACCGATACTTATCACTCAAGGAAATATAGAATACAGTATGGATCAGGATGGAAATCCTACTATCAAGAGTAATACTGGATATGCTCTTGTAGAAATTAATTCAAAAACAGGAACAGGAAATTATTCATATTCATACATATTCATAGATGAACGAGCAAGTTCATGGACTCAAGCAAAAACAAAGGATGGAAAAGTTCTCGGTGATAAATACCTCGTGAGTGCTGGGGTTGGCTTTACTCAATGAGGACAACCTCAAGTAGAACTCACATTCAATGAGGAAGGAAAAAAGATATTTGCTGAACTCACAAAAAGACTGATAGGGAAGCAGATTGCTATATTTGTCGGTGGACAGATGCTCACAGCTCCTACAGTTCAAGCAGTTATACCTGATGGTCGAGCTGTCATCACTGGTGACTATACTGTACAATCAGCACAAAAACTCGCAAATGATATCAATACTGGTATTGTTCCTGCTCCTATATACCTCACAAGTGAACGAACGATTGATGCTAAAATTGGTTCTCATGCACTTTCAGAGATTCTTCTCGCAGGTCTCATTGGTCTCGGTCTCATTATAGCGTTTCTGACTTATTTCTATCATATAAGTTGACTTCTCGCTGGAGTGGCTCTCGTGATTTATACACTGATCCTTGTTGCCCTTGTAAAACTTTTTGGTCCTGTTCTCACACTTGCTTCTATCGCTGGTATCATCCTCTCGATCGGTCTTGCCATCGATGCAAATATCCTCATATTCGAGAGAATGCGTGAAGCACTCCGTGAAGGACATCCTCTCGAAAAAGCAACACATATTGGTTTTGAAAAATCATGGACAGCAATTTGGGATTCTCATATTACTTCATTGACATCGGCTGCTATTCTCTATATATTCGGTATATCTCTCATTAAATGATTCGGTCTTATGCTCGGTCTCGGTATCGTCCTCTCACTTTTTACTGCTATGTGGGTGAGTCGAGTCCTTATCGAGGTGACAGCGAAGAAAATGCATCATAAAACTTTCGCATTTATCGGATATAAGAAATAATTGTAAAAGAATCAAAGTTTCATACAATCGGGGACATAATCCCCGATTTTTTTTATGCAAAAATCTAATCTGTGTATCTGATTTTTTGATTCGTGACTTTGATGAAAACTCGTTATGGAGGTTTTTCAGTCATACTTTCCTAATATAGATATGATCCTCGAAATGGATAGAGAAAATGCACCATATGGAGATAAGACACAAGATGAGATACGAAGACTGACAAAAGCTTGAGTAGAAAGACTTTTTGAGAGATGAGCAGATGTCATCATACTTGCCTGTAATACTGCAAGTGTCCATGCACTCAGGTGGCTTCAGCAAGAAGTATATTCCTGAAGACATATTCTCTGAGTGACAGTTCCTGGTGCGGAAGCTGTCGTCGAAGGGTGATATAAAAAGATTGGTGTACTCGCCACAGAGGCAACTGTGAGAACTCGTATGTACAAGGAACGAGTGCATATTCTCGATGATTCTGTCTCGGTCGAAGAAATCTCTGCCCCTTGACTCGTTCCTTTGATTGAGCAGGGGATTGTAGAGTGAGATCAGATAGATGGCTTACTTGATGTGTATCTCAGTCATTTTTCTTCTGATATTGAAGCGCTTGTTCTCGGGTGTACGCATTATCCACTTATTCGGAACTCTATAGAAAAATATTATATTAAAAGAAATAAAAAACTCCCAGATCTAATTGATCCAGGAGTTGAGGCTGCGAGAAAGTTTGGTGAGTGGATGAAAAGGAAAGATTTTTATTAATGAGTTTCTGTTAATCAATCTATAACAGCAATCATTTTATCGTATTCTTCCTTATTTATAGATTTTATTAGTGGTCGCATATTCCATTTTCTCTCAAAAGTCAGCATATATGTTCCTGTTGTAAATAGGAGTATAGTTTTCTCATTATAAACTCAAAAATGAGGAATGATAAAATTTTTTTCTATAAAATACTTCATGAGCTCATTGTAACTTGATATTCAAAGACTTTTACCAGTATCAGGATTACATATATTTATGAGTTCATTTCTATGAATTTCTCGTGTAAATTCATCGAATATTTCTTTTGGTGATGCTTGTTCTGCTCATCTCATTCATGCCTTGATGGCTTCCTTGAGTTTATATATAATATCTTCTTTCTTTTTCCAATCCATTCATCATTTTTTACTATACTGTATTTCACATCCGATTGCTTCTTTTTTTCTCCCTCGTCATATACTCATAAATCCACTTTGACTTGCATTTTGCATATTTGGATTTCATCATGGTTCTTGATTTGAGAAAAGCGGTTTTTTCGGTGAATTTTCCATTAATTCCTGAAATATTTTATCATCATTGATTTCTCATTTGTTTTTGAGTATATACCCATGATCCGCGAGCATATTTGATCATAATTTCATTATTTCTACTATATCTTCCGAAGGCGTATTATCATCGTAAGTAAATGAAATTCATAACTCATCTCGAATAGAAGTTGTTCGTACATACTCTTCTGTTCAGCTGAGTTTTTTTATCATGCTTTTTGGGGTTTTTGCTCTCCATGACACAATTATTATTTTTCCTTTAAATTCCCATGGTGCTGACCATATTTCTACTCACTGTACATTTGTTGAGTGAGATAATTCATTCATATTTATGTTTATCCCATTTTTATTGAGTTTTTCAGCAACATCAGAAAGGCGTTCTTTGGTTTTACTGTAACGATATTCTATATCTACAATATCTCACCAATGAAATGCTTGTACCATTCTCCATGCCCTTTTTCTATTGTTTCCTTTTCCTGTTTCAAAGAGTTTGGCAAGTTCGCATGTGAGTTGTTCCAGAGTTGTTACCCATTCTATATCGCTAAGATACACTCAATAAATTTCATTAATATACTTAAAAATCTTATCTTTCATCAATCAAAAGTGATGTTCAAGATTTGCTTCAGTGCATCATTGAATATTGCCTATCATTCCTGTAATGATGAGCTTTCGGATATTTTTCTTCGCTTTTTTTATATCAAATTGATTATCATGGTTTCTCATTCATAGAGAAAAGTCATAAGAACCTATATCAAATATCGAATCTTGTTTTGATGTAAACTCTATGAAATCCGAGTTTGTTGTTATGAGTTCTATAAAAGATGCTATTTCTTCTCATAAATCTTCTTCGCGTCCACGAAAAAGGAATATTTGTTGTATTTTTGGAATATTATTATCATCAATGTGCCATCATTTTATCGAGTCATTCTTTCGGTATCTATGCATGACTCGTATGAGGTCTGTAAATACATATCGATGCTTCATTAAAAAACTATGAAGTTTTTTTGTTGCTCATCGATTAGGAAAATGTAGGCGAATTTGTTCTTCTATTTCTTCTTGTGGTGTCAGATTGATTATGGATTCAATAGTTTTCGGAATACTTAATTGCATTCTCGTTATATGACTTTCTTTTCTCAGAGCGTCTATATCACTGGTGTGTATTTCTGCAACTCACGACATAAAACCATCTTTCTCATTTAGGATTTGTACTTTATGTTTTTTTCTTATACTAAACATATGATTTTAATTTACTGAAGTGGTAAGGTGGGTAATGCTCTCGCAAGCCTGTGTGAATACCAAAATATTTCATATCAGATGGTTGATGATACTAGGGCACCTCTATCATACGATGTCTACGAGTACATCATCCCTTCGCCATGAGTTCCAGGAACTCATCCGATTTATCAAACTGGGAAAATCCTTTCAGAGCTTGATTTTGCATATAGATTTTTGCCTAAATCTTTTAGAATTATATCCATTACCGGAACTGATGGTAAATCTACAACGAGTTGGATGATGTATAATATACTACATAAGGAGTATTCTGTCAAAGAAAATTGTAACAAAACCGTAACAAAAAATGGAAAAAATTTCCCAGTCTATCTTTCAGGGAATTTTGATATTCCATTTTCAGCGACAGTTCTCGATATTCTCAAAAAATGAGAGAAAAAATGATATATTGTTATAGAAATTTCGAGTTTTATGTCATACATGCTTCGTGAATTTATGTCTGATTTTTCGCTATTTACAAATTTTAAATCTGATCATCTCAACTGGCATAGAGATCTTCAGGAATATCTTGATGCAAAGATGAATCTCTTATTGCATACAAAAAAAAGAGCAGTTCTCAATAATCAAATTCTCGACTTTACTCGTGAAAATTCTCTAAAAATCAAAATTCCAGAGAATATTCGTATATTTCAGTGAGAAGGGAAAGATAAGACAGATGGCGAAAATATCGTGATTTCTGGCAGGAAAAAATATAAACTTTCTGAAACCCATTTTTCTGGATTTCATAATGCCATGAATCTCCTCTCTGTAGGTATCATTGCAAATGAAATGAAAATATGCTCAAAACGAGTAAAGAAGTATATAGCTGAAATCTATGGACTTCCTCATAGGCTCGAAAAGGTTTGAGAAAAAAATGGAGTCATCTTTGTAGAGGATTCAAAATCTACATCAAGCCAGAGTTTAGAAGCGGCTCTCGGAGCATATGGAAATACGAAAAATCTCTTATTGATAGTTGGTGGTTCTGATAAGGGTGATTCATTTCTTCATCTTGCAAAAAAGTTTCATAATCGAGTCAAGGCAATGGTATGTATAGGTGCTACAAAGGAAAAATTTATCCAAATTGCAAAACAAGAAAACATCCCCTATGTTGCGACTGATTCTCTCGATGAATGAGTGGGTTGGCTTTATGAGAAAAAGAAATTTGGTGATATTCTCATGCTTTCACCTGGTTGTGCATCATTTTGACTCTTTCGCGATTATCTCGATCGAGCACATCAGTTCCGAGATGCTATAGAAAAACTCCCATAATATGGGAGTTTTTCTATTTATTGTATCTCGAAGAGAGTGAACCAACTTTGTCAGATATACTGACTAAATATTTGTTGGAGCTTTTTTTCGTCTGTATCTGCTCAAGAATTTTTTATAGCCTCACGAATTGGAATGAGATATTCATAAAGAGTATCAGGATTTTCTGTAGCAATTTTTTTGAGGATATAATTAAAACAATAAGCTTGTTTTTGTCATCGCCCCATTTGCATGAGTGTACCACTCTGGTTTCGGTAACTTTCGTAGTTTGTTCCACCAAGATTTATAAATTCATCATCTGTTTTCAGGAGTCACCTTTTCGATTCATCTATTGCGAGTCTGAGACAGATACTATCAGTATCAACGAGTGTGAGTTTTTCAGATCGCATAGTTTTGAGAAGTTTTTCAAACCTATCTGTGAGAACATGGCGAGGATCTTTATCTATCGTTGCTGCATTGAGATCTACGAGGAGATATTTGAGCCCGAGTTTTTTCATTCTTTCTACAGTCACATCTGGATTTGTATCGTAGAAAAATGTATCGAATGAAAATATGAGACTATCATCAAGATATCGTTTTCTATTTTCATTGATTAAATATGTCATAAATGTTCCAATACGATAAATCCCACCTGTATTTACCAATTCTGGAGCATATGTTTTTGGGTAGAGGATAGATTTATAAGTAAAGTTTGCAACATTTTTTGCATCATTTCTTATTGCTATATCTTTTGTTGTTCCGAGAGAAAACAGAAGAGATATAAAATCATGTATAGATATTCATTGAAGCTTTTCAGATGCAAAAAGTGTTTTGAGTTTTTCTGTTTTTGCTTCATTTTTGGCTTTTTCTATAAGCTTATCAGTGTGACTAATATTCATCGAAGCAATCGAAGTTGTATAGTCTTGTCTATACCCGAATATTGCTTCCTCTTGGGAGAGGAGTCCATATTTGAATTCTCCATATCCAGATGACTCTTTGAGGTTATTCCAACCATGTGGGAATGCTGAACGGAGAAAATATACAAGAATAAATATTGCAAATACGAGAGCAATAGTGACTTGTACGCTGAAGTGGTTTTCATCTTTATGTTCTTTATCTGTATAGCTCAGAAAACTACTTCCAGCAAGTCCTATGAGAATAAAGAAAAGATAGTATACGACTATACCATACCATACAATTCCGAATGCACTTATGAGGAAGAGAAAACCATAGACTGCTAGGAGTATAGAAATTTCTTTGATTTTTTCATTTTCCTCGTGTTTGTCTGAAAGTCCGAAAAATACAAGAAGCACCCAAGCAATATTTATACATCAAAGAACAGCATATCATACAAGAAGATTTTCTATATTGAAAATATTTCCAAAGAATATTCTTGTTGCTTCATGAAAATAGTAGAAGTAAAGAAATAGCATTATTATACCTACAAAAACTGGAAATATATATTTTCTTCATCGAGCAAACAGGAAGATTGCTGGGATAAATGCAAGAAAAATATAAGTAATATCCGTAAATTCACCAGCTTGATTTTTCTGGAATGTGAGATTTGCGGGAAGTTTTAGGTAGTTATTGATTCATTTATCGTATCCAAAATATCTTCCCATGTCTTCGTTTTGGGATTGTCCACTTCCAGTGATTCATACATCGGAGAGTTTTTTCTGTCTATCTTCGTATTCCTTTGTTGAGTAAATTTTTGTATAGTCTGGAATATATGAACCTCCAGATCCACTGAGTATTGAGTTCATCACCGATGCTTTCATACCGATGGTTTTATAGGCACTCCATGGTTGCATCTCAGCTGTATTTTTTATGATCCATGGAGTGAGTCCTATGACTACTCCGATGAGGAATACGAGGCTTGTATATATCCATGTTTTTCATTTGCTCATACCATGTTTCCATATACCAATTCATCAAAATATACCTCCAAGAGCAAGGAGTGAAAATGATACTGTACCTAGAAGAGCTGGATCAGAAGGCATCCATACATTGAGCTGTGTCCAAAGCCCAAGCTTTGTAAATATACCAAGAAAGAGAAAAAAGAATGACATAAATCCACATAAAGAGAGACTCCTATATGCGATAAGTCATAATGCTCAAAGTATGAGCATGAGAGTAGTGAATTTCACAGTAAATGCGAGTCATATAATGACTCATGCAATGAGAATAAATGGAATTGATTCCTTTTGTGAGTACTCTTTTTTCCATCCAGAAATCAGTATTGAAAGTCATGCTATACTCACTCAGAGGAGAGCAGGATCAAGTTTCATATCTTTTGCTTGCTGAAATATATTCATCGGCATAGCATAAAATACGAGTGCAAAAATAATCGGAAGTGCGAGTAAATATTTTCTTTCTTTTGATTCAAATAAAAGAGAGAGCCCACATATAATCGAAATTATTGCAAGGATTCATCCGAGTTGATTAACATAAAATGCTTGCGTTGCGAGATTTGTTGAACCGTATATATTTGAGAATAAAAATCCAGTTCCAGTAATGAGTTGCCATGTATACATACCAGCTCATTCAAGAAGATTTCCTGAAAGTGCCATCATTTTTGGGAAGTTCATATATACTCAGAGATCATCCCATCCTATAGGCATCGGTCGTATTATACTAATGAGTGAAACTCACACAAGAAAGCTCAGCATCATAAAAGCAAATTCAGCTGACAAGAGTCTTGGATTGATGAGTTCTATGAGTCCACTTTCTTTTGAGTGTGCTGGAAATATGATCTTCGATTCGAAGATATTTTTATATGTTTCTTTCCATCCATTCCATCCTATAGTCCCGAGAACAATCAGAAGTCAAATGAGTCCTGTCGTGGTATAGAGTCAAAATTCTCAAAGTCAAATGAGTCCTGTCGTGAACACAAGAATTCCTATTGCTATCTCTGCTGGAACTCGGAGTCTCAAAAACTGTGATGACCAATTCTTGAATGCGCATTGAAGTATTGTATATCACACTACTCTCCAAAGGAGTAGGAGAATGAGCGGATATATCGAAAATCCGAGTATATGAAAAAATAACACCATACTTGATGGAGAGATTCATCCCATCAGTGTTGGAGTGTTTGCACTAAATGCAATTGATAGTACGGCAATTTGGAGAACAATAAATCCGAGTATATTCCAAAAATGAAATACGACTTCCTTTTTTTTGGCTATAAAAATAGAATGCCCCTTATAGAGAAGATATACTACAACGAGAGAAACGAGATATGCCCCATATCCCGTCGTTTGTTCTATATGATTGATAGGGCTATACGAAGTTGAATAATAGGTAAGTATAGTATGGAGTGCCCATAGGGCAAAGCCTATTCCAGCAAGTATGAGTTGGAGCATGATAAAGGGGATAAAGAATTATTTTCTACTTTCTTTGATAATTCAGATAAATTCTTGAATTATTTTGAGATTTCCAGGGAGAAATATAAGCAAATTTATCAAAACTGCAAAGCAAAGTAAGAGAATCGTATTGCTGATATAAAGAAAAGAACTTCAAAAGTAAATAATACCGTACGCACAGAGTGCTAGGATGATATTTTTTAGGATATCAAGAATGGGGATTGCTTCATGATATTCTCGCGTTGCTCTATATGAGAGATACCAGAGCGGTATCCAAGAGAGCCCGACAGCAAGAGCAGAACCAGCAACACCGTAAAGGTGGATGAATATATAATTGAGAATGATATTTATAGGAAGTATCGTCATGAGTATTCTCGCGCGAGATTGTATCTGTCATGTTCCTGCAAGAAACTGAAAATTTACTTGTATAAGAAGATTGAAACAGAGAAAGAGTGATGAGTAAGCAAGAATGATTCCTGACATTCTAAATTTTTCAGAAAAGAATATGGATGCAAGATCTTCTCACATCTGAAACATAAAAACAGATATCCATATTCCAATTATACTGAAGTAGAGTGTAAATCTTCCACAAAGCATACGCATTTTTATAGTATCATTTCTCGAATTGAGCTCAGATATCACGGGGAAGAGAAAGGCTATAATAGGACTAATAAACATGAATGGGATATTCATGAGTGAAAGGTAATTTGAATAATATCCCGTTGCCTCAGCTCAGAGAATGTAGATAATCATCTGCATATCTACTTGTGAGAGCACCATTCAGATATTGCTCGTTAGAAGTGTTGCAAAAGAGTACTTAAAAAATGCCTTCCTTTCTTCCGTATCTAAAATAGATTCTATACCAGAGAAATATGTTTTATAATATTTGTTATATGCCCAATAAATTGCAAAGAGAATGGCAATAAAAAGTCCAGCTACCCATGCCCACATATATCGTTCTGTGTTACCACTTTCTGAAAAATAGAGTATACTTACAGCTATAGTAACAGATAAAATCCGCACGAGTTCCACTCACTTCTGGAGTTTCGTATCCTGTGCAATCGAGAAGAGTATTCCAACAATATGAAAAATATTCACACCAATAAAATAGAGTCATGAAATTCTCAGTATTGTTACTATTTCAGTATTTCAGAAATATACTCGAGCAAGCCATGGTGCTATAAAAAATAGTGTCAAACAGAGGAATATACTGGTAATTGTCTGGATTTTGAGGGTGAGCCCCAGGAGGTATTTTGCTTTTCCGTATGTTTTATTGATGATATGTTTTGGAAGAAAGTAGTTGAGACTTTCTGTGCAGCCAAGGTCATTATAGGTAGATATCAGGGTTACAAAACTGATAACACCATAAATAACTCATACCTCACTTACGCTGAGATCTCGTGATATAATCATTTTTGTAATATAACCAAGGGGTCATATCAAAAAGGTAAAGGCATAGAGCCAAAAACCTCGATTCACAAATTTTTTTCCGAGACTTTCTTCGTGGAGCATATTTTTTCGTTAGAGATACTTGAAAGGCTAGAGACAATAAGTTCCTCCTATCGTATCAGAGATAATTTTCCCATCCTGAAAAGCGATGACTCTTTTTTTGAGCGTATTTACTATATACTCATCATGTGTAGACATAATGATAGTTTTTCCCTCTTGATTGAGTTTTTCGAGAAGCATAATAATTTCATCGGCATTTTTTCGGTCGAGGTTTCCTGTTGGTTCATCACCAATGATGATAGCAGGGGAGTGTATGAGTGCTCGAGCAATACAAACTCTCTGTATTTCTCCACCAGAGAGAGTTTCTATAAATTTATCTTTTTTTGAAAGGAGTCATACTTGAGAGAGTACCTCAGGAACTCTTTTTCCAATAATATCTTTTCCATATCCACTTACTTCGAGTGCAAATGCCACATTTTCCCGTACAGTTTTTTTTGGGAGAAGTTTAAAATCTTGAAAGATAATGCCGATATTGCGTCTATATGCTATGAGTTCTTTTGGAGACAAAAGAGATATATCGCGTTCTCTATCATCGTATATATGACCATGCTTTACTCATATATATCATATAATTGAACGAATAAGACTTGTTTTCCCACTTCCAGAGGCTCCTATGAGAAATACAAATTCTCCTGGTGCAATAGTAAAAGAAACATCTCGAAGAATAGTTCTTTCACCATATGAGAGAGTGACATTTTTATAGTGCATATTAACGAGGGATAACAGTTATGGTAAATTTCTTTGTTGTTGTTTTAAAATTTCCATCTATAAGAGTGATTTTTCCTGAATGGTTTCCTGCTGTGAGATTTGTTGAGGATATTGGTATGACGAAAAATTCTCATGCATTTGCATTTTGGAGTGTGGTATCATCGATAGAGACTTGTACTTCTCGATTTGCAGTTCATACTTTCGTTTGAAATCGGAGATTAAATGCGTCTCCGAGATAAATGCTGATTTTTCCATTTTTCGGATTTGAGAGGATAATCTCAGGATTTATGATTGTTGTATCTACTGGTGTATTTGTTGACGAGTCTGTTCAGGACACAGTACTTTCTTGTACGATGGTTTTTGATTCCGTGTACTTAAAGCCAAATGTATCAATTGCCTCTACCTTCAAAACAGCACCTTCTTTTATATTTTCTATAGCAATTCTTTCAGTTCATCTATCGTTTGCTCCTGTTGCGTATTGTATTTCTCTTTTGACCTCATCTTGGTAAGAGATTCTCAGAGTTGCAATCTTTCTGTCTCCAATCCATGTCACTTCCATAGTTTTCTTTCCGCCTATTTTCTCGCTACTCACTCATACAGATTGTATAGAAATTGATATATTTCCTGGTCCACCTGGTCTTTCACATGGCGTATTTGATTGCGTTACTTGAGAAAGGGTTCCAGTCATTCATTTTGTACTATTTATAGCATCAAAAAATCCAGAAGTCCATGCAGGATCATATCCATCGATGATTGGTTTTGAGCCAGGAATGTATATTTTTTTTATTGCTTCGGGTGGCGTATTTTCTGCTACAGGACCATTACAGAGTGAATCAACTTCTATTTCCTTGAGTCCATCATCGTATTTATCAAATTTTACCGCCATAAGTGTGCTGACAATTTGATCCGCAGGAGTATCTGAGGTGGCGAGTTTCCCACTCGATTTCACTATGTTATATGTATAGAGTCCACTTGGTTTTTTCCATCCGGTGTTTTCCTTACCCTTGAGAGCAAAATCCATAAAACCACGCCAAATAGGGGCCGCACAATTGAGCCCGTCACAATTTCACTTTGTTTCTTTTCCATCGACATTTCCAGCCCAAACAACCGTCGTGATATCCGGAGTATATCATATAGTCCAGAGATCTCGTGGGAGAATTTTCTTCTCTCCATTTTTACTGAGATCCTTATTCGAAGTTCCTGTTTTTGCTGCAACTATTTTTCATCCTATACTGAGCGCATTTCTCCAAAATGTGGATTCTGGTCGAGCACTATTATCCGAGAGGATACTATTGACTATATAGCTTGCTTCTGGTGAGAAGATGGTATTATCTTTTTCGGAAGCTATTTTTTCCTCAATAATATTTCCATCGCTATCTTCTATTTTCTCTATAGCATAAAAATCTCTTTTTATCCCAAGATTTGCAAAGACACTATATGCTTGCATCATATCAAGTGGTCTCACTTCCGCAGTTCCTATAGCGAGAGGCGCTCCATATCAAGCATTTTCCTTGAGAGTACCAAGTCCGAGACTCTTCCCAAATTTTATAATCGTATCTTCGCCACCTGCAAGATAAAACATTTTGATAGCAGGGATGTTTCGTGAATATGCTAGAGCGTTTTTTACCATCATGACACCATAAAATTCTCTATCATAGTTGTCTGGTGTCCATTCTCCAAAGTCTGTTTTTGCATCAGCAATAGGACTTTCTGGACCTATTGGATTTTTTGAAATTGCGAGTCAATAGATAAATGGCTTAAAGGATGACCCAGGTTGTCTCAGTGCCGTTGCCATATTATTATTACCTCCATGTTCTATATCAAAATAATCCGGACCACCCACCATAGCGAGGAGTTTTCCAGAGGTATTATCCATACTCACGAGTGCAGCACTGGATGCTCAGTACTGTACTTTATTTATGGCAACTTGTTTTTTTATGAGTTCTTCTGCTTTTTCCTGGAGTTTTGGATCAATAGTTGTATAGATTTTTAGACCACTTGTGATATCGATATCTTTGCCATATTTATTTTCCAGATATTCTTTTATATACATCACAAAATATGGATACTTGATATTTTCAGAGTATTTTTTAAATTCAAAGTCAATACCATCAGAGAGTATTTTTCCAAATGTTGGTCCGTCTATTTTTGCATCTTCGAGCATTTGAGAGGCGACAAAGTCTTTTCTTCCGATTGTATATTCAATCGTATATTTTTGTAACCCATTTTCTGTTGATATTTCTTTTTCTATCGTAATATTTGAGAAAAATTTGATAACATCATTAAATGCGAGACTGATACAACCTGTATCATCTGCTTCAAATACTCATCATTTTATATTAGCATTTATAACATTACATACCTTGAGTCATTTATCGGATCTATTGAAAGTCAACGAACCTATGTATGATTTAAATCCAGTATAAAGGGATGCATAATTCTTTTTATCTTCGGTTGTGATAAGTGTCTTTGTATTTTCAGGATTCCCCGTTGGATAGACATCGAGTTTTCCCATAAGTACATCGCGATGGAGGTATGGTGAAAATTTTGTCGGTCCATTTGGAAGAGAAGCAAGTATCGTTGCTCCGAGTGGTCAGACATCTTTTGCACTCTTCCCGAAAAATGTGCGAGAAGCTTGTTCAATACCATTTGCATTATATCCAAATGATATAGCATTAAGGTACATTTCGAGAATCTTCTCTTTTGTGTAGTTATTATTGAGCCTATAGGAGAGATATCCTTCTTGAATTTTTCGTTTTATTGATCGTTCGTTTGAAAGGAGTGTATTTTTGATAAGTTGCTGAGAAATCGTCGATGCTCATCATACTCGTCCATAGTTTCCTGTGACATAGGTTGCAGCCACTCTGAGGAGACCACGAAAGTCTACTCCTGGATTTTCGAAAAATGTCCTATCTTCCGCACTGATGATAGCATCTTTTATTGACTGAGATATTGTATCATAGGGAATATATGTGCGTTTTCCATCTTTGAAAATACTATAAATTTCATTCCCATCTTTATCATAAATAACACTACTTTCACGAAAAAAGTTCCCATTTGCCATAGACTCTATAGATGGCATTCCATGAAAAAAATACAAAAGAGTTCATCAAAGTAATAGGCTCCCTATCATGACGCATATTCCAATTATTTTCCTCAGAGGATGCATGGAAAAATTGGTTCTTTTTCTTTTTGAACGAATAATCTCATGGAGTTTTTTTGAGAGATGTCTCATAGTTATTATTGGTAAAACAACTAAAAGTTTTCCCATTCCCCAGGTGCTACCGTGTATGGAGTAGTTGAGGGGATGGTTTTTGTTTGTGTTTTTGTAGAGGTATTTATTTTATTTACTTTTCCTTCAGATGAAAGAGTATTTCCTGTTGTACTATTACTTCCTGTAGATTCGATGAGTGGGAGATAAAAAGGTGTTTTTGCAAAAGAAAAATATGACGAAGCATCTTTTCCGAGAACTATTTCTATACGAGGTCATTTATCGGTGATAAACTCATTATGTGAAACACTGATATATGGTATTGTTTCCTCGATAGATTTCAGTGCCTTTACAATCAGATTTTCAGGAGAGAATCCTATGTCAGCATCCATATTCCAATATATATTTATATGGGAAGTATCGAGTCATCCAGTAAAGAGTATGGCATTATTTGGCTCCATCTGAAGTCACATTTTTTGAAATTCGAGAAGAAGTCTCTTTGCTTGCTTCTCATTTGTTTTTGTTGTGATGATATTTATCGGATATCGATCATTTCTTATATCTGGAAATGTAAAGATGAAACTTACAAATCTCTTTATATCATCATAGACACTGAGTTTTTGTGCTGTTGCATTTTCCGGAATCACAGCTGATGCTCCGCCAAAGTATTCTCGTGATGGGGTATAGAGATAGGCTCATGCAGAACAAATACTTCAATAGCACTCATTATTGAGATTGTATACATGGATATGATCGGATGGTATGTCTTGGAATTTGATACCTAAATCTACTATATTTCCAAGAGTGAGATCGCTATCGAGATGGGATAATATTGTATCATACAGAGATTTTATTTTTGATGGGTTCGTGAGTATTTCGAGTTGCAGTGCTTTATTCTTGATTGCTTTTATGAGTATTTGCTGTCGTTCTGATCTATCAAAGTCACTCGTCGAATGTCGACTTCTCGCATACTTGAGGGCGGTATTTCCATCAAATGTCTGTGTTCATGCTCGAACAACAAAAGTCGTATATCCCCAGTTTTCATCTGGATATTCGCGGTCGACGAGATCATGAGGGACATCTACCTCAACTCAACCAAGTGCATCGACGAGATCTTTAAATCATCCGAAGTCGATAACGAGATAGTGTTGTATTGGTTGTCCCGTGATTTCTGATACTTTATTTGCGAGGAGATTTATTCCTTCCCCATTTTCCTTCCCTATTCCATAGAGTGTATTGATGCGGCCTGCTCAGGTATGATTTGGATATGCTACAAATAGGTCTCTCGGAAGAGAGAGAAGTGTCACTTGTTTATTTTTTGCATCAAACGATGCGAGCATGAGTGAGTCGGTGAGATTTCCTCATTCGTGTCATTTTCCTCAGATTCCAGCAATGAGGATGTTCGTCACACTTTCATCTGTTGGTTTTGTCGAAAATATAGGAAATGTAATCGGCTTAAAAATAGCTCCAGTAGAACTTCAAAGACGAATATTACTCATAGCTTGTATTCCCATGTTTATGAGAAAAACCCCAGTTAAAACCACGAGAAATCCTCCGATGATGTATCTGAGTCTTTTTTTGATGATTGTGTTTTCTGGGATTATTCCTTCATTATCTGTTGGAGTGACTGTTTTGAGTTTTTTTGTTTTAAATTGTGGCATGGGCTGATTATAGAAAAAATACCTCATTTTTCAAAAGAAAATGGGGAGTTTTTTGCCATTTTTTTCACAATCTCTCTATTTGTCGAGATTTTTGTGTATTTTTTGTCAAAAACTTTACTCCATTTTGGTTTGACAGGAACAGAAAAAATACTATCTTTGAAGCGTTCGTTTTTATCATTTATCGCTTGTACTTTTGTCTCATACTCCAGTACTTTTTGAGGAAATTCGTTCTGTTTTTTCTCTCCATCCATCGAAAAAAACGGTGATCGATGCAACACTCGGTCTCGGTGGACATGCGAGTATGCTCCTTTCTTTTCTCGGAAATTGAGATGAGCTTATAGGTTTTGATCGTGATAGAGATAACTTTGTCCTCGCAAAAGAAAAACTCGAATCTATCGAAACGCAGGCAAAAGTCTCTCTTTATAATGAGAGTTTTGCTCAAATAGCGGATATACTCAAAGAAGAGAAAAAAATAGATTTTATCCTCTATGATCTCTGAGTCAGTAGTCTCCACTATGATGATGGTTCTCGTGGATTTTCGCTGCGTATGGATGGACCACTGGATATGCGATTTGATCGGACACACGGTCGTACGGCTGAAGATTTTATCCATACCACTTCTGAAGAAGAGCTTGCTCGTGTATTTTTCCGCTATGCTGATGAGCCCAAGTCTCGCTATATCGCCCGTGCTATTATCGAAAAGCGAAAAACTATGCGTATAGATACAACAGCAAAGCTTCGTGATATCATCGCAGAGGCAAGTTTCGACCAAAAATCACCACTTCGATGTTTCCAGGCATTGCGTATTGCTGTGAATGATGAATTTGCTCATATCGAAGACTCTCTCGAATATGCTATCCAGCATCTTGCCCCAGGAGGAAAAATCGCTGTTATCACATTTCACTCTCTCGAAGATAGACTCGTCAAAAACATATTTGCGCAGTATCTCAAAGATGAACAAGATGAAATCACCTGACAAACGAAAGTCCCAGCACTCCTCTCAAAATATACAAAAAAACCCATCGAGCCAACTCCAGATGAAATAGCCGAAAATCCCAGAAGTCGAAGTGCGAAACTCAGAATCGTAGAAAAGAAATAAATCCCTCAAAACTTTTGTCTTATGAATGCCAATGTTCTCGTAGCAAAAAAATGACATATCTCATTCTTCTCTGAGCGAAAAGCCGCTCGAGAACATTTTAGACTTTCATTTACTCAGACATATATTCTCGCTATCGTGATGATTGCTCTCCTCGGTGTCTACTATGTCTGGATTCTGAATCAAAATGCAACAAAAGGATACAATATCCGTACGCTTCAGGTGCAATATAGGGAACTCTCATTTCAGGAAAATCTCCTCGATATCCGTATAGCAGAAGGGAAGTCTATTGATGCGGTTGTGAGCTCTCCTGCCGTATCGCGAATGATAGAGATACAGAAGCCGACATTTATCGTGATGAAAAATACTCTCAAAGAATAATATGCCAGAATCCCTCAAACGACTCATCGATATGATTCACTATCTTCCGTGAATCTGAGAAAAAACTGCTGCGAAACTGGCATTTTTTCTTCTCAAGGCAAATCCTGCATATGTACGGAATTTTGCAAAGGCGCTTTCAGACCTCCATGAAAATGTATCAGAATGTACTCTCTGTCATGGTATGACGGAATCTGACTCTCCAGTATGTCGTATCTGTAATGATGAAAAACGAGATACTCATACTCTCTGTGTAGTAGAGGATTACCTTGATATGCTTTCTATAGAGCGGACATGAGTGTATCGTGGACGATATCATGTACTCGGTGGTGTCATCTCTCCGATACAGTGAGTCACTCCGGATAAGCTCCACTATGATTCTCTCTTTGAACGGATTATTACAAATACCGTGATCGATGAGATCATCCTCGCGATGAATCCAAATATCGAATGAGAGGCAACAGCACTCTATGCCATGGAGCATATGCCCCGTGCTATAAAAATTTCTCGACTTTCTAAGGGGCTTCCACATGCTGGTTCTATCGAATATGCTGACGAGATTACGCTTTTGAGTGCGTTTCGGGGGAGGGGATAGATTATCCTTATTTTATACATGAAAGAAAGAAATATCGCATTCATCGATGGTCAAAATCTCCATCTTGGTACAACATCATCCTGATGGAAAGTGGATTTTGAGAGATTTCGTATTTATCTCAGGGATAAATTTTGTGTAGAAGAAGCGTATATATTTCTCTGATTTCTCGATGAAGACAATCAAGTCATGTACCGAAAAATACAGAAATCAGGATTTATCCTCGAATTTCGAGAACATCATCAGAATATGAAATGAAAGAAAAAGTGAAATGTTGATGTGGATATCGTATATGAAATCATGCACCGACTCCTCGAAGAAGATGACTTTCATAAAATAGTACTCGTGACTGGAGATGGTGACTATATAAAGCCAGTAAAATATCTCATAGAAAAATCTCGACTCAAGAAAATCCTTTTTCCAAATCAGTCATATTCGTCTCTATATAAACCATTTAAAGATATCTATGGGATGAATCTCTCACAAGATAGAGTGAAAAAACTCATACAATATAGAACATAAAAAAAGAGCCGTCCGGAAGCACTAACACTTTTGGGAGACTCTTTTGTCGTGAACAAAGGCAGTATATCGCAATATTTTCAAAAATCAAAACTTTTTCTAGCAGGAAAAAGTTCTTTTCTTATTTTTTGGTTTTTCAAAAAAATCCATACTATACCCGTACTTTTCTTTATTTATTTTTGTACAATTATGGAACTCCTCCTTCCTGCAGAACCCAACTATATTTCCCTCATTTCAGGAGCTCTCACATTTCGTCCGTCTCAGGTAGATGCCGTATTGACTCTCACGGCTGAGGGTTCGACTGTGCCATTTATCGCTCGATATCGTCAGGAGCGAACTGGATGACTCGATGAAAAACAGATTCGTGAAATTATCGAACTCCAAAAATCGGAGGAAAATCTCCATAAAACGAAAATCACGGCTCTCACAGGGATCCATGAACAAGGCAAACTCACCCCAGAGCTCAGAGCCAATATCGAAAAAGCGAAAACGCAAAAAGAAGTCGAAGATATCTACGCGCCCTACAGACAAAAGAAAAAAACAAAGGCGATGATCGCTATAGAAAAGGGATTTCAATCCATTGCCGATCTCATCAAAAAAAATATCCCATTCGAACTTCCATCTGATCTTCTTGCTCTCTTTCCTCGAGAGGAGATTCTCGAATGAGCTATCTGTATCATCGCCGCAGAGATATCTTCTGATGCGATTATTCGTGATACGCTTCGTTCTCATTTTCACGCAACGGGTATCATTCGATCAAAACAAAAGAGTGAGAAAATGCTCGAAAAGCTCAATGAAAAAACACGATGAGAAGTAAAGAAATTTGAGATTTATGCGGATTTTTCTATCAGATATAGTGCCATCAAGCCCTATCAGGTACTGGCTCTGAATCGAGGTGAAAATCTTGGGATTCTTTCTATAAAAATCGAAAAAGATGAAATCGGAGAAGAAAAGGTCCGTAGTTTTTTTCCTCGATGAGTCCTCATTCCTGAGCTTGCTACGGCTATCCATGATGGATATGATGCACTCTTTGACTCACTCGAAAATGAGATGCGATCCGATCTTACAGCAGGTGCTGAGGATGCTTCGATCGAGACTTTCCAGACCAATCTCGCTTCACTCCTCATGACCCGTCCAGAATATGGAAATATCATCCTTGGTATCGATCCAGGATATCGTACAGGTTGCAAGATTGTCATTCTCGATACACTCGGCAATCCACTCGCATTTTCAAAGATATTTCTCGACTCAAGCGATGAGGCAAAAAAAATCCTCAAAAACCTCAATGATAACTATACTCCATGAGTCATCGTCATCGGAAATGGTACAGGATCAGATGAGACGGTCGAGCTCGTGAGTGCGACCCTCAGTCAGAAAATCTATATAGTCAATGAGTCTGGGGCATCTGTCTACTCGGCATCTGATCTTGCAGGACTAGAGTTTCCCGATCTCGATGCGACAGATCGTGGGACTATCTCTATCGCGAGACGATATATCGATCCACTCTCTGAACTCGTGAAGATCCCCGTCGGAAGCATCGGAGTCGGTATGTATCAACATGATATCACTCCGAAAAAACTCGAAGAAAAACTCGGCTACACCGTCGAAGATGTCGTCAACGAAGTCTGAGTCAATGTGAATATCGCCTCTATCTCAGTACTCGAGCATATATCTGGACTCGATAAACGCTCCGCAAAAAAAGTCTACAATCACCGTCCATACACCTCTCGTGCTGCTCTCACAAAAGTTCTCTCAGAAAAAGCCTACGAACAGGCGATAGGATTTTTGCGAGTTCCTGAAAGCCCAGAACAACTCGATAATACCAATATCCACCCAGAACAGTATCCACTTGCTCGTTTTGTTCTTGAGAAAGACATCACACCAGCAAATTTTGGTGACTACAAAGATGTTCTCATGGGTCTCTATCCGAGCGTAACACGAGAAACTATCGCCTTTATCCGTGATGCATATGCCTCTATGGGGAGAGATCCACGAGTACACTCTGGGCATACTGAAGCAAAGAAAAAATCCAGTTTCGAAAATCTCCATGAATGAGATATTCTCTCGGGTATCGTGCGAAATGTGGTGGCATTTGGAGCATTTGTCGATGTCGGACTCAAAAATGACGGACTCGTCCATATCTCAGAACTCGCAGATCAGTTCGTGAAAAATCCTCTCGACTATGTCCAAGTAGGACAATCTGTCCAAGTTCGTATCATGAAAATCGATCCAGAAACCAAGAAAATCCAGCTCTCGATGCGTGGGATATAGAAGCAGTATTTACCTAAAAAATAAAAAACCATTAAAGTGATGGTTTTTTTGTTTTGAGAAAATGGAGGTTTGTGTAGAATATGGCGGATTGGTAACAATAATATCAAATATGTCCGAAGAACAGAAAAAACAACTCCAACAACGCCTCTGGAATATAGCAGATGCACTCCGTGGAAAGATGGATGCAGATGAGTTCCGACGCTATATGCTCGGATTCATATTTTATAAGTATCTCTCAGAAAAACTCCTCCTTGCAGCAAATAAACTCCTCGAGAATGAAGATATCACCGATTACACAAAAATCGATGAAGCTACGATTGAAGGAAAAGAAATCCTCTCGCATCTCAAAGAAAATCTCATTCCAGATATTTGATATTTTCTTCGACCGAGTGAGCTCTTCTCATATCTCGCAAACAAGTGAACATCTAGGATGAGTAGTGAATCGAGCAATTTTATCCTCTCCGACCTCTCAAAAATCCTTGTAAATATTCAGAACTCCACTATGGGTTCTGAGAGTGAGGATGATTTCGATGGACTTTTCTCTGATATTGATCTCGGTTCTCAGAAGCTCGGAAAAACAGAAGATCAGAAAAATGAACTCATATCAAAAATCCTCTACGAACTTGATCAGATTGATTTCCGTCTCCATGATGCTGAGATAGATATCCTCGGTGATGCATACGAATACCTCATCGGACAATTTGCCAGTGCGGCAGGGAAAAAGGCGGGAGAATTCTATACACCACAAGAAGTCTCTCGAGTCCTTGCGAAAATTGTCACAACTGGCAAAACTCGCCTCAAATCCGTCTACGATCCAACATGTGGTTCTGGCTCACTCCTCCTCCGAGTTGCTCGTGAAGTGAGTTGAGATGTGACTGACTTCTACGGACAAGAGATGAATCATACGACATACAATCTCGCTCGTATGAATCTTCTACTTCACGGAGTACCCTATCAAAACTTCAATATCAAACAAGAAGATACTCTCGAACATCCTCAACACCTCGGAAAGCGATTCGAAGCAATAGTCGCAAATCCACCATTCTCTGCTCAATGGAAAGCAGATAGTCTCAAGATGAGTGATGATAGATTCTCACAATATGGAGAACTCGCACCGAGCTCGAAGGCTGACTTCGCATTCGTGCAACATATGATCTATCAGCTCGATGACAATGGAACTATGGCTGTCGTCCTCCCTCATGGAGCACTATTTCGTGGTGGAGCAGAGCAACGCATCCGCAAATACCTCATCGAGGATCGCAACTATCTCGATGCGGTTATCTGACTCCCCGCCAATCTCTTCTATGGTACCAGTATCCCTGCGTGTATCATGGTGTACAAGAAGTGTCGTGAACATCCTGAAGATATCCTCTTTATCGATGCAAGTGCAGGATTCGAGAAAGTGAAAAATCAAAATATCCTCCGAGACGAGCATATTGAGAAAATCATATCCACTTATCGCAATCGCGAAGTGATAGAAAAATACTCTCATCTTGCTACTCGTGAGGAAATCCGACAAAACGACTATAATCTCAATATCTCTCGATATGTCGATACATTTGAGGAAGAGGAAGAAATAGATATAGATGCCGTAGCAACTGAAATCCAATCTATATATGCTGATATGAGAACTCTCGATGAATCAGTTAGAAAATATTGTGCAGAACTTGGTATAAAATCACCATTTTAGTCTATGTCACAGAAAGAAATTACATCAAAAATACCGAAACTCAGATTTCGGGAATTTCAAGGTGAGTGGAAGACTGAAACAATGAGAAAACTTACAACACTCATTACGAATGGATTTGTTTGAAAAGCAACTGATCATTATGTTGAAGAGAACTGAGTTCTATATATACAAGGTTACAATGTTAATGAAACTTGATTTGATTTTTATGGAATAAAATTTGTATCAAGTGAATTTCATCTAAAAAATAAGAAATCCATACTCAGAGAGTGAGATTTACTTACTATTCAGACTGGTGATGTTGGAGTGACCGGATATGTAACTTCAGAAATTGCTTGATCAAATTGTCATGCACTAATTATTTCTCGATATAAGGACGGAATTGCTTATTCAAAATTCTATCATCAGTATTTTAACTCACATACTTGAAGAGGTCTATTGAAAACTATCGAGACATGATCCACAATGAAACATCTAAACTGTGGTGATATGGAAAAATTAGATTTACCATATACTAGTTTTGAAGAACAACAAAAAATTGCCTCATTTCTTTCGATAGTTGATGGGAAAATAGAAAAACTCAAAACGAAAAAATCTCTCCTCGAAAAGTATAAAAAATGAGTGATGCAAAAGATATTTTCTCGTGAGATCCGATTTCGAGATGAGAATAGAGAAGAATTTGGGGAGTGGGAGGAGAAAAGATTGGGAGATTTATTGGATTATGAGCAACCTACAAATTATCTTGTTAAAAGCGAAGAATATAGTAATTCATACAAAATACCTGTACTAACTGCATGAAAAACATTTATTTTATGATATACAAACGAGGAATATTGAATATTAAAAGACTGACTTCCTGTAATTATCTTTGATGATTTTACTACAGCATCTAAATTTGTAGATTTTCCCTTCAAGGCAAAATCTTCTGCTATGAAAATTTTACACGCAACTGAAGGAAATAATATTAGATTTTTATTTGAGTTATTGCAGCAAATCAATTTTACAATTTGAGGGCATGGGAGACATTGGATTTCAGTTTTTGCAGAAATGTTTTTGGAAATTCCATCTCTTCCCGAACAACAAAAAATTGCCTCATTTCTCTCTGAACTCGATAAGAAAATCGATGCGATAAACAGAGAAATTGAAAGTGCTGAAAAGTGGAAGAAAGGACTCTTGCAACAAATGTTTATTTAAAATAATTTTATTCTTGGTATGAAGAAAGATCTTACAAATTCAAGTATTGATAGACAAAATATACTGAATAATCAATATGCTGTTTCTGAAATTCAGAATACCATTTGACTAGAATGATTCAAGTTTGAGGGAAAAATTTGTTTTACAAAAAAACAAGTTACAGATTTCTTTGAGATAGATGAACGCACTATAGAGAGATATCTTGAGAAAAATGATTCAGAATTGCGAAAAAATGGCTATGAATTATTGACGGGGGAAAGGCTGCAGGAAGCCAAAAGAGTACTTGGTCCCGACATTGATGTCGGTACCAAAACTACTATTATATGAATATTTGATTTCAGGGCTTTTTTAAATCTTGCAATGATATTAGTAGAAAGTGAGCGAGCAAAACAAGTTCGATCTCTTATTCTAGATATAGTAATAGATACTATAAACAAGAAATCCTGATGACATACCAAATATATTAATCAAAGAGAGGAGAGTTTTCTTATGAGTGCTTTTGAGAGTGAAGATTATCGAAAAAGATTTACAGATACACTAGATAAATACATAAATCTATGACCTGTAAAATATGCAATTTATACCAATAAAATCTATCAGATTGCTTTCAAGGAAAATGCCATTCAATACAAAGAGGTACTATGATTATGAAAAAAGGATTCTGTTCGAGATACAATGTATTCTGAAATATTGGATATTATTTCAGCACTTGAAAATGGAATAGCTTGAGATTTGGAAAAATACTCTCAGGAATTATGAAGAAAACTTTTACCATCTGAAACAGATGAAGTATTTAATAATGCAGAAAATAATAGCTATCTAAAACCTGTCATAAAAAAAGCAAGAAATCTTATGGCAAGTAGAGATATGTGTTTTAGGGATGCCTTGCATCAAAAACTGGAAGAATATGTTACAGATGTATCAAGAGAAGATTTTGAAAAATTCCTCTGAGAAAAAAGTAAAGATTTAGCAGAAAGAATCGAAGAAACAAAAGATGTTTTTATACGCTTAAAAGATAGGTAATATGATATATTTTACTCCAGACTACGTCGAGAAAATTCATCATATCATCCTATCAATTAGTTGATGAAGATTATGATATAGTCAAAATCCTGACAATATAGAGAAGGTTGAATTTATGAAAATTGATGAATACTATCCAACTTTTGAAGATAAACTTACCTATCTCATCTATAGTATCAATAAGAATCATATTTTTTTAGACTGAAATAAAAGAACCTCGATTTGATTATGAGCTTACTTTCTTGAAATTAATGGATATGATTATTGTATAGTAAAGTTTATTATCCAAATGGAAAATATTGCAGTTGCTATTGCTGACAATAAAGTCTCAAGAGAGCTTTTATTGGAAATAGTAACTTCAATTATTAATGAGGATGATTATAGTGAGGAATTAAAACTTAAAATTATTCACGCACTTTGATTACAAGAATACGAAGATATAATAAAAGTTGATTATAATGAATTACTAAACCAACTATAGTATGACCTACCAATCCGAACAAACACTCGAAAACAACCTCATCACTCAACTCGTAGAGCTCGACTATGATCGTGTCACTCTCCGTGATGAGGAAAATATGATTGCAAATCTCCAGAAGCAACTCGAGATCCATAATCGTATGGATTTTTCACCGAAGGAGTTCGATAAGATACTCAATCATCTCAATAAATGAAATGTATTCGAACGGGCGAAGACACTTCGTAATAAGATGCAGCTCATCCGAGATGATGGGAGTGTAGAATGGATACGGTTTATCGATATGGATAACTGGTGTCAGAACGAGTTCCAGGTGACCAATCAAGTCACTATCGAGGGAACATACCAGAATCGATATGATGTGACGCTTCTCATCAATGGACTTCCACTCGTACAAATAGAACTCAAGAGACGAGGTATGGAGCTCAAGGAAGCATTCAATCAGACTCATAGATATATCAAACACTCATACGGAAGTGGGCTTGGATTATTTCAGTATATACAGCTCTTCGTGATATCGAACGGAGTGAATACCAAGTACTATGCGAACAATCGAAAACAGTCTTTTAAGCAGACATTTTTCTGGGCGGATGCAGAGAACAAAAATATCACCAAACTCGAAGACTTCGCTGATAAGTTCCTCGAACCGTGCCACATGGCGAAGATGATTACGAGATATACAGTGCTAAATGAGACCGATAAGAATCTCATGGTACTCCGACCGTATCAGTACTATGCGACTGAGGCAATTATCAAACAAGTAAAAGAAACAGATAAAAACGGCTATATCTGGCATACAACAGGAAGTGGAAAGACTCTTACATCATTCAAGACAAGTCAGATACTCATGCGAATGCCCGAAGTCGAGAAAGTGATATTTGTCGTAGATAGAAAGGATCTCGACTATCAGACATCGAAGGAGTTCAATGCATTTTCCAAGTGAAGTGTCGACGGGACAGAGGATACGGGCTCACTTGTGAAACAAATGCTCGGAGAGCCAAAACTCATTATTACAACTATACAGAAGCTCAATACTGCCATCTCAAAAGAGAACTATTTACGACAGATAGAATCAATCAAAGATAAAAAAATAGTATTTATTTTCGATGAATGTCACCGAAGTCAGTTCGGAGATACACACAAGCGAATCGTGAAGTTTTTCACAAATAAGCAGATGTTCGGATTCACAGGAACTCCGATACTTGCCGAGAATAATAGCGGAGGAAGAACGACGAAAGACCTCTTCGGAGAGTGTCTCCATAAGTATGTCATCACTGATGCTATACGAGACGAAAATGTTCTAAGATTCTCTGCCGAGTATGTTGGGAAATATAAGCAAAAAGAGTGAGTAAATACAAACCTCGATATCGAAGTCGAGGATATAGATACAAAAGAACTTCTCGAAGATAAAAAACGCCTCGGAAAGATTACCGATTATATCATAGCTCAACATAATATAAAGACTCATAATAAGTACTTCACAGGAATGTTTTGTGTATCCAGTGTCGATATGCTAATTAAGTACTATGAGTTATTTCGTGATCGGAAAAATGCATGACTCCACAACCTAAGAATTGCAACAATATTTTCATATGGAGTGAATGAAGATGACAAAGATGCAAATGGTATAATCGATGATATCAGTCTTGATATTCCAGCTAGCGAAGTGAATGCATACTCTCGTGATAAACTGGAAGAATTTATTGGAGACTACAATACGATGTATGGAACGGGTTTTACAACAAAGGATTCAACTTCTTTCTATAACTACTACAATGACATCGCAAAGAAGGTAAAAGAAAGACAGATAGATATCCTCCTCGTGGTGAATATGTTCCTGACGGGTTTTGATAGTAAGACTCTCAATACTCTCTATGTTGATAAGAATCTCAAGTATCACGGACTCATACAGGCATTCTCTCGTACGAATCGTATTCTTGATGAGAAAAAGTCAGCTGGAAACATCGTCTGTTTCAGAAATCTCAAAAAAGCAACTGATGAAGCAATTTCCCTTTTCTCAAATCCAGAGGCAATCGAAGTGGTGCTTCTTGAACCACTGGAGTCATATATCAAAAAATTCAATGAAACTCTTAGAGAATTTCTCAAGATAGTACCACGACCAGAATTTATCGATGATATCATCTCTGAAGAAGAACAACTCAGATTTGTACAGCTTTTTCGAGAGCTTCTTCGCATTAAGAATACACTCCTTACATTCTCAGACTTTGATCCAAAAACACTTCTCATAGATGACCAGACTTTCGAGGACTACAAGAGTAAATATCTCGATATATATGACAAAGTGAGACAAGAAAACCCAAAAGAGAAAGTCTCAATACTAGAAGATATAGATTTTGAACTCGAGCTTATCCGAAAAGATGAGATTAATATTGATTATATCCTCGCACTCCTCGCAAATCTCCTCGGCTCAAGTGATAAAAACAAACCAAAGCAAAAGAAAGCTATTTTAGATATCATCCAATGAGATCCGCTTCTTCGAAGTAAAAAAGAGCTCATAGAAAAATTTATAGAAGAAAATCTTGCAGGTATTACTGATAGTGATAATGTAGCTTCGGAATTTGAGAAGTTTATGCAGATTGAGAAGAATGAGCATTTTATCAAGCTCTGTAATGAAGAATGAATTGATAAGGAAAAATTTGGAGAATTAATCTCTAGATATCTCTATACTGGAAAGCCTCCTATTATCGAAGATATTGTTAAAACAAGAATAACTCCTGTTCGACTTGCTCAGAGAAAAACATTTTATGAAAATATACTTGGAAAATTAAAGAGTTTTGTAGAACAGTTTGAATCATAGAGTCGTTGACATCTTTTTTTGAAAATCAACAAAAACATCATTTCTGTTGCATTTATAAAATCCCCCTCCATTTCTGGAAGGGGATTTTTGTTTCGAGAATTCGATTAGATGTTGTTTACATCGAGGCGGATACCAGGACCCATAGCGTTACAGAGGTATACAGTATTCATAAATGATGCTGAACCCTTGAGACCTGTTGGGCGAGCTGACTTCATAGCCTTTACGAAGAACTCGATATTTTCCTTGAGCTTCTTGTTTCCGAATGAGAGTTTTCCGACGAGAGAGTGGACATTTCCTTGCTTGTCATTCTTGAACTCAAATCGACCAGCCATGAGTTCTTTTACGATTGCTTCGAGATTGTCACCAACTGTACCTGCTTTTGGATTTGGCATGAGTCCCTTTGGTCCGAGAACCTTAGCGACCTTACCCATCTTTCGCATCATACCAGTTGTCGCGATTGCGATGTCAAAGTCGATATGACCCTGGAGGACGCTATCGATGAGATCATCACCACCAGCTACAGTGACACCAAGTGCCTTGAGTTCTGCTTCGTTTCCGATATCTGTAAATGCACCAATTCGTTTTGTCTTACCAGTTCCATGAGGAAGAGAGAGAGTAGAACGAACGATCTGATCAGCTTGTCGTGGATCGATACCGAGATTGAAATGAATCTCGATAGTTGGATCAAACTTGACAGTATTTGTGCGTTCGAGGAGGTCTACTGCTTCATCGAGAGTATAGAGTCGCTCTGCATCGACGAGGCTCGCAGCCTGGTTGTACTTTTTTCCGTGTACCTTAGCCATAATAAAAAAATGTGAAAGAATAAATTGGTCCAAGCGTCTGTTTTACGAGACTCCCACTTTTCACGAGAAATTGGACTCGTGAAGTATACGATTATTTTGTAAAATGCAAGTTTTTCTCTAGTATATATGTATGAATATACTCATCCCAAAAACCATCTCTTCCATGGAGGAACTCTATGATTTTCTCAGAGATATGATCCATCAGGATTTTCCATCAAATCTCGATGCTCTCAGTGATGTCATCTCAGATAGCCCAGATATTGTATTTGAAATAGAGGATATTTCTCATTTTCGGACAATTTTCGATTTACAAATGACTAAAAATTACTTTTGAAATCGGTTTTCGGTTGATTCGGAGTTGCTTGTAGATACTCTTCTGGAGATATTTCGTTTGAGAGAGTAGAAGATTTTTTCTTATTTCTAGAGTTTTTTCCGAGTGCTATATCTCGAAAAAATGATGGATCGGTATTTCGTGTAATGCGAGTACGATTGAGTATATATGGATTGATTGATATGTTATGATAGGTCTCTCAAAAATTTGTACTCCATGCGAGAGTATATCCACATTTTTTCAGGAGAGAGAGGCTTCATGATCCGATGCGACCACTGGGATATATATAGGTCTCTACTTTCTTTCATGATATTTTCTCAAAGAGCCCCTTTGAGGTACATATCTCGTAGGCTTCTCGTTTTTCATTCATTTTTGAGTGATCATTATGAGTCATTGAGTGAGAACTCAGAGTAAATAGTGGGTCATGCGATAGTTCTATGAGTTGACTCTTGGTGATAAATCCAGGAGTGTCCACGCGATTCTCGATAGCTCCAAAAAAGAAAGGAATACTATGCTTCCTTGCTATCGGGGCGAGGCTCGTATAGGTATCACTCCAGCTATCATCGGTTGTGAGTATCCATATTTTCTTTGAAGTGAAGCACTTATCTTTCCATGATTGTATAAAATCATCCCCATGTATGAGTGATACGATAGATTCATCTCGAAGTTTTCCTATTTCTTTCATTTGAGCATCAAAGAGAGTTGGTGGTATAGAAAGATTGTGGACAGTGCTATTGTCATGGATATCATCATCTCGGATATAATGATACATAAAAAATGTAATTTCTGGATTTTTGATACAAGTATTTTGTTGTATTTTTTGTGTTGTATTTTGGATTGGGAAACTTCCTGTTCATATGCCAATAGTTGATTGCTGATATCATTTCGCATCTTCTCTCGAGACAACGATAAAAGATGAGAGAAAAAATATGGTACAAATGGCTATGAGTATGAGGATTATTTCACGATTTCTCATGGAAGAGTTGTTCCGTTAGTAGGTATCGTTCGTCCTGGATAGATGATTGTTCCGATGCCAAGATGCGCATTATCTCCGATAATTGCCCCAAGCTTTCTTCTTCCTGTATCGACGAGTTTATCTTTTGCTATTGCTCGAATATTTACTCCATCATGCCTGAGATTTGCTACCGTAGAGCCACCACCGATATTGACTCAATTTCAGATAAGAGAGTCTCCAAAACATGAGAGATGAGGAATATGCGAAGCTTCTCCTATATATGAGTTTTTTACTTCTACGGATGCTCCGATTTTTGATTTATTTCAGATTCCAGTATTTCCTCGTATATACGCATTTGGCCCGATGATGCTCTCTTTTCCGAAATAAGCATTTCCTTCTATATAGGTTCCTGACTTTAGTACGACTCCCTCTTCGAGGTATATATTTCATTTTATGAACACATTTGGTTCTATAATTGCTCATTTATCGATAGTTTGTGTATATTTTCCAATAATTTCATCTTGAGCTTTGAGGAGATCCCATGGATACCCTATAGTGATCCATCGTCCATATGCCTCGACGACACTATATTTTTCGAGGTGCATATAGTGGTGGATGAGGTCAGTGATTTCGAGTTCTCCGCGAGGGGAGAGGGGGAGCTTTTCGAGATCATCGAATATTGCCTCATCGAATTTGTGATTTCCGATATTTGCCAGATTTCCGAGTGTCGCATCTGTAGGTTTTTCGATGATTCCAGTCGGTCGTCCGTTCGTATCTGTTACAAATATTCCAAAATTCTCTGGATTATCTACTGCCTTACAGAGTGTCGCATATCATGAAGTTTTTGAGAGGTTGATTATATCTTCTCCATAATAGAGATCATCCCCTGAGATCACGAGAAAATCTCCCTGTATATGTCACTTGAGTGCGAGTATGGCAGCGCCTGTCCCCATGGCTTCCCCTTGTTCTATATAGTTCACTTTTTTCCCCATATACTCCTCACCGAAATATGCATGAAACTGCTCTTTTTTGTATTTTACTATCATAAACACTTCATCAAAGTGCGCGATAATTGGCTCTATATTGTGCTCGATGAGAGTCTTTCCACAGATTTTGAGCAGTGGTTTTGGTGTTGTTTCAGTAAATGGACGCATGCGACTTCATTCCCCAGCTGCCATGATCACGAGGTGCATAAAAAAGAAGTTATGAGTGTATATTCTATAAATTATGGATTATTGTTTTTTTGTAAAGAAAAAACCACCGATTTGGTGATTTTTAGAGTGCGATATGTGGGAGGATGATAAATGGTTTTTCTCATATTGTTGATTGGCGTATGTCACTATCATTTCCCATCATATATGTTTCTACCTTTTCTTTGTATTTTTCATGGAAGTAAACGAACGATTTTGGTTCTATAATTGTTCTCTTTATAGTGACATCGATAGGTGTGAGGAGTCAGTTTGCTCTATTTTCGAGTACAAATGCTATTTCTGAACCTGATTTCTTTCGATAAAATCGGATATCATGTGTTTTTGTAAGTTTTCTTTCGAGTTCGAGAAGGAGAAAATTTTCTATCACTCACTGCTTCATTGCTCAATGATAGTAGCTATTTCCAAGAATTGCATACATATACGAGAGATCACTGAAGTAGAGTTTTACATGTCGAGAAAGCTCTGTTTCATTATCAAGTACGAGTGGTCCGATAGCTTGAATGATATTATATTTGAGAGAAAGTTCTGTATATTTGTGTATTTTTCTCCGAGAGAGTCCTATATTTTTTGCGGTACGATCTCACTTAAATATATCACCTACTCCCATAGCGATGGTACGAAGATATTCCATATAGTCATCTTTTTCTTTTGTGAAAAGTTCCTGAGTTGCTATCTCAAATATATTCATGAAATTTTCTGTTATAGCTTCTGGATTTTCGATATTTTCTTGCCATTGACCGAGGTGGATATATTCATCTCTGATAGTATTGATGGATTCGATTTCTGTCTGGGATTCCATGATTTCCTGTATTTGTATCTTTTTTCACTTTGATTGTGCATATTCTCGAAATCCGATACCAGAAAGAGGAAACGGTGTCACTTCATCATCTCACATTTGTTGCTCACTTATGATTATTCCTCTTGGTTCGTTCTGATATGATTCTATAATTGTCCGAATATGAGAAATCTCTGGAAGAGAAGGAGTATAAAAAAGAACAGTATCAGCCTCGTTGTTTTCGTGGATTATTTCACTTGTGCCATCTTGGTTGAGTTGTATTTTTGCTGTATTTGAAGAGGAAAGTATATCTCCAGATTCGAGAAGTTCGATAAAATACTCTCGCTCCCGAATTGAGCGAGAAGAGATATTTATATACCTCGTCGTACTCGTGATGAGTGTTTCTTGGAATTGTTCGATGAGTTTACTTCGAGAAAGTATCATAAAAAAAGTTATCTGCCATGATTATAGCAAATAACTTGAAATCGTGCAAATATTGAACCACTTTTTTAAAATTGTTTCAAAAATCTCACATCCGGATTCATAAAGTATCTGAGATCAGGAATCCCGTATTTTATCATTACGAGACGATTGAGTCCAAAGCCAAAAGCAAAACCTGAGTATATTTCGGGGTCAAGTCATCATTCTCGAATCACAGTCGGATGTATGAGTCCAGCACCCATAAATTCTATCCATCCTGATTTTTTGCAGATTTTACATCCATGTCCATCACAAAAAGGACAGGAGAAATCGACTTCTACACCTGGTTCTACGAATGGAAAGTATCCGGGTCTCATACGGATAGTGACTTCTTTTCAGAAAATATCAGAAAGCATCGTTGTAATCGTGAATTTGAGGTGTCACATACCGATTCATGTATCTACGACGATTCACTCTACTTGATAAAATGTATTGTCGTGTGTTGCATCCACATCTTCATTTCGAAATACTCGTCCAGGAATGATGGCCCTGATAGGAGTACTTTTATTTCGCATGATGAGATTTTGCATGCATGATGTCTGCGTTGCGAGAACCTGACCTTCTCATTCGAGCCAGAATGTATCCTGCATATCTCGTGCTGGATGATTTTTTGCGACATTTACTGCATCGAAGTTGAGATATTCGGTGGTGATTTCCATCGATTCATAGATATCGAAGCCCATTCGAGTAAATGTATCTTCGACTTCTTGACGGACACGAGTAATCGGGTGGATACTTCCTTTTTCGAGAGCAAATGGTACTGTGACATCCTCTTTTTCTTTTTCGAGTTCTCTAGCTATGGATTCTCTCATGATGCGCTTTTTCTCTGCTTCAAAAGCTTCACCTACAACATCTCGAATCTCATTTGCCATTTTTCCGACATTTGAGCGTTCTTCTGGAGAGAGATCTTTGAGTCACTTGAGTATCACAGTAAGTTCTCCATTTTTTCCGAAAATACTATTTTTATAGTCGAGGAGTTCTATTTCTGTTGTGAGACTTGGGAGTTTTTCGAGTATTTGGGTCTGAAGAAGTGTAAGTTGATTCAGCATAGGGAGAAAGTGAGGTATGATATTATATTTTGAGAGGCATGAGGAGGTGTCTATAGGTTTGTTTTGTATTTCCTGATGCGACACCTCGGAGAACGATAGGGGAGAGGGGATTCTTGAACTCAAAGCTCACATAGTCATCACGGATGACAGAGAGTGCTTGGAGGAGGTACTCACTATTGACTCATACGATATCCTCCTGTCATTCGACAGACCCTGATATACTGACGCTACTGGCACCTATTTCTGTATCTCCTGTGGATATGATGATATTTCCATCATGATTGGATCTGACACGAGTGTTGTAGTTATTTTGTCTTGCTACGAGGTTTGTTTGTTTGAGTGCATTGATAAACTCTGATCTCAGTACTGTGACTTTTGTTTTGTATTCTGTCGGAAAAAATGATTCATAATCAGGGAATTTTCCTGAAAGAAGTCTTGATGTGAGACGAATATTTCAGAATACAAAAAGTACCTGAGACTCATGTACAAAGAGTTCCACTTGAGGTATATCCTCGTGTACGAGTCGTGAGAGCTCTGCTGCTGTTTTTCATGGAATGATGATAGCACTCGATGCTTCATCTGGCTCTGTTTCTATCCGCATATCTGAAAGTCTAAAACTATCGGTTGATGCAAAAACGAGCATATCTGACTCTCTACGAAAATAAATACCAGCAAGCATAGGGCGGAGTCATCCGTCAGCTGTTGAGAAAAGTGTTTTTTCTATTGCTGATTTGAGATCTGCCATCTTTATACGGATGGCTCGATTTGATGGGATTGCTGGGATAACTGGGAATTTTTCAGCAGCAAGTCACTTAAATTTTGTTTCGCTCGATTTTGTTTGAAAAAGCATACTTCACCCGCGTTCGAGCTCGACAGTAATCTCACTATCTTGGACAAGCGCGATATATGATGTCAAAAATTTTGCTGAGAGTGTAAATTTTCCTTCCACTTCAACATCGACACCATCTTCTATCACATATTCTATTGCCATTTCGAGATTGTTTCCTGTGAGAATGAGCTTCTTATATCGTGCATCGATGAGGATATTTTCGAGTATCGGAGTCAGGTTATTTGTGCTACTTGCATGGCTCGCTGATTCTATGGCTTTCTTAAATATATCTGTCTGTATTTTGAAACGCATGAGAGTGCTTTTTTATGGATAAGATTGGGGAGAATGGCTTTTCACAAAGAGTATAAAAAAAACATGAAAAAGCAACTTTTCCTGAAGAGTTTTTTGTATTTTTTAAAAAATGTATATACTCTCCTTGATTTTACCATTTTATATCTAAAAATATGTCAGAACTCTATGAAAAGAGTGCTGGCGGTATCGTGTATAGAAAAAGATGATCATATATAGAGATCCTCATGCTCGCTTGGCGAAATGCTCGTGATGAAATCGAGTATGTCCTTCCAAAAGGGCATATAGAAAACGATGAGTCACCACTCGAGACAGCCTTGCGCGAGATTTCTGAGGAAACAGGACTCTCAGAAAAAGATCTCAAAGTCATCAAGTTTATGAATACCATCAACTATTCCTTTATTGCCACATATCTCGAGTGAACTCCTATGATTCATAAGGAAGTCTCACTCTTTCTCGTAAAATATACGGGGAAAAATGAACCAAGACCCAGAAAAGAAGAACGATTTGTCGGGTATAAGTGGTTTACTCCAGAGCTTCTCAAGGATACTTGGATGAAACCAGATGTTATCGGATTTATCGAAAAAAATATACATTTTATGTAAGCCCCCTCTTTATTTATTTAAAAAACGCTCTTATGGAATTTCTTTCTAAAAATGGACAGATAATCATCGATTCGAATAAAAAAGAACTGATCCTTTCAAAAGAATCAATCACGATAGACGGTCTCGTTATCGATGTTGCTGGAGAATATGAAAAAAGCGGATGCCTCGCATATATGTGGGTCAAAAATGATGAAAAACTCTATCATTTTCGTACGGAGGGGTACTGGATTGCGTATATTCCAAGTATCCTCACTGATATTTCTCCAGAGGCGCTTGATTTTCTCGGTACGGTCGATGTTCTCGTCATGCCGACTGCAAAGATAGCGCAAGGAGTTATCGAAAAAGTAGAACCAAGACTTCTCGTGACATATGGTGAAACTGCCCATGAAATCGGAACACTTCTGGGTTATACAGATGCACCACTCTCAAAATATAAACTCAAAGATGCTGATCTCTCTGCAGAAAAAACAAATTGTGTGGTTTTGGGGTAGTTTTTGACAAATATTTTCATTTAGTGTAATCTAAAGATAATTCTTTAGATTTTTTTATGTCTTCTCTCAAACATCTCGTTGCTATCTGAGCAATTGCAGTTGCTGGGCAATCTTTCGCAGGTGACAAAAATCCATATCCAGATACACAAATAGAGTGAATTTCTACAACTTCTTCTTGTGTATCTTTATTGCCTGAAGAGGTCCTAAATCTCCAATATCGTACAAAGGAACGAGCTAGAATCCTATGTGAACAAGCTCGGATATTAGATGAGTGAAATATTTGGACAATACTTTCTGATTATAATCGAGATAATACTATTTCGGATGATGATGTTTGAATTATTCCTGGAAAACAACTTGCACATCTTCTCGGAAATATAGAATCCATTTTTCAGCAACACAATAGAGAAGCAGAACTCTATAAAAACCTTGCTTGGATACTGACTCAGTGAGGGTATTCTATGGGTGATATTTCTAAAAAAACTGAATTTGTCCAAAAAATCAGAGAACACTATCGTGGAATTCCAGCATTTCAAAATGGTATAGAAACAATTATCCAATCTGGTATACCACTCGAATATGCTATTTATTATGGAAAAAGTGCAGAGAAAAAGTGGAAAGAAGCAAGAAATACTCTCTGTAGTGATGAAGATATTGGTCAGATTTATTGCATGATACAGAATGATATTTCCCAGTTTCCGTCTCAGCTCGATGCTATGAGAAAAGATGGAAGAATCACAGAAGAAGAATATAGGATAAGAAAAATAGACCTCGAGAAAATTATTCGCGACTGAAGCCTAGAGCAAAATATATTTAAAGAAATTCTTGGACTCATTCCGAGGCTTGGTGGCATGTTTGTTGCATGAAATTATCCACTTTTTTATCGCACTGGAAATTCGATGCCTTTGGATAAAAATATGCTTCAGTCGAGACTCAGTCTCGGGGTTTGAGTCAATAATGGTGATAATAATCTCGATAAATGAGGATTTGTACAGTGAGGAATCAATGTGCGACTGTGACTCAATGAAAATGGTGAATTCCAGATTTCTGCATGAGCTTTTCGTTGAACAACACTTACTCTCCCATCACTTCAGTTGACATATCGGAAAATGAAAGGTTTTGAAGCAATAAAGGATTCTCCAATACCAGATATATCAAAGACTCTTGTATCAAATGAGATTTCAGGTGGTTTTAGTTTTTTTGGTCCAAATTTGAGATTCGAACAAAAAGTGCATAGACCAGAGACGATTCCTGTGAAAGTAGAATATTTTAGCACACTCCTCTCAAAGATTCTTATTTTTCGTCCAAATGACTCTCTCACAGACTATATGGAATATCTTTCAGAAAAATTTGAAGCAACACCACAGCTTTCATACCTTCTTCCGATGCTTCCAAATATAGCTACGAAACTCGAATCTATGGGATATGATGCAACTTCCGAAGAAAACACAACAAAACTCTTGGATACACTTAAAAAATCTCTCATTTCAGAGTTTTATGTCTATGCGGTGCATTCCTGACTTACAGAAGTGCATCATGATATAACAGGAGTTGAGATTTCTATCAAGCCGCATCCAACTCTATCAATTTCATGAGTGACAAAAGCAACTCATCCAGTTTTATCTGATGAGATTCGTAGAGAAGCGGTGACTCGAAATAATCTCATACCAACATTTCAAAAGACGCTTTCAAAAGTCGAACTTGTTTCTTGGTTCTCTTCTCTTTCTCCAGATATTTCTGTTGGAGAAAAAGATGGTATCATTTCAATACAGTCTCGTGTTGAAAATGAAGAGCTTCTTACTGTACTTGAAAAATCTTGAATTACTTTCAAATATGTACCGTGAAGTGTTCTATATAATTTTGATGGAAAAATCCTCGCTTTTGGAAATATCGAAAAAATCGGATATCATCGTATATATAGAACTATGGGCGAGGGGAGTGAGATACTCCTTTGAGAATGATGATCAAAAAAATTCCATCCTCTCGAGGTAAAAAAGGAAGTCACTCAACTGAGCCCATTCGATACAACTCAAGTATATCAGTGAACATCGATTATATCTGGAAAACCAAATCTTCTCAAGAAAGAAGTCGGACTCTAAAATACTATTCATTTCTTTTTATGGAAAAAACACTACGCGAAGAACTCGCAGGAAAAAACATACAGCTCAAGGCAAATGAATGAATCACACATGCTATCGTTCGTCTTCTTATCAATGCTCCAGACAAGACCACTTGGCAGCTTGCACGAGAATATAAAAAAATGAATAAAGATCGACAAAGAGAAATTCAGGATCTTGCCCAGGAGCTTTTATCGAAACAAAAAAGAAAAGAAAAAAGACTTCGAGTCGGGGATGCTTTTCGTATTGATGCTATTCCTGAAGATGCTCAATCAACGCTTCCTCTACAAGATATAGAAGCTATTGATTTTAATAATCAAAAGGAAGGGAGTGTAAATGAGCTTATTCCATTGGCTGTATCGAGAAATATCAATGGGTCTCATATGATTGATAGTATTGATGCTTGTGAAAATCTGAATTCTACAGAGAAGATGAAAGCAAATACATATACAGATATTCCAAATACAGAAGATGCATGTAATCATAAATCCTTCGGATGAATGTCGATTCGTGATAAACTCGGCTATACCCAGATATATATCACAAAAAAATGAAGCCCACCAATAGAACTCGTTCAAGATATAGAACTCTGACATGATAAAAAAAATAGTGCTTTTTATATAAAACATGCAACAGATTTAAGCTATATATCGTGGTGAAAGGATGAAAAAAATCTTTTTAGTTTAAAAGATCCACAGTCATGAAATATATATACTGCACATCTTTCCTGGATAGGAAAAAATAAAAAAGATATAGTCCTCACATTTGAATCTAGCAAGTAATAAAATCCCATTGAGAAAATAAATATTCCACTCTATACTTTATAAAATATCGAGTGGGATATTTACATTTTATAAATTTTCTTAGAAAAAATATTTGACAAATCAAAACAACAGTACATAATTCGATTGTTATTTTATTTTTATATATGTCATTACATTCAAAGAACAGCCAATGAGACTGAATGAAATTCATCAGAAATGGTGTACTCATTGCGGCTCTCGCTACAGGTGTATCTGCTCAAGCTGATGATGCCCTCAAGACATGAGTTGAGGCAACTGCTACATCTGGTGGGATAGTACCGTCACTTACTCTCAGAAAATCTACGAGTGATACAACGCAAGTAGGATGAGTTGTTGGTTTATCTCCAACTCAAAAAGATGCAATTGGTGTCTTTGGTATATCTCCAACACCAGAAAGCGCTATGGCAATATATGGATGATTTGGACAAATTACAAAAGATGGTAAAAATTATGATGCTTCATGAGTAGGTATGAAATATAATTATAAACTCAATTGATGATTATTTGATGCTATTGGTTTTGGTGTAGATACGAAAAATGTGAATGGTGCAACTTTGTGAAATAGCAATACACAAACAAGAAGTGGATTTGAAACAACAGTGACTACTGCTACCAAGGAGCAACCGAAGACAAATATTTCTACACTCACTGTAGGTGGAGTAAAATATACAGAAAGTGGAGCATGGGCAATGAATGTAGGTCCATCATCACTCAACGGAAAAACTGGCGTATATGCTGGGGTAAATTATTTTTCAAATTCATGAAGTTCCGCTGGTCTATCAATCCAACATGGAGCAGTAATGGCAAATGCAGGTATTGATGTATCAGGTGTTATTGCAAAAACACTCAATGCTACATTGGGTACTCAATACGCTATAAGCAATTCTGAATCAGCAAGTAAACTCTCTCTTCTTGATATAACTGTCGAGGATTCTATGAAATCAGGTCGTCTCGTATGACTTTCTTCTCTTATGCCAGAACCTACTACAACGACAAATAGTGTCAAAACTTTTGATCTCACAAAACCATTTGTCGTAGATAGTACAAATATAGTAAAAAATCCAGATGGAACCTATTCAATCAATATAGTTCCGTCTCTTCGTCAATCAGGGGCAACAACACTTCCATCGAGTATAACAGTGGATTTATCATCTCTCCTCAAAGGAGCAACTATACAATCTGTCACTGCTTCAGCACCAAATTGAACTGCACAAGCAGGTTTTGTCCAAGGAACAAACGAAGTTACATTTCGTCTTACAAATACAGATAAAACATGAAATATTGCTGCTACAATCAACACATCAAATGGAACAGAAAGGCTTATTATAAAAACACTCAAAGGTCAACTATAGAAAATCAATAAAAAATCACAAAAATAAAGGAGCCCGCCATCAATACATATAGAGCAAATATTCATATCACATACATACCAATATTCATACAAAAATAGTTTTTACAAATAGGTATATTTTATTTGAAAATCTTTGTATTTATGTTTTCTCTTTCATGAAGTTCTCTTCGCAAAAATCTTGCTCGAATACTTCTTTCAGTTTTTGTTTGTAATATCTTCTCTCCACTTCAATTCGCTTTTGCAGCGGTGACATGGGATGTTGTATACTCTACTACAGCTCCGACGAATCAAAATGTAGTTGCCACTCTCAATACGAGTGAGCCCGTTACTTTCGATATGGAGACTTCATCACCATATTCGTTTAGCGAGAATGGTTCGACAACACTCTACTTTCATGATGCTGATCTTAACGACTATAGTGTTGATATCGAGGTCAATAATATTGATAAAGTTGCTCCTATAGTCACACTTATCGGATCTGGATCTATGACTCTCGTTGAGGGGCAGACATTTGTCGACCCAGGGGCTACATGGTCTGATACATATATTGATAAATTTGGTGTTGAAGTTCCTACTGATAATCCAAATGGTACTATCAGTACGGCTAGTACTGGTACGGTCAATGTCAATGTTCCAGGAACCTATACACTCACTTATAATAAAACTGATGATGCTGGTAATCCTGGTATAGCAGTTACTCGTATAGTGACTGTCACTCAGGCACCAGATACTCTGCCTCCGGTTATCACTCTCTCTGGTTCAGCGAATATGACAGTCCTAAAAAATGCTCTATTTACTGATCCAGGTGCTACATGTATAGATAATAGAGATGCTACATGTACTGTGACTATTTCTGGAAGTGTCAATACTACAGTAGTAGGGGATTATATTCTCGAATATTCTGCAAAGGATGCTGCGAATAATTCTGCAACAGGAGTTACTCGTACTGTAACAGTAACTCTTGCTCCTGATACTACACCTCCAGTTATCACTCTTTCATGAGCATCAACGATGAGTATATATGTCGGAAGTGGATTTACTGATCCAGGTGCTACATGTACTGATGATAGAGATGCTACATGTACTGTGACTATTTCTGGAAGTGTCAATACGAGTCAAACTGGGACATATATTTTGACATATTCTGCAAAAGATAGCGCAAATAATAGTGCTACGGGAGTGACTCGTACAGTCTACATAGTTTCTCCATCGACTCCGTCACAAAATATTGTTATTCTTTCTGGTTCAGTGAGTGGAACTGGTCAAGTTTCTATTCTTTCATGAACAAATATTGCTTCAGGATGAGTGATGGACTTGAATAATTTTCCTATCGTCGTTTCATCAACCGGAGGAAATCTCTCGATTACAGGTGGAGTAGATATCGTCGTGTTGAGTGGAAGTTGGGATAGCACTATCCTCGCTCCTATGAGTATTACTGGTTCTCTGGCTCTTGATGCGAGTGATATTTGATTTTCCTCTTCACTTCCAGCTGATACTGTTTCTACTGACTATACAAATACTCCTGTTGCAACATTTTTCGTAGGTTCTACAGGTGCAGTACTCGGTGCGAGCGGTGGATATTTTACACTCTCATATTATATAGATGATATCTCTATTGCGAGTGGTACTTCACTTACTATACTTTCCTCTACAGATGGTATAACTTGGTCACAAAATACTCCAAATGCAACTTGCATCGTCGATAGCAATAAAAATTGTACATTCCTCACGAATACTCTCGGGTACTTTGGAATGGTTTCGACTACATCTACACCGATAGTATGACCAAATTCAAATATTATCACACTTACACAATCATATAGTGCAACTGGTTCTGCTGATATTTCAACTGGTTCTATCGCTTCAGGTACGACGATAGATTTAAATAATTTTCCTCTCGTTGTTTCATCTGAAAGCGGATCACTTTCTATATCAGGTTCTACTGATATCATAACATCTGGAGACTGGAGTGGTACTATTATTGCTCCTACGGTTGTTATTGGTTCTGGTATTCTTGAACTCTCGGATTCTGGTGTGCTCGTAAATCTCCCAACTGATACACAATCAACGGATTATACTCATACTCCTATTCTTACTTTCCAAGCTGGTGCAAGTGGTGCTTCACTGATAGCAAGTGGTGGACTTTTCACACTTTCTTATAAAATTTCTTGAGTAGCTTCTGGTACAAGTCTCACTATATTTCGTTCAAGTGATGGAAATTCATGGGCACTCAATTCACCTATGGCAACTTGTATAATTGATGTTTCAAATTATTGTACATTTACTACAGATCATCTTTCATACTTTGGTTTTGTTGAAACTACTTCTAGTCCTCTTGATGCCACTCCTCCAACTGCTTCTGTCGTCTACTCAAATACAGGACTTACAAACCAAGATGTTATTGCAACTCTTACTGGTGCATCTGAATCCATTACCATAACAAGTACTGGAGGAACAACACATACCTTTACACAAAATTGATC
>JAVKLJ010000007.1:0-229180 GCA_031539225.1 Patescibacteria group bacterium | reverse complement strand
TACTCTCTCATGACAAGTATCTTCCATGTCATGACAACTTAATGGAAGTGTGAGTTCACAATGGTCTAATTATCCGAATAATACAACACCAACAGGCATATACTATCCTATAGGAAATGTAGGAATAGGAGTGATGCCGACAGATAGTTCCAAAAAGTTAGTGGTACAAGGTGATTCTTTGATAAATGGTGATATTTATATCAAAAATTCTGCTAATCAAGAATCTCCTGCAATCCGAAGCGCTAATGATGGATGAAGGTGGTTATTTTGATATTCAGGATGACACATCTCGATTGGTTCTACAAACTACCCTGATGCAAGTGCTGTTGGTATATATAATGGAACACTCACACCAACACTCTATGCAACGGGAGGAAATGTGGGTATTGGTACAAAAAATCCAATTCGTTCCCTTCATATAAATCCAACTACATTTCAATACTCATCAGAAATTGTAATGGAAGTACCAGCATATGCTTCAAATTATAGAAAATGGAATATGGTTGTTGATGCGATTTGACATACTCCAGATACAGCATCCCGATTTTACATCCGTCAACTCAATGATGCAGGAACAGGATGATATATTCCATTGCTTATTAACTGAAGTGGAAATATCTGAATTTGAACAAATACCCCATCAGCGAAGCTCGAGGTAGCTGGATGAGTGACAAAACTCGAACAAGAAACATGGAAAACTCCAATATTTGTAAATGGATGGACAGAATGTCGTTTTGTAGTAAATGCTGGTTGTGGCTGAGATACCTATAAGGTTTGATATATGAAAGATAGTCTCTGATTTTTGCGACTAAAATGACTTGTTGCATCTACAGCAGGTTTGTATGGAGCGACAAATTATATATTTCAATTACCTGACGGATATCGTCCTTTAGATCATTCTGAATTTATCACAGCAAGAAATGGTTGATGGGCTCATATTCTTATTACGCGAGATTGAGTGGTATATATAGAAAACTATATTTGATGATGACTTAATATGTGGACAAGTCTTGATGGTATAGCAGTGCCTTTATTCTAAAATACCTTAAAATATGCTTTTGGAAAACTGAGTCGGTATTCGATAAAATTTTCTTTGAACTCTGTATATCACTTTTGGTCTTTTGGCCCGTGAGGATTGCGAAGCTGGTCGAAGGTGATATATTTGATTCATTTTGCGAGAGAGTTAGCAAACCATGCATCGATGAGTCCTGTTCCTCATTGGATATCATAGGATTCTCGTCCAGTGAATGCGACAAAATGCGCGCTATGATTGCCGAGATAGTCGAGACACGCGAGTCCTGCTACAGGTTTTCCATCTCGATAGACGAGCCATTGGCGGACTTTTTCTGGGGCAAATTTTCTGATGCGTTTATAGTTTCGTATGTAGTCGCTTTTGATGAGTTTGAGATTTATATGTTTTACACTCGTTTTCTCGAATGCATCGATAAATGTCTCAGCATCGACGGATCGTACTTCTCCTTCTGATTTTTCAAATTTTTTCAGAGCTCGACGAGATCGTTCGTTCCATTTTGTTTTATAGTTTTCATCGAGGAGATTGACACTCGTTTCCTGAAAATGATCTGTGAGATAGAGTCGTCTCCATCCTTTGGGAATATCATCAGTTCGAGAGTAGGGAATCCATGTGACCATAGCATGTTTTACTCCTGACGCTTTGAGTGCTTCGATATCTGGCTCTACATCTGTGCGCTCAAATCGAGCGACATACACACCACTGAAGAGTTTTTTCTTCCAGGCGTACTCATGTGGTCGGGAGCTCGGTATCGTGGTGATAGGGCCACAGGATTCGAGGTATGGCTTATATATCTCTGCGCTGGTGCGGTGATAGTAAAAATCTTTTGGATATTCTGATGGTGCGAGGTGTTTCATGGAAAAATAATAGCAGAATTGTGAGGAAAAGGCAAAAAATCTCAGAAGTTTATTTCTTCTTCCAGGTACATGTTTCGAGATTTTTCAAAATATCATAGAGAGCATAGAGAAGCCCGAGAGTTCAGAGAATCTTTATCTCGAGTCCGTCATAGGGGAGGAGATTCATGAGTGGAAGGAGTCCAAAATACGAAGCAAGTGTTAGTCCACAACATGAGCATCCAGAGAGGATGGTTCCAATTGTTCCACCAATTGTGCCGAGAATATTCTTTTTTTCGAGGGTTTCTTTTTTTCAAAAAAGCATTCCTTTATGGTAGAGTGCCACGATAAAGAGAGGAAAACCAACTATCATGATTATCGAGAGTCCGACATCAATATATGTGTGTATCTTTCCATAATTCCCAAGCATGATAGCAATATCAGTAAAATACCACCAGATTCCTGATGAGAGAATGACGAGTATAATATAACTCAAAATCCGGATTTTTGAGTGAAAGAGTGAAGAAAAAGAGGAAATCATATTTAGTCGTGGTGATGTTCGAGCCATTCGGTAATTGGTTCTGCTATAGGTGAGAGAAATCCATATGAGTTTGTCGAGCAACTTGCTGGATCTGCCTTTTGGTTGTATTCATGAGCATCTTTTGGAACGAGTATATCAAATTTTTTCCCCACTTCTTCTTCAGTTCATGTTCCATACCAGACGAGGAGTCTGTCTTCACTTTCGACGACAGTATTTGCTGGATTATCGATGCGTTTTCCATCCAAAAAATAGTATATATTTTTCCCATCTTTTGGAGTATATATTTTCCCGAAATCATCTGCGAGGTATCCACTTCCCATTCACCATAGGAGGTTCGTAAATAAATCTCCCCAAGTTGAAGCTGCCATATGCACATGAACGAGGTTTCATTTATGGTCGTGGAGGTGTATTCTGTCCTCAGGTTTTACTCATTCTCGGATATTGCATCTGCTCACTTCCTCCATGTAGATATCTTTGCTAAAATCCCACGCTTTCCCATCGATATAGGTCGCAAAATTTGCATGCCAGTGAACCTGGTATGGTCGTGGAGTGAGTATATAGGTGAGACTGATAGTGAGCACGAGAATACAGAGGAATCAGAGAATTTGGAGTATTTTTTTCATAAGAAAGAGTGTTATTCGATTGCTTGCATCATGACCTCGATACACCCTATCGTCGCCCATATAGTGAGAATGAGGCGATTCTCATACAAGTGAAAACTATAGAGAAAAAGCATTGCTCCAGCGCCAATCACTATGAGTATAGATTGTCGTATACTGGCTCGCATCGTCGTGAGGGATATATCACCACGATAGTAGATTTTTTTTATAAAAAATAATATCGGAGCAAATGCGCTCGAACACAGGAGAAAAGCTCATGTCCCCATCAGGATAACTGCCATCTTTGGATCCGAAAGGGGATTCATATAAAAAAACAAGAGAAGCACGGATGCTCCACTCGAGAGAAATATGATAAAAAGTATGAAAAGATAGGATCGGATGGACATAGAATTTGACAAAGAACGAGACTTGGAGTAATCTAGCCCAAACAATACTCATTTTCTTATCATTTTCAAGTTATGAAAAAGACAAAAGCTACATTTTCTGATTTTTTTGCTCGATATCATAAAGCCAATTTTGAACGCATTATTTTTTCTTTTGGTATTGCTCTCGTTTTTTCCTTTGCATTTGTATCATTTATCCATGGAGGTATAGAGAGTCGTGGACTCATGGCGAGTGTCGCACAGGTCGCGGATTCTCGCTATGGTGCAGATATCGTGCTTGAGCGAACCACAGATGGTGCAGATATCGTGCTTGGTACAAACGCAACAGATGTATCTACCATTTCTCTCACACTCCTCTCTGATCCAGAAAAACTCATTTGACTCACGAGTTCTGATGCCATCATCCAAGGGGGAAATGGCGTATATCAGATTTCCAGAGCGTATAAAAATGAAACTCTTTCTCCTGGAACTCTGATTGCACACCTTGTATTTTCACAAAATGGAACAGCACCAGTGACAATAAGTGATACTGTTCTCGAAAGCGATAGCGTGAAATATAACTTAACAAGTGAAGTAAAATAGTTATGTTACGAATAGATTCTTTAGATTATTTTTCTCTTCAGAATGCTTCTGTAATTCCCAGAACTTCCGAAATTCAGAATGCTTCATCAATGAAAGTATCTCATTTAATGAGTCAAAATTCATATAATCCTGGGGAATTACTGTATGTAAATCAAAATGAAGAAAAGGTAGCAATCATAAAATATGAAATAAAAAATACAGGTGAAGATACAACCTGCTATATATCTTTTTTCGGTACACAAAATGCTGAACCGTATTCATGACATAGGGAAATTGCATTACTCGATATTCCAGATGAGAAACAAAAAGGCTTATCATATTCTGTTATGATGTCATTCATGAACGAATACTGTATTCCTCATGGAGTAAAAAGAATATATATCGATGCAGATTTATGAACAAAAATGTATTGGAAAGAAAAAATGTGAAAATTTCTCAAAGAGAAATGATTGATAAAACAAATCTGGTCACAATCACAAGAAGTATGTTTTGTTTTAGAAACTTAACTTTCATTTTCCCGAGTTTTCTCTATAATCCCTGAAAATTCAGGGATTTTTTTTATTCCTCAATCAAGTATCTTATAAAAACCTTTTCATGAAAAAACACGATATTCTCGAAAATATAAAAATAGAAAAACTCATTTTCGGATGAAGTGGTCTCGCGACTGCTCCAGATGGGAGGCGCATTATCATATCTGGGGGTGCTATTCCTGATGCTCTTGTGAATTTGCGTATACTGAAGACAAAGAAAAATCACATAGAGGCACAGATTTTTCAAACTGTAAAAAAATCTCCTCTGGAGAAAGATATTCCAAGTGAGTGGCAACTCTATGGCGGATGTAAGTGGCTCCCGATACCGTACGAAAAGCAACTTGAGATAAAGGATCAGCAGATTCATGAGGCTTTTCATAATTTAAAAGACTCTCTCAAAAATACCGAATTTCATCCAATTATTGCTTCACCAGAATCAGAACACTATCGAAATAAGGTAGAGTTTTCTTGGGGGAAGTACATATCTGAGCGTGAATGAGTGCATGATGAATATCGTTTTGGCTTCCATGTTCAATGACAATTTGATCGTATAGAAGATTGTCGGTACTGTGTCCTTGCGACAGATACAGTAAATGCGATTTTTCGCGATATAGATAGCTTCGCGAGAAATTCAGAGTTTTCGACCTATGATCCAAAAACTGGAGTTGGATTCTGGAGGCACCTCGTCGTTCGTGAGGCGAAAAAAACTGGTGAGATCATGCTCGTATTTTCAGTAAATGCTCTCTATGAAGATACTCATATTCAAAGTACTTTCCAGTCTCTCATAGAAAAAATCACACAAAAATATCCACAAGTTGTTTCGATACATTTCTTCGAAAATACAGGTCGTGCAGATATCGTCACAGGGAATCCTATTCTTTTATTTGGAAAAGAAACTCTGACTGATGAGCTTCTTGAGCTTTCTTTCGAGATTGCGCCAAAGAGTTTTTTTCAGGTGAATTCACTCGGAGCAGAAAAACTCTATACCTCTGCTATAGAATCTATAAAAAACAAGTGATGAATACTCCTCGATCTCTATGCTGGAACAGGTACAATAGGGATTCTTCTTTCTCGTTATTTTGGTCAAGTGTATTCTGTAGAGCTCGTAGAATCTGCGAGTCGAGACGGTGAAGCAAACGCAAGGAGAAACTCTGTCAACAATATAGAATTTATCAATAAAAAGGTAGAGGATTTTGCACTCGAATTTTCGAATAGTAACGGCAAAGCTGATACTATTATCGTCGATCCTCCGCGTGACTGACTCCATCTGAGTGCTATTCCTCATATCCTCTCATTTGGTGCAAAAGAAATCATCTATGTAAGTTGTAATCCTGCTACTTTGGTCCGAGATATAGAAGCCTTTATAGGTGAAAATACCTATAGTATCACCGATATTACTCCTGTAGACATGTTTCCTCATACGCATCATATAGAAACGGTCGTGAGGATGGAGAGAATATAGAAAATAAGACAAAAAAATTCCCCGAGCGCATCGCTGCGTATCGGGGATATTTTAGGTTTTGCACCCAAGCCACCAGATTCCTAATTAGGGAATAATGGAGCTTTTGAGTGAAGGTTACTTCTTCTTTGGATTGGTGGTGCCTGACCATGCCGGAATGTCATCAGGTAGGGCAAGTGTCGCATCAGCCCAACTCGGTTCAAAGCCTTCACCGTCTTGAAGACGCTTCAGGTTTTTCACGAGACAAGTTTTTAATGCTGTCACTTGTTGTCCTGTTTCACCATTCGGATCTACTGGACGACTCCAGAGGATGTTGGGAACTGCGAGAAATGGCACATTGAACGCGCCGAGTCCCTTGTAGTTCTTTTTCACCACACGGTAGCCACCGCCAACCTGTTGAGTAAAGTTAGCCAAACTGAGTCCATCTGACTGCTTCAATGCCCCAATAGGACCAGATGGATATGCGGCCATAGTAATGACCGCTTGTACTTGGCCAGCCTTCAGCATTTCGATAGCACGAGCGTCTCCACTCTTACCACCTGCTGCATCAACATCTTTCACATCGAGCCCAAGACTGAGCTTTTTATTCAAGTAGGTACGAGCGAGGACTTGTGCGGAACCAACAGCTGCGACTGACAGTCCCTTCAAATCGGTGTCCTTTTCGATCACCTTCATGACGGGTTGCCAATCACCTGTTACGCATTTACCCAAAACTTCCTTACCAGAACATTGACGCCCTGCGTTGTAGCCAGTTTGTTGTACAACGATGTGCATCAAGTTGTAATTGAGGGATACAACCCCCTTGAGTCGGCCAATCGCTTCATCGCCACCTGACAGAGACTGCCAAGTGTCAATTTGCGAGATACCCACCGTAGCACCCTTGTCGACGAGGGTCGTGAGGTTGTCAAGTCCACCATTGGTATTCACCTCTTTCAATGGAACGCTTGCATTGCAAACTTCGTTGATATTAGCGAACACCTTTGAGTAGCCTTTCTTGGCTTCTCCGCTCGCGAATGCGAGCGACTGAGCCTGAGCCACACTGAACGAAAAAAGCAGAACGATGCAAGCGATGATACGAGATGTCATTTTGATTCCTCTTGATTGAAAAAGTTTCAGAAGTTGAAGTTTTTGCCACCAGAATTAGTGGGCTTGTTTTGTACAGGCGCTTGCTCCGTATTCGGAGACGCATTTCCTGCGGGTTGGGTATCAGTGATATTGCTACCATCTGAGATGAACCATGCCACAAGGACACAAATCACCACGACGAGACTAGCGACGATTCGGAACATGCTGTGCCTCCTTTGTGAGATTAACGGGAACATTCAGTGGACGAGAATTGCCAATCTGGGCAACTTTAGCCATATCCGGTTTGATGCGGAGTTGGTTATTCATTGCTTCGATTGTCTTTCCTGCCATGGCCGCACGCATGTTTGTCTTGATAGAGGTGCGTGCTGTTTCGAGGCGTTGGAATTCCGCAGAGCTACGCACTGCATCTTCCGATTTTTCCATAGCCATTGCAGAACGATGAAATGCAACATACAACTTGTTGATGCGTTTCAGTTCTTCATAGTCCTTTTTGCGTTGCAAGAGGGTTTGTTCAGCATTGTCGATGACGCTTTGTAAATTGTCTATCTGACTTTGTAGCATTTCCTTCTCTTCCTCCGTAGCTGTTGCTATCTGGTTACGCAATTCTTCTTGCGCTCCTTCAAGCTCAGCTCTAGAAGTTGTATAGGAATTCTCCAATATGCTGATGCGTTCACCTTCCTGGCGCTCATCTTCACGGATTGTTTCTTCCGAGAATTTTTCCGCAAGGGCTGTCAATGTTTGTTGCTTTTTGAGTGCAATATAACGCGCGCCCACAGGAATGCCGAAATTGACAGCTGCGAGTGCAACTAGACCAATTCCGACAGCTGCGATGATGGAGAGTCCTCCAATAATCACAACCCCAGAAGCAGCCGTGGCTATGACTGCTACACCTGCAATTTTCACCTTTTTTTCGAGTGGTACGATACGAGGATCAAGTTCAGTGATTTGTCCCATGATTTTTCCTTCCAAAGAAGATATTGAGGGTTTGCCTTTTATTTGGGGCCACTTCCTCGATGTTAAAGTTCAATAACCTTGTCTCAATTTCAGTTTCAAGATAGAGGAGTTTGCTGTCCTCTACTTGACTTACTTTTAAGATTGTATATATAATACTATTTATTTTAAATTGTCAATATAATTGCATTTTTTGAATAAAAAGTTATATTCACTCCATGAAACAATCTCTAAAAACCCTCATTTTCGAGCTTGAATCCGATACTTTATATATTCTCTCTGGTGCTTCAGAGAGGCTCCGAAATGGCGATGTATATTATTCATTTCGTCAGGATTCAGATTTTCTCTACCTCACAGGACTATCAGTTCCAAATTTAGTACTCACTCTTTGGAGTGATGAAATGATTCTCTGGCGAGAATCTATCACAGAAAAAGATAGAATCTGGTGATCAGATAAACTCACTGACGATGAAATAGCTCATATTTCAGGCATTAATGATATCAGAGAACTCAATAAACTCGATATATATACACAAGGGAAAAATATGATGAATGAGGGAGATATGAAAAAAGTCATTCATACGATGCGAATGATAAAAACTCCAGATGAAATAGAAAAAATACAAAAAGCTATCACACTCACAAATACAATCTATGAGGATATCCTCTCTCAGGTACAATCATGAATGTATGAGTACGAAATCGAAGCGCTCGTTGCCTATGGATTTCGAAAATATCATGGAACAGAGGCATTTCCGACGATTGTGGCGAGCGGTCCAAATGCATGTATTTTGCACTATATAAAAAATACTAGACAACTTCAAGAAGGGGATTTGGTACTTCTGGACTTCGGTATTGAACTGGATGGATATGGTGCAGATATTTCTAGGACTTTTCCTGTTTCGTGAACCTTTGACTTGAGACAGCAGGAACTCCATGATGCAGTAATCGATGTGAAGGACTTTGCTGAAAGTATCCTCAAGCCTGGGATTACAAGAAGAATCTGGAATACTGGAGTCAAAGAGTATATGTATAGTAAATGCAAAGATTTGCAATTAAAAGATATTCACCAATATACTCCAGAGACAAATCCATATTTTCCCCATAGTATCGGGCATTTTCTCGGGCTTGATACGCACGATGTCGGAGATTCAGATACTCTCCTTGAGCCATGAATGGTACTCACGATAGAACCAGGAATATATATAGCACAGGAGGGAATCGGGATACGCATCGAAGATGACTATCTCGTGACAGATACGGGGTGTAAGAAGCTCTAAAAAACTCCTTGCAAAATCATGATATTTCGAGTACAATCATCTCGTGTTTATTTAGTAACTTTCTTACTATGAGGCTTTGCCTCGAAGTATTACATTCCGTTCGCGGATGAAAATTCCACATTGTTTCTTTTTATTCCCTCACTCTATTTACTATGAAAAAACTCATTACACTCCTTGCTGGTTATGCTGCTGGTATAGCCGTTGCTATGAAATACCGCAAAGATCATGGAACATCAAAACTCCAAAATGCAGATACTACGAAAGGAAAATTTGACTCATTTATCGATGAAGTAGTTGATATTCACAAGTCAGCATTTGCTGATCTCAAGAGTGTTGTCCAAGTTTCATGGGAAGATGTGGAAGATTTTGATGCTCTCAAAACAAAACTCCTCGCGCTCGTCGAGAGTTATAGTGATGATGTCGAGAGTGCTATCGCAGAAATCAAATCTACAGGAGAACAAAAGAAAACAGAAGTGCTCGCTCTTCTCGAAAAAGTCTATACTGAAAAACAGAATACAATAGAGTCTGCTCGCACAAAAGCACTCTCATTTGCTGATGTTGCTCATGATACACTCGATGCATTTCTCGCTGATGCAAAAACTCGTCTCGATGCTGGGCATGATAGAGTCAAAGCAAAAATAGAAACAATCTAATTTCTTTGTATCTTGCTATAGATATTTCTCTCTCATTCAAAAATTCGATTTTCGATGATACTCCAACCTGTTTCTCGAAAAAGTTCAGAGAGTTCGTCAGGAGTAAAACCATGATAGTATCTCGAAAATTCACCGATTTTTATATCAAAGTCACCGTTTCCTCGGTGGCTTTTTTCATACCTCGATTGTTCTCGTAGATTCCAGTTTGTCATATATACCGACCCGTTTGGAGAGAGGAATTTTTGTATATCCCAGAGGACTTGTATCCGTGCTTCGCGGGTCTCAAGATGATGAAAAGATGCAAGAAGAATAATTGCATCAAAAGTACCTGTATTATTGAGGGATTGTATAGAGAGCATATCGCATACTTCAAAGTGATGTTCTCCATGGAGTTTTCTTGCTTCGTCTATCATTCAGGATGAGCTATCAATTCCGAGGTAGTAGCTTATATTTCAAACACCATTTTCTGTACTTTTCAATTGCTCTAAAAGTCTCCCATTTCCACATCCTATATCGAGAATGCTCGTATATCCAGAATTGTATATATCCTCGATGATGGTATCGAGTTCTGCCCATTTCATATTTTTTCGTGAATTCGAGAATGTAGTAGCAAAGGCATCGTATGAAGTCATACCTGAGAGTATAACCGAGAATGAAGAGAATCAAAATTGCTTTTCTCTCAAAAATATATAGGATTTTTCGCATGAATAATATCTTTTCTACTCATGGGTTTGAGCTTTCACCCACAGAAATCGAACAATTTTCTCGATTTCTCACACTTTTTCAAGAGTACAATACACATACGAATCTCTCTGCAATTCGAGACGAAGAGGGGATTATAGAAAAACATTTTATTGATTCACTCTATGGTGCTGTATTTCTCCAAGAAACCGCATCAGATGAACCAAAAAGACTTCTCGATATCGGTTCTGGTTGAGGATTCCCATGAATTCCTCTCAAAATCGTCATGCCTCATCTCAGAGTGACTTTGCTTGATTCTGTTGGGAAAAAGGTAAAAGCAATGAATCATTTTGTGCAGGAACTCGGCCTCGAAAATATCCAAGCAATACAAGAGCGGGCAGAAATACTCGCAAAAAATCCTGAACATAGCTGACAATATGACTATATTACTTCTCGTGCGACAGCATATATCACCGATATACTCACATGGGCAGTTCCATTTCTCGCGCCTGGTGGACGCATCATTCTCTATAAGATGCCATCAGATGAAGAAATAAAAGATCGGGAAAAGATATCAAAAAAACTCTGACTGAAACTCATAGAAGAATTTTCATATGAGCTCGGCTGAAAAGAAAGAATCCTCTCTATATTCGAGAAAAGAAAATAAAAAAAATCCGCTTCATATGAAGCGGATTTTTTAGTTTCCTGATTTTGCTTCGAGCTTCGCTGTCTGATCTGCGATAGCGAGAGCATCTATGATATCAGTGAGATTTCCTGCCATGATGGCTGGGAGATTTGAAAAATTTTGATTGATACGATGGTCCGTGATTCTATCTTGAGGGAAGTTATAGGTCCTGATTTTTTCACTTCTATCTCCTGTTCCGACTTGCGCGAGACGGGCAGCTCCTTCCGCTTTTGCTTTCTTTTCTTCTTCGAGAGCAAAGAGACGGGCTTTGAGAACTGAGATTGCTTTGACTTTATTTTGGAGTTGAGATCGTTCATCCTGACACTCGACCGCGAGTCCTGATGGTATATGGACGACGCGGATAGCTGAGTTGGTTTTATTGACATGTTGTCCTCCAGCACCACTCGCTCGACATGCCATGATTTCGAGATCTTCTTCACGGATTTCCACATCGACATCTTCTGCTTCTGGCATGACCGCTACAGTGACGGTTGATGTATGGACTCGTCCATTTTTTTCTGTTTCTGGAATGCGCTGAACTCGGTGAACTCCAGATTCAAATTTAAATCTCGAATATGCTCCGGCGCCATCGATTTTGAAAATAACTTCTTTGTATCCTCCCGCATCACTCCATGATTCACTCATCACTTCGAGTGTATATCCTTCCGCCTTTGCAAATATTTTATATGCTTCAGCGAGTTCCAGAGCAAAGAGTCCAGCCTCATCTCCACCAACACCAGCTCGTACTTCGAGAATGATATTTTTATCATCATTTGGGTCTTTTGGGAGGAGGGCAATTTTCAGAGCTTCTTCGAGTTCTGGGATTTTCTTTTCTGCTTCGGCGATTTCACTTTTCATCATTTCGAGCATTTCTGGATCTTTTTCATTGGTGACGAGTTCTTTCGCTTCATCATAATTTGCATATATCTGTTTGTATTCTCTGTAGAGCTCTACCGTCTTTTCGAGATTTTTCTTTTTTTGATTTGTGGTTTTGAGTCTTTTGAGATCGCTATAAATACTCGGATCTGCGAGTTCAGCTTCGAGTGCTTCGTATTCGGTAATGAGGTTGTCGAGTGAAAATTTCATATAATTGTTTTATTTGGTGCCCAGAGCGGGACTTGAACCCGCAAGCCGTGAGGCAGAGGATTTTGAGACCTCCGTGTATACCAATTCCACCATCTGGGCAAATAATATTAGCCGTGTACTTATCTCCGTATACCCCTCTCTGCTTCGCTTCGGGGGTATGGCTCCAATGTGTCGTCCATTTCATGGACTCGCATTTCCGCACATATACCAATTCCACCATCTCTCGCAAGGAAAAATACGACCCACATACTATAAAAAAATGCTCATAAGTCAAAGTCAATCTCTTTGCAAGTTTTCATGCTCGACAATTTCTATTTTTGCATATAATCCAACAAAACAATTTCCTATGCCAAAAAAGACAATTTCTCCATCTGGGCCATGGATCGATCGTATCAATCCACCACTCGACGATATCGATGCTATCATCGAAAAATATGGATTTCATGAACTCGATCGCGAGGCGATACTTGAGGCCAATCAGTATGCCCGTATCGATACTTATGATGACTATCTTTTTCTGGTTCTTCATTTTCCAAAATACGAGCCTCATACTGAGAGATATATCCAAAATGAGCTCAATATATTTATCGCGAAAGATTATCTCATCACCTTCAGATACTATCAGTCTACGACGATGAAGAAAATCTATGACCGATATGAAGATCGTCTTGAGAAAAATCTCCAAGTAGAACCAGCATTTCTCCTCTATGAGATTCTTGAGGGATTTCTCGATAAAACGATGAAAATGCTCGAACGATTTTCTCGAGATCTCAAAGCGCTCGAATATGAGCTTTTTACTGCACGAGGGACAAATACCATCAGAAGTATCATGACTAGAAAGCGCAATATCATCACACTCAAGCATATGATGAAGCCACAGATTGCCGTTCTCAAGATGATAGAAATCCGTATGAAAGAACGGTTTTCAGAAGATGTAGAATTTTATTTTGAAAACCTCGAAGATAAACTTGATAAAATCTTTTCTGAAATTCAACTTTTACAAGAGAATATAGACTCCATGGAAGATACCCTCAAGAGTATATTCGAGCTCGATACAAACTCCACTATCAAATACCTCACAGTTTTCTCAGCATTCATGCTCCCATTGACTCTCGCTACGAGTTTCTTTGGTATGAATATAGAAGCATGACATTTTAATGATATCCTCGTATGGACGACACTCATCGTCGTAACACTTCTTTTTATAGGTATTACTTATATTTTTATTCGCAAGAAGATTATATAAAGAAATATGCAAAAACTGCGAATCTCTTTGTCAGAAAAAATTATTTCTCAGTCACTTACAAATCAGTAAGCTCCTATCGAAAAATTATTTCTTCCTCGACCTTCTTGTTTTTACATATTTCCTATTTCTGTACATTTTTATTCTCACACTGATTTTTCCATACGATATGTTTCGTCTCTCCCTTTTTCTTATTCTCATTTTTTCTCTATTTTATTCGGTATTTATTGTTTCATGAGAGACTAGCACACAAATTCCGACAATTTCTGTTTTTTCGGGGAATACGGCAACAGGGATAAAAAACTCATATAAGAGTCAATATTTTCTTTCTCTCAAATCAGCCGTCCGTCTCCCTCTTTTTTATGATGATGAGAGTCTCTATCGGTTTGTGAGTCGGAGTACGCCTTTGAGCTCATCTGCTTATGCTCCAGAGGATCTCGTATCAGTTTCTGGTGCAAATATAGACGAAGCAGGGAGACATTCACTCATTCGAAGTGATGCAAAAAATGCACTTCTCGAACTCGCAAGTGCATATGAGCAAGAATTTCATACTCCACTCGTCGTGGTGAGTGCGTACCGAAGTGCAGTATATCAAAAAAGACTCTGGGATCTCGGTCGTTGTACTGACTCACTTTGTGCGCCTCCTGGCTATAGTGAACATCAACTCGGTCTGGCGGTAGATTTGTTTGATGCGTCTACACTTCGAGATTTTGAATCAAATAAAAAATATAAAAGCTATATTCGTTGGTTACAAAAAAATGCCCATCTCTATGGATGGACACAAAGTTATCAAAAATGAGAAGCGGTCGATGAGTATGAGATAGAACCTTGGCACTGGCGATATATCGGTCCAGATATGGCGATGAGACTTCATAGACTCGGATGGAGCTATACAGAGTTTGTGAGATTTCAAGAGTCGATACAGGGGCGATAGATTATTTCCTATAGCAACTCTCTATATGGTCATTGACCATACCGATTGCTTGCATCCATGCATACATTATGGTCGAGCCGATAAATGTCATTCCTCTTTTTTTCAGGTCTTTTGATAATGACTTTGATACAGTATCTTCGGTAGGGAAGTCATATATACTTTTGCCCTGATTTACCTGTGTTTTTCCTTCACAAAAAGACCAAAAGTATCTATCGAGACTTCCGTATTCTTTTTGTATTTCGAGAGCAACTCGTGCATTTTTTCTGACAGAATATATTTTGAGTCTATTTCTGATAACTCCTGGATCTGTGAGTATTATTTCGAGTTCATCATCTGTCATTTTTGCTATTTTCTCGATATCCCAGTTATGAAAATGCTTTCTATAATTTTCGCGTTTACGCAAAACAGTAATCCAGGAAAGCCCCGCTTGAGCTCACTCGAGTGTGAGAAACTCAAAAAGCTTCGCATCATCATGTACAGGAACTCACCACTCTTCATCATGATAGGCGACATAGAGTGGATCAGTTCAGCACCAAGGGCAACGGATTAATTGTGTCATATACTGCTAAAATATCTTCGGTTTCTTCGCTTCTACCTTTTCTTTCATCGCTCATTCGAGGACATTTCCGACCATGAGACATTTTTCTTCACCGAGCAGGGGTCCAAGTATCTGAAGACCGATAGGCAGTTCCAGAGATGCATCATCTTTCGGAGATGCATATCCGACAGGGACTACAAGTCCTGGGATGCCAGCGAGAGATGCTGGCACAGTAAATACATCTTCGAGATAGAGTGAGAGTGGATCATCACCCTTTGACCCGATTTTCCATGCGACGGTCGGTGCTGTCGGTGTGACGATGACATCGACGGTATCAAATGCTTGTTTAAAATCATCACGGATGAGCTCTCGGACATCTGAGGCTTTTTTATAATATGCATCATAGAATCCACTCGAAAGGACAAATGAACCCACGAGTGATCGTCTTTGTACCTCGTTTCCGAGTCATTCAGCACGATTTTTTGCTATATCATGTGTTCACTCAGACTTGTGACCATAGCGAATCCCGTCATAGCGAGCCATATTTGATGCAACTTCCGCAGGGCATATGATGTAGTATACACCGATTCCGTATTCTGTATGAGGCAGTGATATCGTCACGATTTCTGCTCAGAGTTCTTTGAGTTTTTCGATAGCTTCATCAATCGTTTTCCGTACACCTGCATCAATCCCATCGATGAAGTATTCTTTTGGAATCCCGACTTTTACTCATGCGAGATTTTTCCTTTCCCAGATACTTGCATCGATTCTTACATTTTCTGTGAGGCTCGTTGCGTCCTTTGTATCATGTCCGGCTGTTACCTCATAGAGCATACCTGCATCACGAACAGTTCGTGTAAAATATCCAGGAGTATCCAGAGATGATGCCATCGCCATAACACCATACCGACTATTTCGTCCGTATCCAGGCTTGAATCCGACGACACCACACATGCTCGCAGGCTGACGAATCGAACCACCAGTATCAGTACCGAGAGCCGCAGGAACAAGTCCAGCAGCAACTGCTACAGCAGAGCCAGAAGATGAACCGCCAGGAATACGAGTTGTATCCCATGGGTTTTTCGCAGGTCCGAATGCACTATTTTCTCCACTTCCACCCATCGCAAACTCATCCATATTTGTCTTTCCAAAACTCACAAATCCAGCTTGTTTCATTTTTTCAGTAACAGTAGACTCATATGGTGGGATGAAGTTTTCAAGCATTTTCGAACTCGCGGTGGTGCGAATTCCTGTCTCACAAAAAATATCTTTGATACCTATAGGAAGCCCATTATTATCTCATTTTTCATTTGGAAGTGTGTTAAAAGCATTGAGCTCTTCATTGTATTTCTTTGTTCGCTCTAGAAAGTATGTATAAATTTCTTCTGAGGTTGTTTTTCCTGATTGTATCAGGGCTTCGAGTTCGATGAGTGAGAGATTTTTGAATTCCATGTTGCAGAGGTAAATAATGGGACGAAGTATAGTAAAAAAAAATGAGAAAACAAGTTTTGACAAAAATATAAAAACATTAAAATATAAAATATCTTCTAAATATTCATTTTATGACAATATTAAAGACTGACTCAGAGATTTGAGTGTATTTATGAGAAGATAAACCTAAAGAAATTTGAATGTATAATGATTGTGAGCTTGATAATATTATCAAAGTAATCAAAGAAAGAATAAATCGCCTCGTATTCGCCGTAAAGCAAATATTTGGTTAGTTTGTTTTGCCTTTCCTCCTATTTTCGATATACTTCATATAATATTCATCCTCCCGAACTCCTATTATGGTTCGGGAGTTTGAAACTTTGGCTATATACTTACTTTCTCATTATAGTTACTTTATGATTTCTTCGAAATCTTAGATTTGCATTCCACTTGCAAATAAAAATAAATTTTTACTTTCTCATTACATTTAATCTATGGAACTTCCTTCTCGTGTTCGTGGCATGCAAGATATCTTCGGTGAGTACCAACGGTATTTTACTTTTCTCAAAAAAGTTGCTCGTCATGAATTTCGAACAAATGGTTTTACGCGTATTAGTACACCAATTCTCGAGCTGAAGTCGCTCATCGTTCACTCGAGTGGTGAAGCTTCTGATGTAGTGACAAAAGAAATGTTTGATTTTACTGATAAATGAGGTCGTGAGGTCGTCATGAAACCAGAGAGTACCCCAGGTGTGATGCGTGCATATCTCGAACATATGCTTGAGGAGCCTCAACCAGTGTATCTCTATTATATCGAGCCACATTTTCGCTATGATCGTCCACAAAAGGGAAGATATCGTCAGTTTCATCAAGTAGGTGCAGAAATCATTGGTGAAGAGGATCCAATTCTCGATGCAAAGGCCATATCTGTGATGAAAAATATCCTCGATGGTATTGGACTTTCTGGAACATATACTATTAAAATTAATTCTCTCTGAGTTGCAAAAGAACGAGAGAAATATCTCATAGAACTGCAATCTTTTTTCGAAAATAAAAAGCACCTTCTCGATGAAATAGATCTCGCTCGTCTCGAGAAAAATCCACTCAGACTCCTTGATTCGAAAAATCCAGATGTTCAGGAGCTTCTCAAAGTTGCTCCGAAAATGACCGATTTTCTCAAAAAAGACTCTCTTGAATTTTATACAAAAGTAAAAGAATATCTCGATATTCTTGGAGTTCCGTATGTTGAAGATTCTACTCTTGTGCGCGGACTGGATTACTATAGTCATACTGTTTGGGAATTTGTCGATGGAAGTGGACGAACGCAAGATGCATTTGGTGGTGGTGGAAGATATGATGGACTTGCGAAAACAATTGGTTGGAAAAATGAAGTACCTGCGGTTGGATTTGCATTTGGTGCTGAGAGACTGATTGAGGCTATGATAGATAGGGGAGTTCAGCTCAAAAATAAAGACCAAATACACCTCTATATCATGCAGCTTGGTGATGAAGCAAAAAAACTCGCACTTCCTCTCAATATAGAAGCTCGTCGTAAGGGAATCAATTCTATGCTTTCCCTCGGAACACCTTCGATAAAGGTTCAACTGAAAAAAGCAAATCGTGTCGGTGCAAGATTTGTCATCGTTATCGGTATCATGGAAGCTAAAAAATGAATCTGCCAACTCAAAGATATGGATAAAGGAACGCAAGTTGAGATGCCACTCGATACTGTTCTTGATGCGGTTATCAATGAAATTGGCACAGATGCTCTCTCATTTTATCATCCATCTCGTGATTTTATCATCACAGATGCTCAGATGGATCCAGAGAAAATGAAACGACTCACACAAGATTAAATTAAAAAATCTCCAGAAATTCTGGAGATTTTTTTGATTAATCAACTACATTATCAAATGCAGGTGGGGGATTTGAGCGGATTTGAGGATTGTATTCTATAATAACAGGGTATTTTGCGAGCTCATCATTATATGTTGATATTTTTGACATGAGAGCGTTTGGTGAAGGGAACAATGGTGTTCATCCATTATTTATTCATGCTCCTGCTACTTTTCCATTTCAGAATGGAAGATTATTATAGAGGTAGTATCTTCGAAGATAGTTCAAATCATATTTTTGAGCAAGGGCTGTTGTACAATTTTCTATATTCAAAAGTGAAGGACATTTTACCTGTCATACACCCCCACTCATTCGAGAACCTCCTATGGTATTTTCACTCACGATGGATCCGTATATATAGAGTTGATTTTTGAGAGTGCTAATATCTCATATATCTATTTCAGTTCCGTTGTAACTTATCAAACTTCCATCGATAATATAGCTTCATACCATATTTGTAATATTTGGGCTTATATACAGGTTTCATCCATTTCCATTGTCATCCTTGAGAAGTATAACACCCAGGATAGCTGTACTATTCGCATAATACATATCAGTAGTGAGATAGAGATTGAGTCACTTTAAAATAATTGTTCGTTTTCCTGCGATAGCACCATTCGTGAGACTGACAGTATCACCATTTCATTCCATATAGAGTATACTTCCACCTTGTCACTCTATCAGGTTTCACCTGATATCAGTTCCTGCTGGAAGGTTTGTTATCGATGAAATATTTTTTCCTGCTTGACTGAGTACTATATTTCTCGTGAGTATTGAAACAGTTTTTCGTATATTATTCCTGATGGTTCCACGATTGATTCCTGAGAATATACTTGTGCTTGCGTCAAATTGTCCTGTTGTAAGAGCCTTTATTGTGTTTGATGCTATTGGTCCAAGTATTTTTATTCCTACTTGATTTCCAAGTCATGATACTGTATTTCCCCAGAAACTGTCTTTTCCTATTATATCACTATTATATATGACATTTTTTCCATCAAGAGAATATGCGATATGTGTAGAGAGTTGAATTTTTGATATAGAGTCAACAGTGACATCTGGTTTTTGCACAAGATTTGTATAGAGAGCAATACTGGCGAGTCAAACTCATAAAGGATTATTTATCATTACCGATCTGGTTCCTATTTGGTTTGTTGGAGGATTGATAGATCATCCGAAAAAATCAAAGTATGGTGAATTCAGTCAGCCGAATTCAATTTGTAACTCAGGATTTATCGGAAATATTACATTATTATTTTTAGTAATTGCTATGCTTCATGATTGTATTGTTCCTTCAATAAATCCACCATTTCTTATATCTCAGGTTATTGCTGTTGTATAAAGTGGCTTAAATTTTGGAAGTAGTGGTGAAAGTGTTTGCGTAAATGTTTTTGGTGTTCCAATTAAATTATCCGATACTACGAGATTTGTATTAAATCAGAATTGGGCTAATGTATCTGAAACTATGTCAGTTGTTCCATAACTACTTGCTGTAGGAGTGTATGCTTTTATTTGCAGCGTGTATATTCCATCATTTGAACTGAGGTTATTTGGGAAGCTTTGACCACTGACTCCTATACCAAGTGCTTGTTCAATATTATTACTTGTTTGGAGAAATATAGAAGATCCTCCTGATCTATCATATTGATTGAGATACATAGTATTACTAATTCCTGAGAGGTTCATAGAAATAGTTCGATTGATACCACTTGCAGGTATAATCGCATTATCATATCAATCTTTGATTGTCTGGGTAAAGTCCTTTGCTGAACCGTCAGCTACTGCATTTCCATTTGTGATTGATCATGCATCTTGCGAATTTATTCCAGATACTGATGGATTTGCATAGATAAAATGAGTGATAGTTTTGAGTGATGGTCATCATACAGTTCCTACACAGTTTCATGCTTGATCGCATATTTTATCTATCTGTATTGATATTGATCTTCATCCATTTGCTCCTCTGTCAATATCAACTTTTGATACATCTCTATTATAGTCATAGCTATATGAGTATCATGGAGTCGAGAGGGAGTCATACGCTGCAGGATTTGTATTATTTTCAAATCTATAATCAACTTTTACTGGAGCCCCTCCATCATTGAAACTAAGATTAAAACTTTGATTATTATTTGCAAGTATATTCTGACTTGCAGTATCACTTATATTACTAGCATCTGGTGGAGTTGTATCTACGCGTATTATACTTGGGCTTGTTGTCCATGCTGTACATGAATTATTTGCATTATCTCGAGGGCAAATTTCAAATTTGTATGCATATCCGTTTTGTCATACATATGTATATGTTTGCGAATTTGTTGGTGTTGTTACAATAGTCGGAGTTCACCATACTGGATTTTGAGGCGCGTTTGAACTATATACGCGTATATCATAGTTTTTGAGTCATGCTCATCCGGTATCATTTGCAGACCAAGACAAACTGATATTTGTACTAATTGCCCATCCATCTATATACGATAGATTCGTTGCAGTTGGATTTGTTGCATCCCACCACTGACATTGGATTATGAGAGCGTTTCATGCAATGACACGAGATTGACGATTTCTCCCGTAAGTAAGTGTTTCAAACCATGGTATATTTGGTCCATAGAGTGTTCCTGGATCTACCGGTCATTGTGCATCAGCTTGAGAATCCTCAGGACAATTTGTGACACCATTTCTCGTTGAGTATGTGTCTGCTCCTCATACGATTGACGGATTATACCATGCTCATTCTACCCAAGCAAATGGAATCATTATGAGCAACGATGAGATGATTATTTTTATTTTTGTTTTCATATCGAAAGATAGTATACTTATCTAGTCTAGCATATATGAAAATTCAACACAATATTTTCATCTTGCTTCTTCTAAAAAATATTTTATAAACCTTATGAATATTTCATTTTCTGATATTTCTCTTTTTGGAAAAAGTATTTTTTTTGCATTTTTCTTCCTCAATATACTTATTATCATATCCGATATTCGTTCCCGTATTATTCCAAATATATTCTTGATTTTTCTACTTGCCTTGATTCCATTTTGGTACAGTGTTTTTTCTTATGAATCAGTTGATACAATTTATAAGCTCATTATTCTCTCTTTTTTTGTACTTGGTGTTGGCATCCTTTTTTTTGATAAAAAGACAGCACTGTGATCTGGTGATATAAAATATGGTGCAATTTTGATACTTTTTCTTTGAAGTACACCACTTTCATTTTTTATAGGAAATATTGGCGTGATGACAATTATTCTCCTCCTTTTTTGGTGGTCTATGATACTTGGTGATGTGAGCTTTATTCTTACACAAAAAGGCCTAGCATTTTTCCGAGAAAAATATAGCACAATCCGCATAAAATTTGCTCAACAATATTCCAATTTTCAAAAATTAAGAAATATGGGCATGGGGATAGGTATATTTATCTTTGACTGGCTTGTCATTGGATTTTTTCTATCACAACTCATCCCACAGATTTTTCTCATTTTTTCTTCATTCCATATCACTTCTTCTGGATCGAATGAAGGAGATTTTTATTTTCTTCTTTCGCTTTTTATATTTTTCCTGAGACCGTTCATAAAATCATGGATTCGATCCTCTACAAATATTTTTATTGTTTCTACAGTTACACTATGCATATTTTTTGCATTTTTCCTCCATTATTGAGTCAGTGTGATGTTTGGCATAATCTTGAATTATATAGAAAATATATGGAAATTTGCTATTTTTATGATATTGCTTTGATGAATCACTTCTTCCACTTTTCATTTTCATAGATATCTCTATGGGCAACGCTATACTGAATTTACATTCCCATATTCGGTTTTGATTTTTCTCGCCTTTGTTTTATCTGCATTATTTCCCTTTGATTTCCTCTGATTTTTCGCATTTTGGAGATAAAAAAACAATTGATTTTTTCATATTTTTCATGAGAATGCAGGATGCAAATTACATTTTAAAATAAGTACTATGACAACACAAATACAAGATGAAAATACTCTCCCAGAAACACCTATCGAAGCTGATATAGTCGAGGATGTTCAGATAGCTTCTGGAGATGGAGATTTACTTCAAAAAATTGCCGACCTGCAGGCATCTCTTGCTCGTTCTCAGGCTGATTATCAAAATCTCGTGATGCGTTCGGAACGGGATAAAGCTGATATGATTCAATTCCTTTCAGCAAAAATCATTCTCCCACTTCTCACACAAATAGATAATCTCGAACGAGCGGTAAAACTCAAAGAATGAATAGAAGGTGATACTTTTGTCGATTGAGTCCGCTCCGTATTTGGTGGATTTCAAAAATATCTTGAATCACAGGGTGTGGCTTCGTTTTCATCCATCGGACAAGAAGTCGATCCAGATAAGCATGATGTCATGACGGAAATGCCATGAGAAGCGGGGAAAATAATACAAGAATTTGAAAAAGGATATATCCTTGGACAAAAAGTTATCCGACATGCAAAAGTTGTCGTTGGTTCAGGAATATAATCAATATACATGAAAGAAACAATCAGAGAAATACTTCTCAAAATAGAAAAACTCAACGGTGATCTGCGCGAAGAATATGATAGACTCGCGAAAGAATATGGGTTTTCATGGTCTCAGAAGAAGGTAATTTTTCTGGATGAATTTCGAAAAAGAAATCAGAAATTTCGTTTTCCTGCTTGGAAATATGTCATACCAACAAATATCCGTCATTTCCTTTCAATTCCATTTATTTATGGGATGATATTTCCGACGATATTTCTCGATATTTTTCTGACAATATTTCAGTGGACAGCATTTTCCCTCTATCGTATACCAAAAGTAAAGAGAAGTGAGTATATCATCTATGATAGGAGATTTCTCGATTACTTGAATATTATACAAAAAATAAATTGTCTCTATTGTAGTTATGTGAATGGAGTTTTTGCCTATGCTGTAGAAGTAGGTGCGAGAACTGAGCGATACTGGTGTCCGATAAAAGCCGCACATAAACCGAGATTTACTCATGGTTGGTACAAAGATTTTGCTGATTATGGTAACCCAGAAGATTGGAATCAGAAATTTTCAGATGAAGAAAGGGCATTTCTTGATGCGTATGGTGATAAGTGTTTTACTCGATAATTTTTCTTTTTATGCTTCCAAAAGTTTTTCTCTCAAGAATTCAGTCGTTTCTCTGAGATGATTATAATAGTGTCCTTGATGCCTTTTCCGCAAATAGAAAAGGCTCTTTTCGTATAAATTTTCTCAAATCCAATGCATCTGATGTTTTAGAGGAATTTGCAGGAAAGGGAATTGAAGTCGAGAGATTTGATTCAATTGCTGGAGTCTATATATTTGATAGGATTCATGAATATGCTATCAAATGAACTCATTCATTTTATGATGGAAAAATATATCTCCAATCACTCTCTTCGCTTCTTCCCGTCCTCGCTCTTGCCCCAGAAAAAGATACAAAGATTCTCGATGTATGTGCTGCACCAGGATCAAAAACAACACAAATGGCAATGATGATGAAAAACCAATGAAATATTGTTGCTATAGAACAAAACCAGATTCGCTATGATAAACTCATGCATAATGTACGGTTACAGGGTGTGGATATCGTCGAATGAGTAAAAATGGAGGCGAAAAAATACCTTCTTTCCCTTGATTCGAATAGTCTATTTGATGCTATTCTTCTCGATGCTCCATGCAGTGCTGAGGGTCGCATATCGACAGAAAATGAAAAGTCATATGGATTTTGGTCACTCGAAAATATCGCAAAAAAAAGTGAACTACAGTCAGAACTTCTTTCTCTTGCTTTTAACCATTTAAAGCCAGGTTGAACACTCGTATACTCGACTTGTACTCTTGCCCCAGAAGAAAATGAAGGTGTAGTTACAGAACTTCTTTCTAAGAATAAAAATGCGGAAATAGTTCCAATTAATATAGGGATTTCATGAGCATCATGGTGGAAAAAATGACTCACAGAATTTGAATCAAAAAAATATAGTTCCCAAATGCATAATGCTGTGCGTATACTGCCAAGCACTGAAACAGAATGATTTTTTATTGCAAAGATTCGTAAAAATCAGTTCTAGCCACGCAGATACGGATAGTTTTTTGCTACATCTCGATAGTGTCACATGATTGCTTGCTTCGCATTTGTGATGACTTCTTCTGAGATATTTGCCTTTTTGATAAATGCGAGACACTCTTTATGGACACTTCGCATTTCCTCAAGCATTTCTTTTCCGAGAGGGGAAAGAAGAGCATATTTATCGAGAACTTGGAGTGAGAGACCATTCTTGAGTACATATGTCACTGCTTTCTCTTGCCAATTTGCGGGAAGTGTCAGTATTCATTGGGTGTGAGCATTCCAGACTACCCAAAATGCTCCTGCGAGAGCATGAAGTCCGAGATATATTCCGTGAATATGGCGGGCATCAGGCCTATATGGAGAATAGTATATTTCTTGTCTGTCATTGAGTACAAGCAGTTCTGTTTGGAGAACGAGATTGAGTTTATTGTGATTGTATTCGTGAAGTATTGCCTCGAGAAGGGCAAGTTCTGGGTACTCTATACCTGTCGGAAAACTCATGAGAAGGTGTCCAACAACATCAGAATATGATCCAGAATTATGCACCTTGTAGCTCACATCGAATGGTATAATCTTCTGGATGACTCGCTCTATTTCATACATGAATTCAGGTGAGACTTTCCTGACGATATCAAATGATTTTGCAAAAAGCTCTTGCCACTCTTTCTCACTTTTTCCTCCAAAAGTGATACCAACTTGATTCTTTTTATGATCTGGGTGAGTATGTTTCTCAACATCAGGATTATGGAATCTGAGAGTGAGTTCTATCTGAGTTCATGGTATGAGTTTTTTTGTATCTTTTGTGAGAATACTTTCGGGTGTTCCAATTTTCTTATATTCATCGAGGAGAATCTTTTTGTATTCTCCTGCTTCTAGAATTCATGGTCTGGCTGATGCGAGCAGGAGGCCATGAATATCAGGAAAAAGGAGAAATTCAGCAGGCGGAAGTATATCTCCTATATTTGTTTTCCAGAGGATTTGGAGCTTTTTGAGGAACCTTTGATTATAGGTATCAATAAGAGGATTCGGAGTGTATCAAAGTGTAGAGAGATGTTTATTCATATGATATAAGTAAAAAGATATTAGTCTTCAACTTTTCGTATTCGTTCAAGAATTGTATTTTTTTCTTCAATAGAGACTTTTTGGGGTTTAAAAGCAACATAGTCGTAGTATGCTGGTCTTTCAACACCTCGAATAGTATTTTTTTGTTTCATCCATATTCACGCACATATCGCATTGAGGTCGCAATTTTCACACTCTTTTCATTTATCATGATAGAACCAAGCAGATTTTTGTTTTATAAATTCTCTTTCATCGAGAAAGTGTACAATTCTCTCTTCATCTTTTACTATCTTTCGTGTTTCTGTAGAAAAATGCTCAAATCAACGCATATAACAGAGTGGCACTCGTTCAACCCTGAAAGTTCTTCCACTTTCACTCAAGTACTTCATTGCATTTTGCAGTGCATTCTCGAATTTTTCATAATCAGGAAGAGTGGACATTGCTGTTTCCGTTTTCCGCATCATGAGGGGATCCAGATTATTCCATACAAAGTGTTGTATTTTCGGAAATTGCTTCGTCAAAAATTGTACTGTTATATCGAGATGGTTCTGATTATAATGGTTGATCACTGTATTTATTTGCACTCTCACACCTAGTGAGAGAGCATTTCCTATAGAGAGCATGAGTTTCTTCCATGACCCGGGTGTATCTGTCAGGAAATCATGTATTTTTGGATTGTATGAATATACTGAGAAGTGTATGAGTTCTAGTCATGCATCTGAGAGTTTTTTCATATAGGGGAGACTGGCACACATCATGCCATTCGAGATAATGCGAGATTCTATTCATACAGATTTCGCGTATTCTATCCATTTTGGAAGATCTGGAGAAAGTGTGGGTTCACCCCCTGTAAAAATAACTCATTTATACTTTCTTTCTATAAAATCATCGATAATCTCTATTCATTTTTCGTATGAAATATTATTTCCGTTTGATGGATTTGAACAAAAATGACAAGCATTATTGCAATGTCTATTTACCTGAATGTAGCCTATATTTGCCATATTTTATTCTTTTATCGGTTGGAGAATATCAAATCCATACGAGCGGATGAAATTGATATGGATGCCGTGGCATTTGCTATTATGTATACATTCTCCACATCGAGTAGATTTCTTTCTATACAGATTCATGATATATTCTTTCGTATACTCCGCAATGGTATTTTCCTTTTTTCTATTGCCATACCATTCGTATATGTCCTCATTATTTTTATCTCTGATACATCGTGGTATATTTACGAGTGTTTGTCATTGCGTGATAGGAAGATTTCTTATATATTCGAGAAATTCTTCTTTCGTTTGTCAGTATTTCTTATAAACATCACTTGGAAATTCCTCGCCTCGAAGTACGACATATTTTGCACTCGATATCTCTCGTGAATTCGATTCTGATTTCAAAATATAATTCTCTGAAAAATCTCATGTATCATCTTTATGTCCCAGAAAATCATGACAGTACTGATGGAGAAAACACACATCACATTTTTCACCATAGCAATCAGGTTTTTTTGCTCCATTGCTTGAGATAAATCCTGAAAATTTCTGAAGTGCTTCGCCCATAACCTCTCATTTTATTTTTCTGGGATCTTGAACGAGATCTTCATATCACTCAAATGCTTCCATAGGGAATCGATTCGTCCACATATACATCCCAGGTATTCGAGAAAGTTTCCATGTTTCATGTAAAGGCTTGAGTTTATCCTCGATTTTATAAAAAAGCTGATTCTTGTATTCAGAAAATCATCGTCCAAATGGTATTATTTGCAGAATATCAAATTCCATAATTCCGAGACGCATATAAAATTTTACGATTTCAGGAAGAAAATCGACATTTACCTTACAAACAACGATATCGATATTGAGAATAATACGAGGGAAAAATTTTCGAATATTGAGAATAGCGCGAAGTCATTTTTCAAATGATCATGGCGTCGCAGTAAGATAGTCATGTATGCGCGCAGTATGTCCATGCATCGAGAATGTCACTTCATCAAGTCCAGCTGCAAATACTTTGTCACAAAATTCTTTTCGTGCGAACATGTTTCCGTTTGTCACGGTTTGCACTCTATCATATCCTATTGTTTTTGCGTACTGTATATAGTGTGTAAATTTTGGATTGATACTTGCTTCACCACCTGATATAATGACTCGATTATACACACCAGGTTTGTAACCGTTTTTTATCTGTTCCTCTACTGTATCTTGGGGTATGAGTTTTCCATTTTGTGCATCAGCATCGAGACAAAAGAGGCATTTTTCATTACATGCTGCGGTGATGCGTACCCATATGCGATTTTCTTTTGTAGTTTGTTCTTTGGAGAGGAGATTGTTCATATCTATACGAGTGATTGTATCGGATGAAAGCGAAAATTTCCACTATCTTTCACTACATCGTTTCAAATATCAGAAAGTTTACTAAATTCACTATTTCCATTGAATTCTGTATATGCTTCGTGTATACCCATACAGTATTTCCATGACTCGCAGTCCATACATGATTTCGTAAAAGTAATTTCATGTGCAGGAAGAGTTCTCCACATATATGGCCAGAGTTTTTTATTTTTTACGACACAAAGAGGGAAGTGGTAGAGACGAAATCTTTCTCCAAAAACTTCTCCCCATTTCAAAAATACATCCTCATTTTTTTTCATGACTCCGGTATATGAGAGATGCGTTTTCTTGAGATTATCTATTGCTTGTCATTCGAACTCCATCATGATTGTTGATACGCTATCTACTTGAGGAAAGAATTTATGGATCAGATAATACATCTTATCGAGATAGTCGATATTCATTTTTTGTATGATGATTCGTATCTCGAGAGAATGTCATGGTTTTCTATGTTTGAGGATATTGAGAATTCCTCGCATAAGGAGATTGAATGCTCATTTTTTCCGTACGATTGCTTCATGAGTTTCCGCATTAAATCCATGAAGAGGTACACATATATGGTAATTTTCGATTGTTGCGATTTTTTGCGAAAAATCATCATCAGCGAAATTGTCCCCATGTGTCAGTTGTACGAGTTTACTTTTTGGGAACTGCTCTCTGAGGTAGGAAAGTATCTTGAAATAATCAGGATTGAGCGTTGGTTCTCCACCGGTAATTGTCCAATCTCATTCGACATCGGGAAACCGATGCATCGAAAAACCATTCCCATTCTTATAGGAATCGATTCTTTTTTTAAGTGAATCGAAAGAATAATCGCGTACCGTTGAGGCATATTCAAAAGAATTACTACACATAACACAACGATGATCACACGCAGACCAGAGAGCTATATCAGGCATAATTTAGTGGTGGGATTTAAAGTGAAGATTGAAAAGCCATTTATGGAGTGGATAATATTCTGACTTGAGCTCATACAGTTCGAAACAAGAAAGAAGAAAAAGGCATATAGAATCTCGCGTTGGATTTTCGATTTTATAGTCGTTTCGGAGTCGTTCCACATTTTCAAATACAAATCGAAAGTCTCATTTTTCTATGATGATTCTTTCTTTCCAATTAGCTATTTCTTCTTTTCAGAGAAGTATTTTTGATACTTCATCTCTACTCAATTCCAATTTGAATCTTCATAATCCAATAAACTCTATACACTCCATTTTTGAAAATATGATACAGAGAATATCTTTGATAATAGATTCATCTTCGCCATATACATGGATAAAACTCTTCAGAAAGAGCGTTCAGATATCCTCGTTCCATTTGTTTATATTTGCTGATGTACAGGATTCGATAACTCATAAAAAGTCCTCGTTCTTATAGAGATTCTGCAGTAGTTCTATGCCTCATCCAGAATCGGATGAAGCTCATCATCGGAGAGTTTGTCATAGTATGTTGTCCAGATTCATTCACATAGGTTATAGTATTTACAGGGTAGGCATTTTTTTGGCTTTATTCGTCCCACATTTTTTCTTCCATCTGCCACATCATAATTCTGGAAATCAGGAGCAATATGTGCTGTCTTGAATGTTCGTACTTCCATGACTTCTGATATATTATCAGTCTCTATAAATTCTTCAAAGTGACAAAGGGGAACATATCGAATTCGAAAAGTCATTTTATATTCATTTGCGCGTTTTATTGCTTCTCGGGCATATGGTGCCACATTGCTAATTCGTGGCATGAGTCGTTCAAATTCATTATTTACTCCTCATTGGTTTGGGTCTGCAAATATAGTTTCTATATTCCCAAGATTATGTTCATGGAGGAATTCTACGAATTCAGGAAGGTATTTATAATTTTGTTCTATAATTGTATTGTTTACACCGATCCTATCAAATCCGAGTTCTCTGAGGTTTTGTATTCATTGCATGAGCTTGGCATGGGCTCACTTATGTACAACGAGCTCATCGTGAAGCTCTGGGATATGCGAGTGAATCGAAAAAACTATATGATCCACGATATGCATATCAAGAACTTTTTTGCAAAATTCTTTATCCGCAAATTTGATACCATTTGTCACAAACATGATAGTATCAAATCCGACTTTTTTCGCGAATGCAAGCATCATGAAAAAATCATGTCTTATGGTGATTTCTCCTCAGATGATTTCGAGATAGTTTGTTCCATTTTTCTTTGCCTGGAGTATATTTTCAAATATTTTTTTTGTACTTGCGTTTATTTGTCGTTTATTGAGGTCGATACAAAATACACACTTTGCATTGCATGCATATCCAGTAAAGATGACGGATTTTTTAATGAGCATAGTCTATTTTTTTAATCTCGGTTTCTCATGAATAATGTTTGAACTCAATCAAGTCAGAAGTCTCTATCAAATCAAGATTTCTTGTTTGAAAGAGTATATTTTTTTTATACTCTTTTGCAATACATACAGCATGTGAGTTGACGGATGCACGGGCAATGATAAATACATCGATATTTTCCACATATGGGATAAAAATCGGTTCGAAATCATGACATACATATGCGATTCATTCATTATTTTTGCGTACACCTTCGCATATATTTTTTTCAGATACAGTCTGGATATCACATATTCGATATTTCTGATACGGTTCTTCGCTATTCATCATAAATTTCCCAATAATTTTCTCATCACGGGTAAGCCCAGATTGTCTGCATGCTTGGAGTATCCAGAGATATTTCTTTATATTTTTTTCGAGAAGTGGTTTCTTTCATTCAAAAAAAGCCGTATCAGCTATGCCTATTTGTAGTAAAAATGACATATTTCTATAGAGTTTTGTATAGGTTTCTTGGGTACTTCGTAATTGAAATTCTCATCTTGTTCGAATAGATTGGAGAAAGAAATATTTCTCATGAGTATCGAATCCATGATCATCGAGTCTATCATAGAATACTATTTTATGTTCTCATTCGGTATTCTTATATATATATCTCGTATAGATAGCCTCATCTTTCCTCCAGAGAGTATTGAATATGATACCGACATTATACTTTTTAAAGAATTCAAGCCAGAGTGCCTGTATTTTGTGATCTTTCGGAAATACTGTTGTTGCTACTCATTCACGAATGGGTTCGAATTCTATCTTATGTTCATGGATTCATATTCGAATATGTTCAAGACTCTCATCGCTTCATCGATTGATTCATAGGTATGTATAGAGTGTTATGTGATCATCTTGTTGTATGGAAAATTCATCGCTCGAGTATCACATTATACTCATGATTCTTTCTATATCAGAAAAACATGCTTCATACGAAAAGAAATTACTTTGGTATTTTGGTTCTATTTTCTCTTTATTCGTTGTTTCATATGTTTTTACTTGTAAGAGAACGAATCATATCTCCGTACAAGTGAATTCGACTATCCAGTCCTTTTCTCGATAAAAATCAATACATTTTTGTATAGGACTCAATACTTCACCGAGCACAAAGCTCGTTGATTTGATGTCTGTTATGAGTCTTCTATTTTCGTCTATTTTCCATTCATAGTGAATATCTTCTCTGGATGTTCACTGCGTAATCTTATGGTTATTTCATGCTGATATATCTAAAAAAATATCATTTCCATATTTTGAAATAACTCCAGCGTATATTCCTGGTATATATGGTTGGATGATGATCGGTATAAATGGGTGTTCGTCGTATCAGAGATTTTTATGTAGGTTTTGAATGTAGTCTTTTTTATTATGATGTATGAGTTCTTCTATCCCTGAGAGTATATCCGATGCATTCTTCACAAAAATACTCTTATATACTCATGAGAGTTTGCCCCCACTTCCATCCCCCTCAAATGGTGAAGAACTTCGTAACATATATCAGTCCTTTGCATAGAAAATACTCGGTATTTCTTTTTTATAATGTATAATATCCTCAACATCGTTGATACTGAGCGGTATACTTTCCGGTATAGTAAATCCGAGACTTGCACCTGCTTCATTGAGGGAAGTATATTTATATCCATATGTTTTTCGTATTGTATCCATGTGGAAAATTCTTTTAAGATAGTTTTTCTTTGAGTGCTTTTATCTGTCACCAGAGAGTATCTCGTCTATGGGCATATCACGATCCCATATAAAGATGTATATTTTCTATATATGTTCTTTCAGCATTTCCAATATCTCATAGTTGTAGGTAGGCTTCGCATTTCCGCATATATGGTTCAAATGTTCGATGTTTTCATAGAGTGAGTTCTTCATATGTATCGAGTACTTCGATTGCTGTCAGATATTCACCATTTCTGATAAGTGTTTCCCCATGCCAATCATATACCCATGGTGTATCTGGTAGGAGTCATGCCACTTTTTTCATCACTTCCTCCGCGAGGATTATTTTTTTTCATCCGAGCGCTGTCAAGAGTATACCATAAAGTCAAAGAAACCAAGGATTATTCGTATCATGTTGCAATGCTTGGAGAAAGAATTTTTGTGCTTCAACCAATCGTTTCTGATGTAAGCAGTATGATGCAATTCCTATATTTGAAAAAATATATTCTGGATTTTTCTTCCATGATTTTAGTAAATAGGTACATCCTACTTCATCGATACTTTCAGCAAAAGAAAAATAATAATCATGTTCCTCAATTTCTTCTTTTGATATTCCTGCCAAAAATAAGAGAAGAAAATCATCCTGAATTTCTCAAAGGTATTTTCTGAGATAATTATTTTTATGCCAATTCCATATTTTTGCTATTTTTGGAAATATGTGAATATCTTTTTCTTCTACTATTTGGATTTCTGAAATATCAAATAGTGGGTATTTTTTCAAAAAATATACTTCCACTTCGTTTATATCCTCCGTTTCTTGGAAATGAATATCTACAGAAAGAAAGTCGCATTTTTGAGGAGGGAGATTTTTGGGAAAGGGAAGTCATATCCCCAATGTATTCCACCGAGAATAACTGTATATAGTACTATATCCCCAAATATGTCACCAATTTTTTAAGGGATTTCTATCTCTTTGGAACAGAATTTCTTCTACAAGAGCAAGACAATATATGTTTTCAAAGTTGCTTTTATGCATGGAGGAGAGTTTGAAGATAATAAAAACATAAAGACTCGCAGTGTCTTGAATTATGAAATTCTACATGCATGATTCAGAGTTCATTCTTGAGAAAGAGATATCCAAAGAGCATTATAGGCATCATGATATCTTGGGTCATATTTGGAGCTCATTTTTCATGATACTTGATAAAAGAATTCATATCATTTTTGAGGAAATTATTATGCTGAAAATGAGAAAATACAGTTTCGATTCATAATCTTGCTCCATCAATAGTGACACTGAATTCACCTTTTTCTGATGTACGGAGGAGAAGGAAACTCTTTATAAAATTTTTCTGAAATTGTTGTATCTTTTTTTGATGCCATGCATTTATTGCCATAACCTGAAAATTTCTGTAATCATTTTTATGTTTTTCTGAAAGTCAGCGTTCAAGAAGGCGAGTATATATTTCATCACTTTCCTTATGTTTCCCCAGTGCAGTAAGTGAGTTTGCTTTCCATATGTATGGTTCATCAGTATGTATTGCATGTGATTCATTGAGTTCGATAGTTTTATTATACCAATTAATCGCATTATCATATTTCCCTTCAGCATGATAGAGTTGCCCCATCCATGCATGAGCGAATGAAAAAATACAAATCTCATCTCAGAGATTTTTTATTGCCTCATGTATGTGGATTTTTGCAGTATCAAGTATGGTAGTATCTCGTGTTTGTTTAAATCTCACGCTTCATAAAAAACGAGCATAGCGAAGAAGAATAAACGGATTCCCAGGATCTTCGGATATGATTTCCTGAAAGAGATTTTCAGTAAAAGAATAAGAAGCAGTTTTATATGCCATGAGAAGCCTTCATTCTTTTATATAGAGATTATCTCCATATTTGATAAAAAATAATTCTATTGCTTTACTTGGTTCAAATCCTTCAAAGCTTCGCACTCATAGGAGTGTATTTTTTTCATTCGATTTTGAAGATATAAAAAGAGACCAATCTGGGAGAATTTTCAGAAGCCATCATCGTAGATGTTCTAGATCATTCCAAATTTTAGATATATCTATTACTGCATCTTTTTGATCAGTACTGAGCTCATAGTTAGAATTTATGCATCCTGATTGCGTCGATATGAGTATATCTTTTCTCGAATTTTTCCTATAAAAGTATACTGGAACATCAATACAGAATTCAGTTTTTGTACTTACTTCTTTATACCAACTTGAAAAAAATAATTCAATAACAGTTTCCTGAAGTAAAAAATGAAATGTAGGAGAATCAAGTTTTATACTCATGCGCTTCTTGATTTAGAGTAGGTTACTTTTCCATCAATCATAGATTTTTTGAGAAGTCATTTCCTCTCGAGAATATCGCCAGTTGTAATTATTTTATTCATGCTATCACAGTCTTTGCAGATTTGTATATCATCTTTCATTATGAGTATATCATCGATAGTGAGAGGGGATTTTTTATTGAGTAGTTCTAGAAAACACATCTCATCTTCTGTGAAGTATGTTTTGAAAGGGAGATTCTCTATATCTATGTTTTCTGGAAGTGGTTCCATGCGAGTCTGGAATTCCTCATCACCCCATGTTTCGATATACTTTTCATCCACACCAAAACAGATCTTGTTATATTCGCAGTCTTTACAAATTTTTACACGCGTTTTTCCTCAGGCTTTATTATCATCTATATTTGTTTTTGAGCCATCGAGATTGAGTACTGCAGTTCCATTGAATGTTTGAATAATTGCACTTTCATATCATCGTAAAAGGCACATTGGGAGGTTGAGTACCAATGGGCGTCTGAGGTGAAATTTATCAAAAATCTTGAGTGACTTTACGATATAGGGAATAGTATCTGTAAAACGAAATCATACTTTTTTTCGTTCATCGTACATAGAGTTTTCGTACAGAGGAAAAATGATCACAAAACTCGTAACACCGAGACCGAGAAAATGAAGGAGAAATTCTGGTAAATCACGATAATTCTGTTCAGTGAGAACTATATTTATCCCGATTCTTCATCCATATTTCCGTATTGATCGAATTCCATCTTCACACTTCTTGAGAGCTCCAGGAAGTCAAACAAGCCAATCATGGATTTCACTTTTATAGTGATGTATCGAGAACTTAAAAAGTGTGGCACCCGCATCAATACAGTCTTTTACAAAGCTATCTTTTCCAAGCATGACACCATTTGTCTGTATCCGCACAAAATCAAATCCTGCCTTTCGTCCAAATCGTATATATTTTAGAATATGTGGATGGATAAGTGGTTCTCCACCAGTAAAACCAAGCATCCCGTATCATTGCTTCGCTCAGTATAATATACGAGAATAAACATCTTTGTCGTCTGGTTTTATATCTGTTGTTCTTGATGCATGGTCTTGGCTACAAAAAAAACACTTTTCATTGCAAAGTTTATGCACCATCACTTCATAACAAGAGTTTTTATATTGCTCTTTTTTATCAGTTGTTCCAGATATGAGTTCATCCCTCTTTTCTAGTTCAGCTTTTGAGATGCCTTTTTTTATGAGTTTTTCACTTACTTTTTCAGGGATCATAGATAGGTTTTGAGGGCAATAAATAAAATATCAATTTCTTCTTTGGTATTATATATACCGAAAGAAAATCGCATAATATTTTTTTCAGAATTAAGGGAAGTTTGACTAAATATATCTGCACACATCGTCCCTGTTCTGAAAGCTATTATGGCTTCAGGTAAAAAATAATTACAGTACTGATGGAAATCAATCGCCTGAAATGTTTCTGGTATAACGGATATAAGTGAGCTTTCTGGAAGTGAAATTACCTGAAGTATATCTGCGAGTTTTTCTCTATGAAGCTTGTCTATAAAGTATTGTGAAAGTGAGAGAACATGCTGGTGAAGTATATCCGTCGTTACTGTATTTCTCCACGATAGAGCTCAAAGAAGTCCAAGAATCCCTCAAAAATTTTGTACCCCTCACTCCAGAAAGTAGGGGAGTCATTTATATACAGGAACATCTGAGATTGAGCGAATTGTTCCTCATCCGATACGAGAAGATTCTTGTATCAAAAACGATGCGGTTTTTTTTATCGCAAGAACTCATATGCCTGTTGGTCCACCGATTTTGTGTCATGAAAATACGAGAAAATCGATATTATTTTTCTGCATTTCTTCATCATTGTATGAGACAAATTGGGTATCATCGACGAGGATATATCCACCATATTTATGCACACATTCGGCTACTTCTCTTATATCAAAACGACCACCAATAATATTTGATGCATGTGTAACTGATAGAAGGAATGGTTTTTGGATTGATGCAAGATGTTTTTCTAGATGTTCTCTTTTTAAGATTTCTCAGTAGGGGGTCACGAGAAAATCTTTATTTTGTTTTTTTGCAACTTCATATGCAGGAAGATAAATACTATTGTGTTCTAGGTTTGAGACTATGAAAGTATGTATATTTCATCCTATTGCATGCATGAGCATATTGATTCCGTCAGTTGCCGACCCTGTAAAAATGATACTATCGTCATCATGTGCTCAGAGAAATTTTTGTATTTCTTTTCTCGTTTGGTGTATTTCTTCTTGGAGTTTTGAACCCAGAAAAGATGATTCACGATCTCAAGAACAGCATGAATATTCCCGATAGTATCGTGAAATTCCATCAATAGTTTGATAAGGTTTGAGAGCTGTACAAGCTGCATCAAAATATATCAATTTTTTTCAGGAAATACTTTTTTCGAGAATGGGAAAATCAGAAGAAAACATACTTTATTTACAGAGAATATACATCCAGATAGTCATCACGGTATCCGCTACAAAAATTTCTTTTATCGCAACTTGTGCATTTTTCCACGAAGTGTTTTTCTTTCAAAAAAACTCATTGTTCTCCTATTTTCTTTTTATGGTAGTCGACATGTTGTTCGAAAAATTCTCCGAGAAAACACATCGGAATGTGGTCGACATCAACTACAATATTATACTCTTTTGCCTTTCTGAGTCCTTCGATAAAATACGGACTTGCATCCTCATATCGTGGAACGACATCGTCATTTTTATCTGCTGCTCACATGGCTTTTGTAAAACTGAGTTGTATTCGTTCAAGTCATGAAAAGTTTTTATATATATGATCAACCATATCACTAATGTATATATAATTGAGTTTATTGACGATGATGTTGACGCGGAGATTTGCTCATCGTTCGATGATAGCATGCATCCCATCTTCACGAGTTTTGAGTGTTCACTTCATTCAGACAATCTTGTCATTCACAGATTCGATATGACAAGGGTAGTTAATATTAAAAAGATTTACCCCGAGCTTTATGAGCTTCCCGAGATTGTCGTTTTTTAGAAGGAGTGTGCCGTTCGATTGAAACTCGAGAAATGCTCATGGTTTTCTTGTTTTCACAAAATACACAATTTCAAATACTTTTGGATGAAGAAGGGGTTCACCCCCAGATATTTGTATATAGTTTCCCTTTTCTAGAATTTGGGAAAATATCTGCTTGAGTGGAATCGGGCTTCATTCTTCCATACGATCAGCTGCACTACAAAAATTACACTTCTGATTACAGACATTGTTTATTGGAACGAGATGATCGATATATTTTCACATAGTTATTTACTTGAGAGTATTTGGTTTACATATGCTATCCGTTGGTATTCTTTCAGAAATTTTCCTATTTTATGCCAGGATTTATTTTCTTCCGAAATAAGCAGAACAAGCCGATTAAAAATAGGAGCAACTTTTTCATAGGTGATTATATTGTTTCCTTCCGATTTTCATAATTCTAAACATCATCAAAATTCTTCTTGCCATTCTGGGGTGAGATATAGGAGGATATTTCATCGCTTTTGTTTCCCAAACCAGGTTTCACTATCTGTATGCCATCATTTTATATCTATATATACATTATCCTGGAAAGTGATTCCTCACTTTCGCTCATTTTCTCGTATGAGCTCTCTATTTTGATAGGTGATAGTTTCCCCATAAAAGACTCATATATATCGAAGAAACTCATCTGAATTCAAAAATCAGTTGATAAGCTGAAAAATTCATCATTTATAAAAAAAGTGATTGATATTGTCAGGTATATATTCCTGATTGTGCCCGAGCTTGCTATTTCTATCCATTTCTCCGAGTTCATTAAAAGAAAATGATCGATTTTCTCCTATATCACCAATAGATTTCTTCAGTTTTTCTGCAAGAGTTTGATTGAGAAAATCATCGAAAATAATTACCTTAACATTCTCCATATTTTCTATATTTTTTCTTGTTTCATCTATGAAATCTCGAGAAATGTATTTTTTATTTATCCACTGAGAGATATTATACATAGTTACTTCTTTATAAATTTTGAAAATCGGATATTTTTTGATGTTAGATCTTCAAAGAGTTCGAAAATCATTGGTTGAAGTCATGGTATAACTACACGCACGCAGGGAATATTTATATTTTTTTGTGTGATATCGATGACAATCACTTCAAATCATCGTTTCTTCAGCGAATCCACGATATTCTCAAGCTCTACACTCATATCCTCCACATCTGTATCTATGAGACTCTCATATTGTATGATTTCTGCTTTTTTTGATCGAAAGAGATCTAGATAATGCTTCGTAATAGGTGAAAGCGCTGATTCGAGCATCGTATCACTCGGCTTCAATTTCTCAATATCAAATTTGTTGTTATCGAGATTTGTAGCGCGATTTTGTATGATTTCTGTGAGTGCTCTGATAATTGCAATATCCTTATTACTATGTGTTCCCATATGGAGATTCATGGCATAGTGACTGACAAACTGATATTGTGCATTATATATCAGCGCACCAATTGTGTGTACTTCAAATCCAAACGAACAATCCATAATATATACTTCAAATCCAAAAGATTTGATTTTTTCTATGAGCTTTTGTATATGTTGATTCTTGATACTTTCCATATCTATGATTTTTGGCACATCAAAATTTGCCATCATAATATTGTAATGATGCCTTTCGATAGTTTCATATATAGCATGTATGGTGGCCTCTTCAAGTGTATTTCCTGCTCAGAGACAATTTGTTGTGAGAAATTCATGTTCGTACCATGGTACCATTTTTTTAACTCGCTCTGTAAGAGAAAATCCCTCTATCCAATGAAACTCTACCTCATTCTCTATATCGATATTTGCATAAAGCTCTTTATCATTTTCGGTGAGTATGAGATCTCATGCATTTACTTTATTTTCAGTTACTTGATTATGAGTTTTGAGCGGTGTATCATTTACCATATTGATGGTCTTATACCATGAATATCGTTCACAAAATTCCATAAGTGCGCTCGCGAGGGCTTGGTATTTTGTGAGTCATTTTCCCCAATTATTCCTTCGTCAGACATGAGATGATATTGAATACACATATTCATGAAATACATCCAGGTTTCCTATATCGTAGATGGATATATTTTCCTCTTCCCATACTCATGAGGACTTGAGTTTTTCCATGACAGTTTTGACCGTAATGCGAGGGTCACATACTCTATGTGTATCGAGAGTGTAGCGTTTTTTCATAATACTTATTTCTTTAGACATCTTACAAGAAAGCCAATTCCCTTGAAGTCAAAATCCCCATGATTGAGATAATTTTTCTTAAAAAGCAGATTATATCCATGCGTGACTGTTCATGTACTCGACCAATATCATGAGTCTTCTCAGAAGTTACAAAAAAACGAATTATCCCAACAACGAAATCATGAAAGGGGAAAGCCCATAACATCCATGAGAAATTGTACTTTATTTTCTATATTTCCAGGAAGAAATTCAATAAATTTTTTCCATTCTTCTTTTGTTGGAAGTCTTTTTCATTGAAGCTTTGCACATTCATTGGCTTTCTCAAAAGTAAAATAACAGAGTCCATTATGCAGCCAAATATCTTTATTATCTGGTTCTGCCGTGAGATCTATTGTATCGAATTCAAGCCCAGCAATTTTTATTCCATCCTGTATGAGTAATATTGATTCTTTATTCTCTTCATACCAATCTGTATTGATTTTCGAAGACTCGACATATTTTTCTAGTCTTTGGGCAAGTGGATGTTCTGAGTTATCGGATATCATACGGTTTATAATTCTTTTATAAAGAGATGTTTGAGGGTATTTTTATACCTATCTATAGGCATTGGGCAGGTCTTACATGCATCTGGAGTTCTATTTGAGTATTCTTTACATTTTCTCTGGAATTCACCGTTCTTATAACATGAGTCAGTATAGTCAATTGTAGAAATACTTCAAATATCATATTTACAACATACTGACACAACTCATCTTTCAGTGATATCGACTGAGTTCCCGAATTGATGACATACAGAGAGGTCTTCTGGTATTTCTGGAATTCATCCATCTACGATCAGTTTTTCCACGAGAGAAACCGATTGTGTATGAAATGGTTTTGGTTCAAAAAGGGAACTGATAGAAAAATTTGTGAGAATACTTATGTCATTGAGATCTATGAGTTTTTGTATAGTTTTTTCAATTTGAAGGACTATTTCTTTATTTTCGAAAATAGAATTTTTTGGATAGAAAACATCTTGTTTTATCTCTAGTGCAAATGCTCCGATGAGTCGAGCGAGCTTATAAAATGATACTATATCAGCTATGTTTCACTTCATGAGAACTGTGATGAGAGTTACTTTATCTCAAAATGATTTGAGTATTTCTGTAAGTTTTTGGAACTCATCACTTGTGATATGGAAGCTATGCATTGCATTATATACTGTAGCATTGGATGCGGAGAGATTTATTTTAAATTCATCCACGAGAGAATTCAGCTTTTTCGTGTCATGACAGTAGAGAAGTGACTTTCATCACGAGAAAAATGTCGTATGCCCACCAAAAGATTTTATATACTCAAGAATCTCGAGTAATTCTGGATGAAAAAGAGGATCTCCTTGACCAATGATATTGAAATTCATTGTATCGGATAGGTGATAGTTTTCTAGGAAATTTTGTATCTTTTCGAGTGATATTTTTTCATGTATGTGATTCTTATTGTGACAATAATTGCATCCAATAAAACATGATTCATTGATAAAAAGATTGATATTTTTTGGGAGATATATTGGCGTATCGAGGAGGGTATTGATGAAGTCATGTGCATTGAAAAAATAAAGATTTTCAAAAGATATAGACTCTTTTCTTGCTTGTATAAGCTTCTTTACTTTTCTCAGACTCTCATGGGGATTTTTGAAATCAAAAAATATTCCATAGGATATTTCACTGGATTTCTCCAATATCTCTATGAATTCATCAAGATCATCACGAATGATAGTCCTTTCCGAGAAGCGAAATATTTTATTGTGCATGGGTTTGGTATATTTTCTGACAGAGTGTATCGAGGTATTTTTTTGGAGAAAAATCTATCGTTCTTGTATCAAAGAAAGAAAGCGAATTATCTGAAACAGTTCATCGTGTTGATATATCGAGGTATTTTTTTTCTGGCTTCTGAGAAAAATTCACTATCTCAAAATCTTTTTCCTTGAGACTCAGAGTGTAGACTTCTTTGAGGTTATTCTCGAGTTCTCTATAGTTTTCTGTATTCCATACATATTTCTTTCCTATATACATTTCGAGAAATATTTTACTCAATCAGAGTTTTTGTATGGATTCGATATTTCCTTTGAGCGTATGTATAGTATTTGGGAAAAGTACCATGAGAATAATTATTTTTTCTTTTTTATATCCCAATACATGAAGGAGTTGTATTTTTCATACAAGATTATCATAGCTTTTATCACGAGTTTTATCATGGAGATTTTTTCATCCATTGATTGATATATGGAGTTCGACATCATGTTCTTTGAGAAATCCTATCTTTTCTTCATTGAGTAGTATTGCGTTCGTTGCAATTTTATAAGATACTTTTTTATTATAGAGTTTTGCCTTGGAATTCGCGTAGAGAACGAACTCTCTTAGGAGTTCAAATTCGAGGAGCGGTTCTCCACCGAGAAATGAGATAGTCTTTTCTTCCCCCTCTTGTTCTATGAAAAAATCAATAATATTTTTCCCTGTATGGGCTTCCATGCGGGTATTTGAAAAATTCAGATAGCAATACTCACATCTGAGATTGCATTGTTCTGTGAGGTTGAGTCGTATTTCATCGATTCCACTTGTGAGATAGTTTGCTTTGTTTCGTATCTTGGCAATTTCTTTATAAAAACGAATAAACAATGCATTTATCTTATGAAATACCTTTATTTGTTCCTCACTATATTTTTCTGAGGCTCAAAAATTATCGAGATACCATCACTTATTGCACACACAAAACCATCGAACATCACACTGAGAACATCAATTAATAGTATTAAAAAGAGTATCTATCTTTTTTATATTTTCTTCATCTTCGATAAATTCGAGCTTGTCGAAACGAGTACATGCTTTCATATTTCCCAGATGATCGGCTTGTTCTTTTGTACAAAAACCTTCTTGGTGTAGGTTTTTTAACTGCGTCCAATTTGATTCATTGATGTTGATGTATTTGTATTTGGAAATATAGTCTGTGATTTTTTTGAGTTCATCCGAGAGTGCATCCAAATTCTTCCAAGGATCATTGGAAACTGGCGCAAGTGAAAAATTTTTAAATCCGATTCTTGCCAGAAGGAGAAATACTTTTGTTGTCGTTGCTTCTTTTCCTGTTCGAAAAAGGAGATTAAATGTGATGATGTCTCGAAAACGCAAGAAAATATCAATATGCCCTTTACTTAGGAGTCTATCTATTGCAGGGAAGTGGATAGATATAGCTATAATTACATTGTGTTTTTCAAAGAATGCGAGCTTTTCTTCCGTGAGCAGAAGTCCATTTGTGATGATAGTAAAGTGAATATCTTTATTCTTTTCATGTACTGCTGTGATGATTTCTTTTATTTCTTTCCACTTGATGAGTGGTTCTCCACCATAAAATTTTATATTTTCATAGTCGAGAAGATTTATCCGTTCCATAAAGCTCACTACTTCTATTCATGAGGACTCTGTTTTTTTGAGATCCACATAACAATATTCACAATTGAGATTGCAGATTTCTGTGATATATATGTCTAGAGTCGTTCATCTCATAGGGTGGCATGTTGATGGATAATGAGGTCTTGTATAGAGACTCTATAGTCTTTTTTTGACTGGATTCGTGTTACTCGATGGTATGATGAGTGTGACGACTTGATGAGAACGAGACGATTTCTTAGGGGGAGTATGCTATTATATGGTACGATATCGTGTCCATTAAATTTTCCTATTTCGAGTACGCCTCAAGAGGTCTCATTCCATGCGTTGTCTGAATTATATACATAATAGATAAAAGCACCAACTTCATCATGTTCAGATTGTTCCACTTTATCCCACTCAGCGTATCATCATTTTTCTAGGCATTCTTTTCTTTTGAGATCTTTTGCGAGATCCGTATGCCATTCCATAAAATCCCCGTATTCATATATCTGAGCAACTCCTTGTCATGCAACTCACAGATGTTCTTCGACCCACTCAGGAGTGATTTTCTTTGCTTTCTTCACATCTTCTTTATATATCTTTTTGAGAAAATCCTCAAAATCATTTCAGAGAAAGAAATTATAGAGTTCAAGAAAATGAGGTGTCCCTAAAAGTAATGTTTTATTTCCCATGAAAATATTTTCTCTTTTATCTGTCAGAAGGTATGAATTATTTTGGTTTTCAAATTCTTTTAATACTTTTTCAAAAAAATCTCCATCTATAAAATTATCGAGTACAGTGTATCCAACAGGACTTCATGTATATAATTCCTTTTGTATTTCAGCAAGTGTAGATGGATTTTGATAGTAGGATGAGATCATGTTTATTCGATGCAATAGAAATATCTTATAAAATCTTGTGCGACTCTTTTTGAGTTTCTTCATTCAGTATAGTCATCAAACATCTTTTCTGTATATTTATTTTCAGGAGTAGCTCTATAAAATAATACTTTATTGATGGTTCATCTGCGTTCTGTCGGATGGATAGAGAGTGGATTATTGCATTTTTCTATAGCTTCATTTGAACAGTATTTTTTAATGACTTCTGATACACTTTCGTTCGAGAAAGTAACTGACATATCGAATTCAGGATCATAGGGAAGTCATCTATCGATTATTGTTTCATAGAGTAAATCCATATATTTTCAGAAATCATCTTTTGTTTGTATATCCTTTTCATGGAGTCGTATGAGAAAACTTTCATCATAATTTTTATGATATTCATATACCCATCAAAACATGATTTCCCAAGTCTTTTTATCGCGCATTCGTATGGCTGGTATATATGTCCATTCTGGTGGGAAATTTCTCCGAAAGTGTGTAAAGTCTTCTAATACTTTTATCTCTTGAAAGACCTCCTGAACGATTCTAAATGTATTGATTTCTTTTGGAAGTCTCCAAAAACCTTTTGCTACTTCTCGCTGTATGGACTGGTTATATCCAGGACTGAGTTGCATAGACTATTTTTGAAAAGATAAGTGTTCGACGAGTCATTTTCGCAGATATCCCTCTTTGATTGGAGATACGCGATGGTATGTACCAATTTTTGGAATGAGAATAACGAGTTTATTGAATTCAGGAGTAATGCTATCATAGCATATATATTCTCATATATCGTTGGTATATCCTAACTCTAATTCGCCTCATTTTGATGGGGTCCAGTCATGGTTGAGATAGTACAAAATCATCCCCGCATCATCTCTATCGTCATGCCAATTGAGGTGATTTTCTTCCGTAAATGTCTGAACAAGTGTCCCTCCATTTGTATAGGAATTTATGGTTTCCATATCGTATGTAAAACCGAGTTTATATCCGTAAAAGAGTGAGAGATATTTGAGAAAAGATTCACTATGAAAAAACTCCTTGAGTTCTAGAATGATTTTTCATGTATACGAATAGAAATCTATGTTTAGAGTACCGTCTGCATATACCTCTTTTCTGAGGTATTGTTTTTGACAAGATACAAGTTCTTGAGCGAGGAGATTCTTCTTTTCTTCATTCAAAAAATTTTCGAGAGCAATAATCTTTACATGTTCTTTCGCAAGAAGTTCACCTCTGAGTTTGAGTATGTTTTTTGGATTCAGATAATCGGGATGAATCCAATCGTGTAAGTCCATAGTTTTTATATAAAGTATATTTCTTTTCTTTCTCATTCTTCGCAATAGTACTTCACTTTTTCTTTTACAATAATTGTGTTATTGCTATCTTTGCGTATTCATTCAAGAATTCACTTATAAGAGAATATATCTCAAAATATACTCAAATCTATACTTTTTTCTAGCCGAAAGAACTTTTTCTTTCGCCCACTTTTGGATTTCATATAGCCCATTTCTTTGATAGGGGAATTATGGGTGAGGATTACTGGAGGGTTTGATATCTCCGAGGAAAGCTCATAAATTTTCAATTCCATCGAAGTATCCGTGATATCTATACCGATACAGTCATATTTATTTATTTTGGATTCATTTGTATATACTACTCTATCTCCCCAAACCTGACTCACTGAGTCTATGAGCATTTCTGCTTCTTCTCTCGTTTCTTCATAGAGTCATATGTAGAGTTTCATTCGTTTTCAGAGAGGATCTACTCAGATGTGAAATAGATTATTTTTTTCCTCGAAGATTCTAAAAATCTGAACTATTTTTTTTATTCTCTCATAACTTGTATGAAAAGAACAGAAAATATAATTCATTATTTCATATCGCATATTCCCTTGAAACCAGAAAATATATTTATACGAGTTTTCATCTCATGAATGTATCGTAAATTCTATATGATGATATTCTGGCAATGCTTCGATTGTATGCGAAAGAAGAAACATGTCATTTCTGGGTTTTGTACCAGAATATAAGTCATATATAGCATCATAAACAGCATCTTCACTTCTTTTGCTACTATATCAAAGTTCTGGAATCGCAAGACCAAACACATACGATTTAGACAGAAATATTCTTAAAAGGGAAAGGTAGGTCGTTATTTCATTTTTTGATAAGTCTTCCCGCATAATTTTTACGGCATTTGAGCTTTTCTTTACTATATTTGTAGTAATATTTTTTTTCTTGAAAGTCTCAAAGGATTCGTTTCCGTATCTTTCAAGATAGGGAATATCGATTCATGGACAGAGTTTTTTATATTGGCATTTTTCACATTCTTTTGTATATGCATTTGAGTTTTGTTTTTGTTCAAAATACTGAATAACTGTATCATCAAGCTCTTGTAATACTCCATTTGTTCCAGTCATCACATATTGTTCATATCATGGTACGAGGCATGCTGGAATATTGAATAGTGAAATATATTGTCCTGATGTCCCATCCATAAGAGAGAGAGTTTCTCGGATATAGGGTATAACATCACTATATTCTATCATCATTGTTTCTGCGAGTTCATCCATGCTTCATTGGATTGTCGGGAACATGATGATGATATTCGTTATTTTCATGCGGAAAAAATCCTCTGTAATTTTTCCTATTTCAGTGTAATTGAGACGATTCAAAACTATATGTACTATGATATGTACTCATAGATTTTGCATTACCTTTATTGCATTCAGTGCTTCTTCTGTTCATCATTTTCGACGAACTATAGCATCATTTTTTTCTGAGTCCGTATGATGGAGCGATATACTTATACTATTGAGTCATGCTCGTACGCATTTCTCTGCAAAGTCTAGATGAGAAAGCTTCACAGCATTTGTATGAGCTGATATCGTGATAAATCATACTTTTTTCGCAAAGAGAATATATTTTATGATTTCTTTGTGGAGAAAAGGTTCACCTCCAGTAAAATTGATATTTCGATAACCTGCTTTATATGCTTTATATATTTCCCTCATTCATTCTTCTAGATTGACCACTTTTTTCTCTCCTCTTGTTTTATGGTCCTGAAAACAAAACACACAACTTTCATTGCATATCTCATGAAGTTTAAAACTGAATTGCTCTCCTTTTTTTATCATACTGTATACTAAGAATTTACCAGTCAGGATTCAATGAATCAAAATGAAAGACTATACCTATTATTTTCTGAAGTGATTTCTGGAACAGAGTGTTCCATTGATCATGGGAAAATTACTACCTCTGAAACATTTGGAAAAAAAGATTCTCCTTCAAGGATAAAATTTCCTCATTCAAGCTCAGCTGTATTGGTTAAGTAAAGAACGCCCTGTAGGCTATGTTGTTTATCTGTATGCGTATACAGAACATCTCATTTTTTCATCCAAATGAGTTCCATTCATTGTCCAAGGTTGTATTGTTTCTTATGAAGCTTACTCAAGAATCGTCCCAGAATTCGTAGTTCAGTATCAACTCAGAATTCTTCAGGTGAAAAATGTTCCACATGACAAGAATATCTTCATGGATCATTTTTTGGATGAAAGTTTACTCAAGGAATTTTATCTATGAGTTCTTGTATTTTTTCTGGACTAAAGAGTCATTGTATATGTAGAGCATTACCCTTTATAATTTTACATTCCATAATTTATAGATTATATGTATTTCGATAATGAGTGAGTATTGTCTCCTCATAAAAATATTTTGAGTAAATGGAATACTCTTTTGGTGTTTTGTATTGAAAATGGATATATTCACTAGATATTTTTACCACTCATTCATTTATAAGTGTTTCGATTACTTCAGGAAATTCTTCCAGAATATCTTTTCAAAAGCGTAATACAAATTCTCATAGTCATATTTTTCCATATCGCATATTGTATATGATATATTGTATCATTTTTGCCTTTTCTCAGACCCCCGATGCAAATTTTATAGGAAATTCTCCTTTGTCTATCGATGAAAAATAACTTTCGAGCGTATCATGATTAATAGTCCTGTATAGTCAGTTGTATCCTATTGCAGAAACTCATATTCCTATATAGCCTCATCCGAGTTGAGCATCGTAGAGTTGTTTATTTCGTGAGTTTATACTCTTTCCATTTGCATCACCCTCTATACTGAAATATCCCTCTTTTTCCAGAAGAGAGTTTCATATTTTTGACATCTGTATGCTGAGTTTTTCGTCCACAGAGTATATTTTCTCATCTATTACTCGTACTGTCGCAGTGTATGGATGTATATGAATCATGTCAGGATTCAACGAGAGAACTTTTTTTATATCGTGCACAAAGGATATGAGTGATTGTCACCGGATTCCAGCCATCATATCTACATTTACAAAATTGATTCATACTTGTTTTGCCCAAGAGATTGCTTGTATGACATCTTTTGTGCTTTGTCTGCGATTTACTTTTTTGAGTACTCACTGATCGAGTGATTGAATTCATAGAGTAAATCTATGACAATGATACTTTGATAGAGTAGATACTTTTTCAAAAGTGACACTTGATGGATTGGCTTCAAAACAAAATTGAAAATCTGATGTTATTTTGAAGTTTGTAAAAAAATATCCGAGAAGTTTTTCTATATTTTCTGCTGAAATTGCAGAGGGTGTTCATCCTCATATATAGAGAGAACTGATTTTTTTATTTCATAAAACTGCAAGATACATTTGAAGTTCCTTTATTATATATTCTATATATTTTGTATGAACAACATCACTACTGTCGATGATTGAATAATATCTACAAAAAGTACATTTCGTTTCACAAAATGGAATGTGTATGTATATACCAAGACTATCAATATCTGTTTCTTTGAATGATTTAGTAAATACACTATTTTCAAATATATTTGGTCCTATGAATGGTGGAGGATACTGGAGCGTATATGAGCTATAGTCCAATGAATCAATTGATTCCGAGAGTTTCTCATAAAAGTCTTTTATATAAAGCATAATTTCTCTGTATTGGGACTAATTTTTTCCTATGGAAAGCATTTCACCACAGAGGCTATATAAACTTGGAGAAATTTTCTTATCTATTTTTTCGCAGAGATTATTTTTTGAAGTAGCTCTGTATATATAAACGAGGTTCTTAAAAAATACAGGATCCACAGTCTTCTCACACATTTTCAGGGCTTCATTTATATCATTGTTTGTACTACTAAATGCAATCGATAAATCATTTATTCAGTCTGGATTTACTGTATTATTTATGACTTTCTCATAAAAATCATCTATATATACTATAAAATCATTTTTTTGTGCGTAGGCATCTGTAATAATTTTATTAGTATCGTATTCAAACGACCAGAATCTACTCCAAAGATCTTTATCTTGCGTTTTAATTGCTACGATGTATATCCATTGTTTTTTTTCTCAAAACTCTTTCAAGAATTGCTTATATTCTTCCGATGTTTTTATTTTATTGAAGTCTTCAACTATATAAAATCCAGGACGAGTAACTATATTATCTTCAGCAGGTACGACTGATTCAGCACTCACGATAGCATCTTGTAAGAGTTTTCAGCTTCCAATCAGAGTCTTAGGTTGTTTGAGCGGGAAATCTGATTTTGCAAAATTTCTCGATAAAAATATACCGACAAGCATGCTTCCTAAGAATGCTCCGACAATAAAATATGCCAGTCCATTTGTTTGCATAGAATAAAAATTTACTGTATATATTAACACCAACCACCACTTCCATGTGATCCATGACTTCCATGTGATCCATGACTTCCATGTGATCCATGACTTCCATGTGATGCATGTCAGGATATAAATTGGTTGAGGGTAGCGAGACCAGGATTATAGTTATTTATATGACCATTTATCACTTGACTCGGCACCGTATTTGCTGTTGCTGAACATGATGGTGCAAAGTTTGCATGTTGTGGATCACTTCCTGTATAATTTCCATGTCCACCGCTTGTATGCCCAGATGCTGCCCCGGCACTCGGTATAAAACTCGCAATTCCCATACTCGCAAGTCCGATAGCAAGAACATCTTCTTTCGTGATTTTTCCACTTTCATCAGAAAGGAAACCATGAAGTTTTTTCTTAAATTTCGGGATGTGTTTTTTCTTTTCTGACATAGAGAAAAATAATTTTAGGGATTATATCGAAAAACATATGGCTTGCAATAGTGAAAGACTTTTTTACTAGACAATATTTTTCTCCTCATTATATATCGTTGAAAAATTGTCGAATATACCTATATCGAGGTATTCTTTTTCGATAGAACATTCTTTGTTTTTTATACAGTTTTTACAAGACTCAAGGCTCAACATAGGGGTTCTTTCAGCATTAAAATAATCTCATACACTTTCTATATCTTGAAGCTGATTTAAACTACTTACACTTATTCTATTTTCTCCTGTATATTCGGAAAAATAGATATTATGAATTCTTTTTCAAAAATTACAGATTGGAAGATTTTTTAATGAGAGTGATATATTCAAGGAATGTAAATCATATATGAAATCTTCTATATACTTTCTTGCATCAGAGAAAGATTCAGGCATTACTTTTGCATATTCGTCTGATTCGAGAAAAACTCAATCTTTTGATTTTCATCTTTTTCTTGACCCTATAAAAACATATCGAATATCTACATGGTACCATTCTTTATTCTTTATATTTATAGAAGTTTTTATATATTCACTTATTGATTTGAGATGTGTATAGTTTTCACGAGTGATAATAACAGATAAAAATATTCGCGTATTTCAAAAATCTGCCCCCAGAAGATTTCGGATTCCATTGATTTTCATTATTTCTTTCTTGTTTTTTGGCTCAGTCGGATTTGCGATATTTGAAAATGAGAGAGAAATTTGTTTGCGTGGAAGTGGAGAAAGTCGGATGAGTTTCTCGAGCTTCTTGACCATACGCTCCTGAGAAAAAAGTATCCCGTTTGTATTGAGTGCTGGGCGTATTTTTGGGTTGATTTTATAGTAAAAAAATATCATAAGACGCCAGAAATCAGGGTGAAGTGATGGCTCTCCTCATGAAATAATAATATTTCTAATATCGAATTTTATTATGAGATATTCATAATTTTGTTGCACCTCCTCAAGTGACATATGAGGAGTTTTATTTAAAAGATTTTTATTAAAACAAAAATTACAATCATCATTACAGCTGTAATTACAGTTAAAAACTATTGTGTTCATACTTAGCGTATAATAAATCGTATAGAATGGATATTTGTTTTACAAGCGATGAGAAACTTTTTGCAAAATTCAATATCAGAGGATTGAAACGAATCACTCTCTTGTATAATTTTTGTTTTATAGTATTTAAGTGCTCATCCTGCTTCCATTGTTTTTATTCCGTATGTATCTTGTTTTTTGTACAGTTCAGTTCGGGGATTGAGATAGAGTGTATTTGTAACTATAGAGGTTGGTTTTAGTGCTATTGCAAATTTTATTGTTTCTATAAATCACTTTACAGAATCATCAGGAAGTCCCAATATCGTATCAATATGTATTTTAACTCCTTGATTTTTGAGTGCCGTTATCACTTTTTCAAATTTTTCTTCTTGGAAACCTCTTTTTGATGTTTTATTTGATTCTAATCCTGTTGATTGTAATCAAATTTGAATACTTGCTATATCGAGTTGTTGTAGGAGTTCAAGGTTTTTTACTGAACACATTTCAAATCGAATACTTATATGGTATTTTAGTGGATATTTTTTGAGAAGTAGTACAAGCTCATCGATTCTATCAATATTTGTTGTTAGGAAACAATCATCATAAAATTGAAGATAAGTATATCCCATGCTTACTATATATTCTAAGTCTTTTTCTATAGTTTCCAAAGGGATTTTCCTGACTTTTGAGTATTTTGCTCACCTATAGCAATATGAACAATTATATCGACAGCCTCTACCCGTTGAGAGTGTCATATATTCTTGCCCATTTCTGACAAAATCTTTGAGAATATTTTTTGGTTGTCTCATTTCGAGGTGTATGCTTTTATATTTGTCATCTACATCTAGGAGTCGGATTGTTGTATCTTTTGATCTTGGAAAATGACTATAATATCCATTATAGTATGCTCCATGGATATAGTCAGCCAAATCAGTATCTACTATATCTTGGTTGATTCAGTATGATATCACTTCATTTTCCCTATAGAGGATGTTTGGGATTTCATGTAAACTTTTTCATTCAGAAAAATATGCATGAAAAAAGTATTCTACATCATCATGTACAAAGATGGTTATATTTTTAAATTTCTTCATCATTTCATTTGCTTCTTCAAGCTCAGTTTTATGTGAGAAGACAATTATTTTCTTTTCGATATTTTCCTCTAATAGAGTTTGCAGCATTTCCTCAATAAATTTTCGAGCATAGTCTGCGCTATGAAAAAAATCTTCCATAAAAAATAAGAAATATTCTTCTGGATAATTTTTCATTTCTTTTTTAAAATTTTCTAAACAATTTTCTGTAAATAATACATAGTTTACTCCAATATTGTAGATATTCATTTTTACGGTATCTATCAATGTGCCAAGTAAATAAGCAAGTCATAAATCATGATACCAGATAAAAGGGGGATCATTTGGTTGTAATACCCAGATTCTCATCCTTTGTTCTGGGAGGTTTTCTAGGATATTCATAAGTAGGAGTTTATATTCTGAATCTGAAAAATTTGGTTCATATGATCACATAGGTATATATCTGGATTCACATAGAGAATTTTTGTAGTAATGCGCTCATCGTGCAATATGGTTGTTATGATTGACCGTCTTATAATATCATAAAAATATATATTTCCATCGTTTGATCAAAAAGCAATAATTTCTTCATTTATTTTCACGGCTGAAGATGCTATTTTACCGCGGGTTTTTATTTTTTGTATGAGATTTCCATGAAAATCTAGGTGATAAAAATAGCTATCATATGATCAAAAAACAATTCAATTATCTACTACAAGGGGTGTTGTATATATGATATTATCTGTTTTATATTGCCACTGTATTTCCCCTGTGAGTATATCGAGCGCATACATGTTTCCATCCCACGATCAAAAATATGCTATAGATTCATCTTTTGAGAATCAAAAACCTCATTTAATTTCTCATTGTACTTTCAATTCTGCTTGTATTTCGCCAGTAGTTCAATTGCATATAACTATACGGTTATCATTTGATCCACAGACAACGAGATTATTTTTCTCACTATATCCTGGAGAGCAGTGTACGAATGAGTGAAATGGAACAAACCAGCTATTTTCTCATGTTTTTTTGTGCACTGCAAGAAGGCCTCATTTATGATTGAGGCTACTATGTTCTGTTCCAATATAGAGAAGATTATTCTTGTGTGAAAAACAAGGTGAAGATCCTATAAAATCTGCAAAAGCATTTTTCCATTTTTCTTTCCCAGTTTCAGCATCGAGTGCATAAAGGTTTCCATCATATGCTCAAAATATCACTAAATTACCCACACTGATGGGCGAAGATAGGATACTCTTGTGGCGTTCATGGTAGCCTGTTTTAAACTCCCACATGATGTATCATGTATCTTTTTCGATTCATACCATACTTCATCATTCTCCTCAGCATATGAGAAGTTTATTATATGATAAGGGATTTGATTTTGGTACAATCAGGAAACGATTTGGATTCTTTAGGGCATATAGGAATTTACTCTTTGGGTTTATTACAGAGAATATATTATCTATTTTTCAGCGTCGTAAACCAAAATCTCCCAGCGTAAAAATATAATGTATAAAAACTCATTTATCTATGAGTCTTTGAATTCCTGTTTCATTTCAGAAGTGTACAAATGCAAAGAAGTTAGTTGGTTTCTTTCAGAGTACTTCGAGGGAATGACAGATTTTTAAAAATGCATTTCCAGAATTATATAGGTCGTCAATGAGTATAATTCGTTCACTTCAAACGACTCATTCTATTTTATTTCCTAAACCAGTTTCTTTGCGTTCTTTTCTTACTATAAATGCATTTGTTGGTTTTCATATATGCATTCATTCAAGTATAATTGCTGAAAGTAGTGGAATCACTCACATTTCGAGTCATCAAATTTGAAATGGGTAGAGGTGTCCCATTTCCTGCCAAAAAAATCGAGCAAAGATATGGAGAAATTTTGGATTGAGGAATGCTTTTCGGAAATCAAAAATCCATTCAGAGTCATTGGATGTGAGCATAAAGTCTTTATCTTCAGCATCCTTTTTGCGAATAACCTCATTAAGGATTATTTTCTGTAGCTCCTCTTTCGTTATCAGCTCCTTTCTGTCTAGCTGAGTGTGAGACCGCATAAAATATAGTTAGTATAGTAAGAAATATCATAAATCCATAAAGTATTCACAAAAGGTATGATTTTGTCGTTTGAGATATAGAAGTATCAGTACTTACAATTACATCATTCTTTATTTCCCCCGATACTTCTATCTCCGCACCAGTAGAGTTTCGAGCGATTGGTGCTGGTCCATTTTTCAATCTTTCTTTATCATCGAAAATTTCATTTTCTATTCATTTAAAATCTCATTCTGAGAAAAAAATTGGATGAGATAAAATCAATCATTTTACCTTTGTAAAATCTTTGCGACTATAACTAAATAAGAAGGGTTTTATGATATGTATAACTCCATTTGAAGCATATAAATTATATTTTAGAACCTCATTATGTTGTATGTCTGGTGACTCAACGAGTGATATAATGCTTTCTATATATTTGAAGTCTCGCTCTTTTAAATCAGTAGGTTCGATTGCATTAAGGGCTATTATACTTTTGATAAAGTTGATATATTCTTTGGTGAAATAATTTGAGTCGAGAAAGTCTGAGCGCTTCTCAAATCATTTTATAAATCGTTCTCAAAAAAACCCAAGAAAATTATTTTTTGATCATTCTTCTTTAAGTACTTTTTCGATTTGCTTATTTTGTTCTATGAAGTTTTGCTTATCTCATAAATCCATATAGCGCATTGCTTCCTTTGTATACCATGTTATTTTCATGCTTTGTCCATAGAGTCATATGTCTTTCCTCTCTCAAATAGATTGACTCGTGAGTTCTTTTTTGATTCCTTTTCAAAAAATAAAATATGACCATGCATCAAGGTACGGAAGCATGGAAAAGGTATCATTTTTCCAGTTATCTAGTTCTATTTGCAGTTTATTTTTTATATCTTTTTGGCTATCATCTTGATTTTTCTGATTAATTTTTTCGAAATAATACCGAATGAGTAGATATTTTGATAAGTCAGTTTTACTCGACTCCAATCTTTCTAAAAATGTTTTTTCATTTTTTGTGATGTACTCTTGTAGTTCTCCTCGTTCTCAGGGATTTCTTGGAAGAATGGCAAAGACTATTTCAAATAAATCTTGATTCTGTATCTGAAACGCATCTTCTACTATAGTTTTTAGATCTCCATTTATTGATTCAATCTGTTTTTCTGCACATGATTTTCTTAATAATTCGATAAAATTTTTATCAAAAGAACCTCATTCCTGAGGTATATTTCAAAGAAAATCATCTGTACATATGTTTTCTGGGAAGGCACTGTATATCTGATTTTTATCTTGGTTCATAGCATGTGTAGAAACAAAAGACATGCCTCAAAGAAGGCATATGAGCGACGCTATAATAAATCGAGCATTCTTTATATAAGGCATATTCCAGTTTTAGCAAATAGAAGTTGGTATATTTTATCCATCATCATCATCACAACTTCCATGTGATCCATGGCTTCCATGTGATCCATGGCTTCCATGTGATCCATGGCTTCCATGACCAGATACTCATTGGTAGAGATTCACACTTGGTGCATATGCATTTAGATGTCAACTCACAAGAAGACTCACAGCATTTGAGCTTGCTGAACATGTTGGAGTAAAATTTGCATGTTGTGGATCAGTTCCTGTATAGTTTCCATGTCCACCACTTGTATGTCCTGATACGGCACCAGCACTCGGCATAAAACTCGCAAGCCCCATACTCACAAGTCAAATTGCAAGCACATTTTCTTTTGTTATCTTTCCGTTTTCATCGGAAAGAAAACCATGAAGTTTTTTCTTAAATTTCGGGATGATTTTCTTTTTTTCGGTCATGTGATTGGGGGAAAATATTTTTCAGATTGGCGGAATGAGACTATCTTTCTATCCATGATTTAAATATTTTTTCGTTTTCTTCATCCTTGAGTTTTTCGAAAAGATAATCAAGCATCGATATTTGAATGCGAGTTTTATCATCTTTCGAAAAATTTGAAAACACATTTCCATGTTGTGTAAATGCATAAATCAAATCCACTCAGAGATATGGTTTATAAACATGATTTACATAGCCAGGGAGTCCGTCAAGAGTAGATGATTGCACAGCGATTTTTGTCACATTGCTGTTTGCCATTGCTTTATATGTTTCTTCACCATTTTCGAGCATGGGAGTGAGAAGAAAATCTTCTATTCCCATACGACCAAGCATACGAGATTCATCAGAAGCATAAACCTTTCCATCATAGTTATACGCTACTCAACCTATAGCGATACCAGAAGGGGAGCGCACATCCATAAAACCACTGTCTGTATTTTTGAGAATCTTTGTAAGATAGACCATTGAAAGCATCTCTTTGAGAAATATTCATTGTTTATTTTTCTCGAGAATATAGTCCATTGCGTTTTTGTAAAACTCAAAATATTCATCAAGTGTATATTCGAGTGTTGCTTTTTCAGCAGCAGCAAATCCATATGGATTGAGCCAACGAAGTCCTATTGTATTAAGACCAAGTTCTATATATGAATCAACAATATTTCTATAATTTTTTAGCCCTGGTTTTGTCCATGTAGCAAGTGCACCTATTTTGTATCATTTTTTTCCTCTCTTTTCATTTTCTTCATTGATTCTCCCTATCCAATGGCGTGCTTTTTCGAAGGAATCTCCATCATTCCATGTTCGTTGCCAATTATGGGTATCTTTATCACCATCAAGAGAAGTGCAGATATCTACTCCATTATCGAGAAGCCAAGTGAGTTTTTCCTCGTCCATAAGAGAGAGGTTTGTCACGAGTGCAAATTTTATATTTTTTTGAAGTGCTTGAGCTTTTATGGTAGCGTATTCTACGATAAATTGCACAACATCATAATTGACAAGAGATTCTCCACCTTGGAACTCTATGGTAAGTCCAGGAGATGATGTAAAAAATATAGTATCAACTACTTTTTCTGCCGTTTCACGAGTCATATCGAGATTTTTCGCAGACATCGGAGCGACAGCAGCATGACAATATCGGCATTTATGATTGCATCTTAGCGTTGTGACAATCATATGGAGCGATGGTCCATATGCAAGAAACTCATTTTTTTTATTATATGCAATTATAGCCCTATCCTCGTAGGTTTCATTTTTTATAAAGAGTTTATTATCGAGTTCTTCATACTTTTCTCATTTCTCGAGTAATCATGTTATGAATTCCTTGAATTCCTTTTCTGATAAGTGTGAATAATAACCAAATTCATTGGTAATAAGGTATATTCCATTTTCTTTCTTTGAGAAGTAAAATGGAGCAATATTTGTTCCAGAAAATGTCGAAATAGTAGATAGTTCTAGGCTCATAGTGTGTTTTCTGAATAAATGGAAAGAGTATAGTTCATAAATTCATCAAAAATTTCTGATGCATTTTCATCCTCTATCGTAACGGTATTCTCTCAAATAGTAATATTATATCACTCAAATGCGTCTTTCGATGATTCGAGTATATTTTTACTATAAAGGGTATTATTTACGCTGAAAGTTTTTTTTGACATCTTTGATTTTGTTAGGGTCAAGAATTGGTTTTTTCTGAGTTTCTGATTGTGTTTCAGCTTCTATTTCTGCGAGTATTCTATTTATTTCTTCTTCATCGATTTTGAGATCTGGATCATTTTCTATTTCTTTGAGAATTTCATCAATATCTTTATCGAAGTCGATTTGCGAGGATGGATTTTCAGAAATATCAACACTTGTAAAGTGAGGGAGATCTGCATAGGATCAGAGTGCTCTGCGAACAATCGTTTCTCGTACTATTTTGTTTTCTTCTTCTATTTTTACGCGCAAGAGAGTAGCGAGAAGCTCGTCACTATATTCTCATGCAAATTTTTCTGCATTCCACGACTGTCACTCTTTTGGTGTGATTTGTACAATGAGTCACTCTGTCGTCGAGTAAAAGAAAAAATATGCACGATCAAGAAATGCATACGCTGATTTCATTGCTATGGAAGTATCAAAAATCTTTGTATCAATCAAGAATTCTGTTTTTCCGTTTTCTTGATTTTGGCTGATAAATTGTTGCATAGTGAATGAGTAAAAAATTGTGATTCTTTTTATTTCGGATAATGACAGAAGCATACATATTTTTTTAGAAAAGAAAACATCTTTTTTTCCTTTTTGCTCGACATTTTGCCTTTTTTTCGTTAGTATCATGGCATATGCATATTTTTATCGACATTCGTTCCTGAGAAAACCCTGACCCAATCATGTTTTGCTATGCAAAACAATGGGTAAAAATGTGGAAAAAATACCATCAGTATGACACGATTACTTATCTTGTTTCTCTCCACGATATTGAAAATCTTGGAGATCCTTATAGAATTATTCCACCTTCTGGTCTTTTTTCTCGTTCTTTCCCCCTTCGTCAGAAAAATACAGGGAATATGGTTTTTCGTATGGTAAATTTCTCAAAATTTCCACCATATGATAGAACAATTCCCACAGTTTCTCATATTTTTGACAATTCCTGATTTCTCTATCATCTCTATGCTTTGCCATTTTTTCAAAGAAAAACCATCGAAAAAACTACTCGTAAATTGATAAGTGATTCTCGTTCTATTATAGTTCCAGATATTTCTATTGGTCGCGAAATTGTTGAGATATTTGATATGCCAGAAGATCGAATCTGAGTTCTTCCTTTTTTCCCTTTCTCTTTTCATTCTTGAGACACATCATTATTGCCAGTATTTCTCCAGAATCGACAATATTTTCTGTATGATGGATGATATGGAACTGAGTCAAATATTGTCAAACTCCTTGTTGAATGGGGGAAATATGCGCATGATGCTGAAAATAAACCACTTCTTATTCTTCTTTGATTGGCATGAGAAAACCTTTCACTCCTCACGCAGACACTTCGTTCTTTTGAGCTTTCTGACACTATAAAGTATCTCTGATATCAAAATGAGGAACACAGAGATATACTTTATAAGAATGCGAGTTGATGGATATATGTGGGAGAATATTATGCTTGATGACCTGCCATTTCTGCTGCAAAGTCATATTGACTTCCTCTTCTCCTTTCGGATATACCCTTTTTTCAAAATGAAAATGCTCTCCGTATACATCCACAAAAACTCGATACACTTCACTTATTGTTTGATTCTTGGACTACAAAGTATTTGCTAGAAAAGCAATCCTTCAATGAAGAATGATTTGTACGAGCATATGAGAAAATCCTTTCGGAAGCATAAGTATTTATATTTTTCTCCTTTTAAAAAAATTGACAAATATTTATTTTAAGTATAGTAGATTTACTTTAATAATTTTTCTATGAAAAAATTCATTGCTTCACTTGTTCTCAGTTTGAGTATTTTTATGGCTATTGTGCCTCTTTCTGATGCTCACTACACTCAAAATCGTCGAGTACAAAATGTCCAAAATAGAAATGTATATGGAAATACTCCGCAGGTAATATATATTTATCAAAGCCTCCCATCTCAACCATATTCTACATTTTCAGCATATCCTGGGTGCAATGCCCCTGACATAATCGTCGGTGGACAACAGTGGGCAGCATGTAATCTGAAGACTCGTACAACCGGTGCATCTGATAGGTCTGGATGGTTTTTTGCAAATGATCTCTATGAGACATTTGCTTCATATAACTGACTCGGAACTCGTCTCGAATGGCAGGGAAAAACTCTCCCGGTCAGTAATTGGTGAGATGGCCCATGTGCAACGGGATATCGTATCCCTACTCGATCAGAATGGGAAACTGCTCTCTACTATGCTCGTCTCAATAATACTTCTATTGCAGGTCTCCTTTCTCTCCCACAAAATGGTGGATATCGTGGATACAAGGACTCAAATGGTGATGTCCGTCTCGAAAGTCGCTCTGATGTCACTGGTGCATATTGGTCCAGTACTGTCGAATACAACAACGGCGGATATTTTCCTGTAGCAGTGTTTCTCGGTTCGAGTTATGCTGGATATCGTGTCGATGGGACATACCCTACCTATCAGCAAAATGGATATAGTTGGCAGTATACGAGCGTAGGACTCTCACTCGTAGGAGGGACATCATCTGATTTTGCAAATATTCGTTGTATAAAAAAATAATTTTTCTTTTTATAAAAAATCCCCATTTGAAAAGTGGGGATTTTTAAGATATAAAATATTTTTTCGTCAATACATTTTTCCTAATTACTTTCATGGATGTTGTATCAGAATGATGAATATGCTAGTATTGTGTTATACATTTTATTTTGCTCCTATGAAACCATTTCTTATCACGCTTTCATTATTCCTCCTGCTTTGACTATCATTTGGTATATATCTTTTCTTTTTTACGCCAAATTCATTTTTTACTTTTCATACGGAAGGCGTTTCTGGAGAAGTACAAAAAACATATGAGGAAATTCTTGTTGAAAAACAAAAAACCCAAGAACAAGAAAATATGTATTACAATAATGCAATACAAACAAAGAATCAAGCTCTCTGTGCTTCTATAGGGAACACAAATACTGCTCTTGAGTGTCGCGAAAAAATACAAGCCATCAATGCTGTTGCATCTGGATCGATAGAGGGTTGTGATAGTCTTACACTTTCAGGAATTACCCTCGAGTGTCGAGATGCTATCTATCAAAAAACTGCTCTTGAATCACAAAGTCCAGCTTTATGTAATAAACTTTCAAATTCTGTAAAATCTGATTTTTGTCATGAAATGGTCGATGAAAAATCTCTACGGATACTTATTGCATCTGGAAGTCTTAATACTGATTCTTGTTCTCAGTTTTCGACATGATCGAGAAATTCTTGTCTCCAATTTATTCGAGATAATGAAGCAAATACACTGATAAAAGAAAGTATTGTTTCAGGAAGTAATGAGAGTTGTAGTCAGATTGTTTCAGAAACTGACAAGGCTCTGTGTAATGATACGGTAAATCTCCGTAATGCTCTCGACCAAAATAATAAAACTCTCTGTAACGATATAGCTGATATCGGAAAAAAAGAATATTGCATGAGTCATATCGAAGATAAAAATCAGAACAGTATCTTTTATAAAGCAATCGAATCAAATGATATATGAGCATGTGCAAATCTCACGGATACGACTTTGCGTGATAAATGTAATGATACTATTATTTTTGCACTTGTGCGGTCTCAGAAAGATGCAAATCTCTGTGCAGGACTCAAAAATACTCTCTCTATCCCAATCTGCCAAAAACTCATTGCTCAATAAATTATTTCCATGAAATTGTCTCTTTTCTTCATAAGTGTATTCCTGTTTTGCTCTCTTTTTTCGAGTGTCTCGGCTATGACTGTGTCATATGAACCTGCTCAAAAGATATATATGACTGGATCAAATACATATGTTCGTTTTGATGTTCAGAAACCAATAGTAGATTCTGGATCGCAGAATGAGGTACCGTACTTTCATACTGATACTCGAGTAATTCATGGATCTTTTTATATCAGAGATATCTGATGGGCAGAGTTTCATACTGGTTCATATAGTGTCTGAGTCGATTGTGGTCTTCAGGATATCAAGAATCTTGTCATAGAATGTCATTTGACAGGTACTGGCTATGCAGAAAATATCGGGGAACTCTGATTTTCAGATATCACATATTCACCACAAACATTTACTCTGGGAGGAAATATACATACTGATTTTGGAGATATTTCAGTTGATGGTATCATACTCCCTCTTTGAAGGGCATTTATAACGAATGATTTTTCATCATCTATCACCGCAAATTCGAGTATTTTGGTAAATATCAGAGATAAAGAAAAATATGGAGGTGCTTTCTGGAATATTCAATATTCACCATCACTTGTTATTTATCCACAAAATTCTATAGATTTTATCGTGGATTTTTCTCTTGCCACTCATTACGATATGATTATCGTAGACCCATCATGAAGTGAGACTCTTTTTTCTGATATTGTCGTAATTCCTGGAAATATTTCTTCAACTCTTGAGGCACCAGGGAGTACTACATTGATTGAAAAATTTTGTTCTCAAGACCCGCTCCCAAATATGTGTGAGGGAATATACCCACTTACAGCTACAACACTTCAGAAACAAGGTGAGGATTTGATTGCTGGAAGCAATGAGTTTTATCGATTTAGTTTTAAGCTTCGTGATAAGTATGGCAATCGAATCAATGTTGGTTCAGTAAAAGTATCATATCAGACAAAAACACAATCAACTCAATTTCTTGCTGGCGATATTTCCAACCATAGTGCATTTATTAGCTCATTTGCTGGAGATGCTGTTATTGCTTCTGGATCTCTGAGTAATTGGCTGGATGGAACAGCAACAACGACAAGTATTCCTCTTATAAGTCAGGATATCCACTATGATATAGGTTCTATTGCACCGACCGGTACTGATGATATACGACTCACATCTATAGAATATAGTGATTCACTCGGTATAAAATCAAATATTGCTCTTGCTCCAGATTGGACCATACCAGTAAATTTTCTCCCTCCATATACAGCAAATATATCTGGCGGGACACTTCCTATTCGTATTGGTGTACCACATGCTTTTGCCTTCCAATTCACAAAAAATGGAACGCATACAATCGTTCCTACAGTTCTTTGAATGCTTTCTATTGGAGATAATGCATTTGCTGGTTTCCGAGATTTTGAGTTTCCTTCCTCTATAGGTATACCTCATTGTATTGCATCTATACAAGATATGGCATGATATAGGGATGAGTGTAATTGGAGTTCATTTTCAGGGAGTCTTCTTCCTCCTTCTATTTTCTCTCTAAATCCAACGGAGTCAGATTTTGTTTTTACTGGCACATATGCATCAATCAATACTACACCTTTTTCTGAAAAAATAGAGCATTCCGTGTATGTGACTTATTCATGAGTAAATGCCCTTGCTCAATCTACGAGTATTCTTTATTCGTGAAATCGTGGAAGTTTTTGAGATGGGGAAGTACCAGTTCGTATAAAAATCCTCTGACTCACAAATGATGCTGGAGAATATGGAAATCTCTGAGGTGGTATATGAAAGATAAAGCCTACATTTATGGATCATTTGAGGAAAAATGTTGCTATGATGTCACGAAATCGGAGTGACTATTTGAATGCACCATACACAATATACAAGGGTGATGTAACTCTTACTGGCGGATCATTTGATGCAAAAAAATCAATTATAGTTGTTGGTGGAGATATAAGAATTTCAGAAAATATCTCGCAAAAAAACTCTCCCCTCGCGGTTATAGCACTCTCATCACCAGATGGGATCTGAGGAAATATATTTATTGATCAAAGTGTGACTGATGTTCATGCATCACTCATTGCAGAAAAATGAGTACAAAGTTCTGGTGATTATCAGTTATATATTCATGGAAGTCTTATAGCCTCAAATACTTTTGGTGATGCTACTGCTGGAACTTCATTTCATCGAATTTGTCCGTATCATGTGACGGTTCCTTGTACTCTTGAGATTGCAAAGAAATATGATTTTGCTGAAATGCGAGCAGGATTTGAAAATCTCCAAGCATCAGATAAAGTTTCTCATCGTTCTCTCTCATCACGATCATCCGAGTATCCTGATATTCCGATGATTATAGAGCAGGATTCGAGAGTTTCTTGAAATCCTCCTCCAGGACTTGAGTAAAAACTTGCAAAAATCACTTCTCGAGATAAGATGATGGCAACTTTTTTTCTCACCCATGTTCAAAGTATTTTGAGTATCTTCAGAAGAAGATACAAAGCACGCACATTCGACATCTGCACATGTATCTCATGAAGAGCATCATGACGACGCTCATATCGATGTCGAGATTCGCGATGATGTGGATCATGATATGGATATCGGACAAATTGCTGTCGATATTCTCGATTGTCCAAATTCTATCGTCATCGTTGCACCGATAGCTGGAGTTGACCCAACCGAGGTAGATATCGCCATTTCTCGCAATATTCTCACGATATCTGGTGAGAGAAAATCTCCTCCTATTTATCTCGATGCTAAGAGAATGCTCGTCGAAGAGTGTTTTTATGGGAACTTCTCTCGTTCTGTTATTCTTCCTGAAAATCTCGCATTTGATAAAATCCATGCAACTATCCATCATCATGTTGTCATGATTGATATACCAAAACTCAATCTCATTTCCAAAACTATCAAAATCAGCGAATAAAGTTTCCCTATTATCTTCCTATCTTCCTCATGTTTTTCCGAAAACCATCAGAAAATATCCATCCAGCAAATGTCGCAAAGAAATCTATCAAAAGTATGGATGCTGTTGTGACAGGAGTGATTCTCGGAGGGATTGTCGCTTCGATATATGGTGTAAAAAAACTCACAGAAAAAACTGAGAAACAGACTCAAGAAGAACATATAAATCTGGTCGAAGAACCAAAGAGTTTTCCTCGTAGGAGTTTCTGGTCTCGTGTATTTGGTAAAAACTAATTTTTGCATGAAATTTTTTTTGTCTTTCATCCTTCTCTTCATGACATTTGGACTTTTACCCAATGTGTCTTTTGCATGTGATACAAAGCCAGCAAATATCCCTGATGTTTCGAGTGATGCTTTTAAAAGTGAGCTTCGTTCGGAAGCAATAGCAGCAATATCTGAATGTATAGAAGCTCGCACAAAAAATCAAGAAGCATCTGTCAATAATCCCGAAACATGACACATCTGTCCAAGTTGAGATTATTGGAGTGATGATAAAATGATTATTAGTAGCGGAACACTCGCATATAATATTACAGCAGCTATTGCTTTCGTAAAAATCGATAAAAAGGCAAAAGAATATATGCAGTCTCTCCAGTGTTCTCGTAATCCTGATGCTACTGCATGGATAGCTGATATTGATAAAACAATTTCATGAGTATGAGAAAAGGAGTGATATGGAGATCAGTATATAAAGGTATGTAATATTGCGTATATGACTGATGTTTTGAATAATGCAAAATTTAATACACCATTTATACAAACTACTGCAACATTTCCACAGTATATATGTAATTACCAAGCCAAGGCTCGTGCATCATCACTTCGAGATCTTGGGCATATGCTTATGGGGAATTGACTTGCAAAATGATATCAAAACGACAAAGATAATTATGTTGATAAAATAAAATGAAAATACAAGCAACTTCTCGAAAAGATGCATAGTTATCTCATGATTTTTACTCGTGCGGAAACAAAGCTCGATAAATATACGGTCAGTCCTGTAAAATAATACCCATGAATGAATATAGTATCCGTGCAAAGAAATCCCTTGGACAAAATTTTCTCATCGACCCAGAGGCATTATCAGATATAGCATCTTTTCTCGAGATAACCGGGAAAAATATCATCGAAGTGGGTCCTGGATATGGTGCTTTGACTGAGTATATTCTCTCTGAAAAACCGGAGCATCTCACTTTAGTAGAACTTGATACTGATATGATAAGTATACTGCAAGAGCGCTTTTCTGATGCAGTAGATATATATCACCAAGATGTCCTCTCATTTGAGCCAAAATATGAACAATATTCTGTTATTGCGAATATTCCTTATTACATAACGAGCCCTATTTTATTTCATTTTCTTTACAATCTCCCTATTGCCCCAGAGGAAATGGTTATCATGATGCAAAAAGAAGTCGGTGAAAAGATACTGGCAGAAGGGAAAAAGAGACATTATTCTTTCCTTTCTCTCGCAATGCATGAGGCATGTTCCCATATTGATGCCATTCGTATTGTTCCTCGGACTTCTTTTGATCCTGCTCCAAAAGTCGATTCAATTGTTTTGCGTTTTATTATACATCCAGATAGGGATACTACTCTCGAGAAATCCCTCCTGGAACTTTGGAAAAGAGCATTTGTCCATCCTCGAAAAACGCTCCTTTCGAATTTGAAAAGTTTTTATGATGAAAAAGATATTCTTTCATGGCTTATACAGAATGGATATGAGAGTCGGGTTCGTGCAGAAGCAATAGAAAAAGAACATTGGAAAAGTTTTCCGTCTTTGTCAAATCTATAATACCCAAGAATATGGGTATTTTTTGCATTCAAACACCCTTCATGGTAATATAGTACTATGAAATCTTTTCGAAATCTCAAACACATTGCCCTCATTTCGAGTATTGCTTTGGTACTGGTATTTTCACTTATTGGTATCTTTTTTTCCTCGTTCAATGATTCTATAAATGGATTATTTATCTATCGAACAGGAAGTGGGATATGGCAGGATATGTTTCATAAGCATGCTCTAAATATTTCTCCAGATATCCGTGTCGTTCGTATCGATAATACAAGTCTCAATAGCCTACAGGCTCAAGGAAATCTCAAGATGCTCAGAATCCCAAAAGCAAAATATAGTGAACTCGTAGAAAAACTCGAATGAGCAGGCGTAAAATGAATTGCATTTGATATTATTTTTGAGAATGCCGATCCAGATGAAAAAGACTTTGCCGAGACACTTAAAAAATATAATAATATAGTTCTCGCAACTGAATACAATGAAAGGACAACATGTATTCCTGATACGGACTCAGGATCGAGTACATGTAGTGGTGCACCACGACTTCTCTATGCGAGTACTGCTTGGTGAATGGTGAATGTTGGAAAAAATGCATTTGATACTCCCACTGAACAAAATATATCAAATATGCCATATTTTAAGGAGAAAGTTTCTGGAAAGAATTCTATTTCTCGTGCTGATTCATTTCTTTTACCACTTTCCTTACAACTCTATAGGTCACTTGGGCTTTCAGGTACTACCTTGCCAATTTTTATGCAAGAAGGAATTCCATATGTGAAAAATCCGTATTTTTGATGAAATCATGAGTCGAATTCGTTTGTTGAAGTCCTCTCAATGTCACGAGTAGATCTGATAAAAAACTTCGCTGGAAAGTATGTATTTATAGGAGAGTCTGGAACTGCTATACATGATTCCATAGTTTCTCCAGTGACGGGTACTCAAATAGATGGTGTCGAGTCTCATGCTCATTTTCTTGACTGACTTCTCCAAAATAAGATGCTCGCAAAACTCGATACAAATATTGCTTTCTTCCTCATTGTTTTGTTGACTATTTTTTCGGTATGTGTGTATTTTTTCCTTCCTCGGTTTCTCTCTCCAGTTGTGGCAATTCTTTTTCTTGTCTTGATACTCTATATTTCTCGATACCTCTATGATAGAGGGAGACTTCTTGTCGATATTTTTCCACTCTTTCTCGCAGGATCTATCCTGACATATCCAGGGACCTATATTTACAAATTTTTTGTCGTCGAAAAAGAAAAACGAGAACTTCAGTGAAATTTTTCTCACTATGTGGATCCAACAGTCGTAAAACAAATCGCAGATAATGGTGAGGATATATCTCTCTGAGGTGAGCGCAGAGAGATGACGGTATTTTTTTCTGATATTGCAGGATTTACGACTATTTCAGAAAAACTCGACCCTACGACACTATTTTATCTCATGACATCTTATCTCTCCAATATGACGGATATCCTTATACGAGAGGGATGAACTTTGGATAAATATATCGGGGATGCAGTAATGGGATTTTTCTGAGCTCCACTACCAGACCCACTTCATCCTGTGCATGCATGTCGTGCTGCTTTACTCATGCGACAGGCACTTCCTGATTTCAATACAGATATCTCTGCTCATGGTGTCGAACCGATAGATTTTCGTGTTGGTATTGCTTCTGGAGAGGCACTTGTCGGAAATATTGGTTCAAAAGATAGATTTAACTATACAGTTCTCTGAGATACGGTCAATCTCGCATCGAGACTTGAGTGAACAGGAAAAGAGTATGCTGTGCATATCATTATATCCGAGTGAACTCGAGAGAAAATCGGTGATGAATTTCTCTTACGAGAACTCGATACTATCGCTGTGAAGTGAAAAACCGAAGGAGTTCGTATCTTTGAACTTCTTGACTTTGCGACAGAGTCGCTCGATATGACCGTGTATAAAAAATATGAAGAAGCTCTTGAGTTGTATCGCAAAGGGAAGTACCGAGAAGCAGGTGAAATCTGGGTTCTTCAGATGGAACTCGATCCACCATCTCGCATTATGGCAGAGAGATGTGTTGATATCATCAAATGAAATATCCATGTAGAAAATGGAGTATATCACATGACACATAAGTAAATGTTACACTTTCAAAGTCTAAAAATATCTCATTTTCCTTATTTATATGAGGAAATGAGATATTTTAAATTGTTACAATACCCATCCAATTTCATTTTTTATTAAAAATGTCTAATAAAAATACTTTATTAAATTTGACGATTAGTGTATTTATAATAAATTACAAACACTTTCGAATATCTAGAATTCGAAACGAATTTCACCAATCTTATTTTCTTGCAAGGAAAAACATGAAAAAACAAAACACACAAAACACTCAACAACCAACACAATCGAAAGGTATTTTTATTGGTGGCTTGGTGCTTCTTGGAATCGGATACCTTGCCTCTCTCTTTCTGACGAGTGAAGAATCCACTAAAATAACTCAAAGAGTAGAGCTTTCACAAGAAACAAAAAACTCTCTGAATCAACTATCTCTCACAGGAGTAGAAACAGACACAGGAAAAAGACTCGAAACAGTAGCAAACTCTGGAACCAACTGGAGCATGTCTCCATTTGGAACTGGGAAACCACTCGAGGAGATAAAAGAGGAAAAACGGAAGTTTGTGAAACCAAACACAGAATGGAAAACCAGAACCATTTCTGGTATTGCCTATGTATTTGGTGAAGGGAATCCGAGAGAAGTGGCACTGAGTCAAACCCAACTCAGAGATATATCAAAAAAGTGTGGAACTGTATCAGATCCAAACAATGAAGGATACCTCTGTAAAGAAGGTGATGGGTATGTCACGCCTGAAGTGGAAAATTATCTCAAGGCGGCACTCTCTGATCCAAACTGGGAAATGCTCCTCACGAGGTGTGAAGAGAATTTGAGGTATGATGAATTTCCGCCATATCAACAACCACCATCATTATATCCTAATCAAAGTGGAATTATAAGTTTTTCCATAGTTGCACATACAGATTTTCTGGATATCAATAAATGGATAATTATTGATGAAAATGGAAGAAAGAGCTTTGATTTTTGGAGAGTATATGCACTCCAAAATTTTCTCTATCACCATACTGAAAAATGGTTCCTAGATACAGAGTATCCGAGAAAATCTGACGGTAGCATTATGCAATTTACAGTTAAGAACTGTGTGGATATATATGCTGGTTCTATTATGTCCAACATCAATCAGGCAACGACAGTTTATCGTTCGGCTGACTGAGTCTTCTATGATTCGAGAAATCCATAAATCTTTTTACAAAAAGGAGGTTGTCATGACCTAACATTCAACTCAATTCAATTCAACTCAATTTCTTTTTTCATTCTTTTGGAGCTTTACCATGAAGCTGAACAAGCTTTTTTCTTCTCTCTTCCTCGCCTTTTTGAGTATCAGTAGTTATGCAGCTACACAGATTGCACCGAGTAATCGGGTCAATTTGTTTCTCGACAGTACGAGTCCATTTGCCACAAGTGACTGGACAAATGCTACATCAACTACCATTGGTGCAGTAAAAGTCTTGAAATCTACTGGCAATACTGAGTTTTACCTGAAACTCAGTATGTCCAGTTTGAACTTATCAACTGCTACAAGTACATTTGTTCTCGATGCAGTAAGTGGACTCGGAACAACAAACTCTCGTATAAGTGAGAGATCCTTGTTTTCCAGTTATCCTGGTCAATGCGTTGCATTTGCAAAGAGTATGATTGGAAATACAAGTCCAACAAGCAAGTGGCATACTGGGACAAAAATTTCCAGCATCCCCCTTGCCCAACGTGCATCTCAACTACTTCCAGGTACGATGATTGCGTACTTTGATGGACAATCGGTATATCCATCAACAACAAGTAGCCATGTGGCTATTGTACTGAGTGTGTCGACAGATGGCATCACGGTGGTTGATCAAAACTTTATCAATGGTTTTGCATTGACGGTTGGTACTGCAAAGTATTCAGCCTCATCAACAACATTGATTGGTAAGCATTTCATGCCTTGGACTGATACTTCCGCTCGTCGTGCTGCAGGTGAGTATCACATCGTTGATCTCTACTGATACAACTATGCATAACCTTCACTTCCACACCTCAACCTGAGTATATGGAAAGAGAAAATATTTCCCGAGTGCAATACTTGGGATGAGACGGACATATCATTCGTTTCTTCAACCGCTCCAATTGGAGCGGTTTTTTCTATCTCAGACTTTCCAAAAATTCTTCCCCACTTTTCCAATACCGTGTTTCGACACGGATTTTTTTTGCAGAAAGAAGTACCATGTCTTTTTTTATATCAAATCGCTCGAGAAAATTCCGGATAAGGCGTACCTCGGTATCATCACGAAAATCAAATACATAATTCATTCCTACTTTTGAGACTTTTATAACACCATATTCTGCCAGAGTGAGACGAGTTCGCAGGAGTATAAAGAGATTTTGTACTGTCTGTATTTTTGAATCCTGCATTGATTCTTCTACTTCTTCCAGTTCCTCTATGCTTTCGATACTTTCGACTTCTCTGTAGAAGTTGAGTTTATCGAGTTCTGACTGAAAAAATGTATCAGGAATACTATACGGGATTTCGAGTTCTATTTTTGGGAGGACTCTTTTTTTCTTTTCTTCTTTGAGCTCACTCACTTTTTCTTCGAGCATTCGGAAGTAGAGAGTGAGTCATACATCTTTGCTTTTTCCTGATTGCTTGATACCGAGTACATCTCCAGCACCACGGATTTCCATATCTCGCATCGCTATTTCAAATCCAGCTCACAGGTGAGTATTGTTTGCTATAGTCACGAGTCGTTCTTTTTCATCGGTTGAGAGCTCTGCTTTTCGATACATCAGATAACAATATCCAGCTCCATCTTTTCGCCCCACCCGACCGCGTAACTGATGGAGACTTGCGAGCCCGAAATCTTCAGGGTCGAGTATGATAATCGTATTTGCCGAGAGAAAATTCACTCCGTTTTCGATGATACTGGTGGAAAGGAGGATATCATATTCTCGTTTCTTGAATGCATGAATGCGGTCTTCTATTTGCTCTCCTGGCATCTGTCCATGCGTCACGACGATTTCAGGTTTTTTATGAAAAGTTTGCGTTATTACTTCGAGCTCCTGCTTTATACTTTCCATTCATCTGATTCGATTATGGATGATGATGATTTGTCATCATCTTTCGAGTTCCGTTTCTATAGATTTTTGTATGATTTTTTCATTCCATCTACTGACAATAGTTTCTATTGGTTTCTTTTTTCTTGGTGGTGTTGCAAGGATGGAGATTTTTTTGAGTCCTGAGAGGGCGAGATTGAGCGACCGCGGTATCGGTGTCGCTGAGAGTGACAGGATATCGACTCAGGCTTTTATTTTTTTAAATTTTTCTTTCTGTGAAACTCCGAACCTGTGTTCCTCATCGATAACGAGAAGTCCGAGTTTCTTATAGACGATATCATCTGAAAGGAGCCTATGTGTTCCCACGACGACATCGATTGTACCATTTTTGAGACCGTCGAGAGTATACCTGATTTCTGTCTCACTACTCATGCGGGTCATAACCCCAACTCGCACTCCAAATGGTGAAAATCTCTCTACAAAGGTTTCATAATGCTCATCTGCCAGGACGAGCAGGGGAGAAATAACGGCAACCTGAGTTCCAGAGAGGACTGCCTTGTAGATAGCATTCATCGCGACTTCTGTTTTTCCAAATCCGACATCTCATGATATGAGTCTGTCCATAGGCATTTCCGACTCCATATCGTGAAATATCTCTTCGATTGTCGTCATTTGATCTTTCGTATATTCGTAGGCAAATGCTTCCTGAAAAGCCTTTTCTTCATGTTCAAACTTTCCAAATGACCTTCCTTTTGCGAGGCTTCTTTTCGCAGAAGTTTCGAGTATATCCATAGCGATTGCCTCTATTTCTTCTTCTGTTTTTGCCATCGTTTTTTCCCATTCTTTTCCAGAGAGTCGAGTGAGTTCTATACTCTCATTTCAGAGGTATTTGCTGACACGATATATTTCTGTGAGTGGGACAAAAAGTTTATCTCCCTCTGCATAGTGGAGTTCTAGATACTCTTTTTCGATACTTCAAAGGAGCTTTTTTGTGACAGCATGAAATCTCGCAATCCCGTGTTCTCGATGGACGACGAGGTCTCATGGCACGAGATGGATGAGGAGATCAAGATTTTTTGCGATCGATTTTCGACTTCGACTTTTGACGAAAATTTTGCCAATAACATCGTCTGATATGAGAGCGTATTTCTCACCCTCAAATGTACCGATGACGCTATTAATGCTATTTTTTGCAATAGTATGGACTTCTGTCAGTACTCCTTTCTGGTATTCGAGAAACTCTGAAACAGTGCGTTCATATTTGGTGTATATATGTTTTTCTATGCTTGCATCATGGATAGTGTATTCGAGTTCACTGATACTTTCTGCGGTGTATGGACTTCATTCGATAGATATACTTCATTCTTCAAAAAAATCACAAAAATGAATATCTGATTTTTCTATGAGGAGTTCTTTTTGTTCGAGGAAATCACATCCAGAAAGTATGGTAAAAGCATCACCAAAATCGAGAAGGGTAGTATTGAGTATATCTCATCGTTCTTCAGGAATTGCTGAAATCCGTCCTATATATGCAGACTGTGTATGTGTCCGAGTATCATTGCGATGTTCTATGATACCCTCTATTTCAGTATCGAACCATTCGACATCATACCGGATACTTCCTGAAATATCTTTTACAGATACGACACTTCATACTCTCTGATATGTTCCAGGACTTCCTGCTCAGAGTTCATGAGTATATCCTATTTCTGTGAGTTTCTCGAGGACTGACTCGATTGTACGATTTTCATTTCGATCAATCCTGAGTCATCAGAGTTTCTCGAGATGTTTTTTGTTTCCAGTATATTTCAGGAGATCTGTATGGAGGAAAAAATATCACTGCGTTTCTTTTTCGAGATCAAAAAACATGGCAAGAGAAGATATTTCTCTCCAATTTTTTCATGAAAGGGCATATCAGAAACTACGAAAAATCCCTATATCTTCGTTTTTATCCGTGATATAGAGAATTTTTTTACTAGATTTGTTTTTTTGACTATCTTTTCATCATGAGTGATGCTCGATTTTTGCTATGAGCTTCCTGAGAAGAAAGATGCGAAAACTCGCAGTACAGGAATGATGGTATTTTATAGGCATTGGAAACTACACTTTCATAATTTCGAGTTCTTTGACTTTGAGCATTTCATCGACTTCTTTTATCGAGGCATCGATTTTTTTCTGGAGATCAGCTTCATATACTTTTGCTTCATCTTCGCTGATTTCTTTATTTGTTTTCGCTGTATCGATTTTTTTCTTGTAATCTTGGCGTACCGTTCTTATGCCTACCTTTCCTTCTTCTGTGAGGCGAGAGGCTATTTTTACGAGGTCGCGTCTTCGTTCTTCTGTGAGTGTTGGGATTTTTATCATGATGGATTCACCATTGTTTGATGGATTGAGTCCAAGGTTTGCATCAGTGATACCTTTTTCTATATCTTTGATAACTCACTTATCCCATGGCTGGATGACGATTGTCTGAGCGTCAAGTATCGATACTGCTGCTACATTTCTGAGAGGTTGACTTGAGCCATATGCCATCACAAACACACCTTCGACGATGCTTGGGTTTGCTCGTCATGCCTGGAGCTTCGAAAGTTCTCATGAGAGATGATTTATGGCTTTGTGAAGGTCTTGTTGAAGATTCGCTAACATAGTGGAAAATAATATTATAATACAAATGTACAAATAGTGTATTCAATTTATCCTTTTCTACAAGCTTTTTTTTGACAAAGATTCATGAGATTATACAATGCAAGAGAATATTTATTTTCCTAACTCCTCACTCTATGCGAAAGGCACTTTCCCTCTCACTTGTTCTTGCATTTTCTTCTTCTCAGGTTCTCTTTGCTGCATCAGGAGACATCATTCTCGACACTCCTGTAGCTCCTGCTTCTACATCGACATCTGCAACTACAACTACGGTTGCTCCTACTCCCGTTATGCCTGCTGTAACACCAGCTCCTACAAACAATACTCCTTCTCTTCTCGCTGCTCCAAATCCAAATGCAACAGCTACTACTCCTGCTCAAAATCCATCCCTTGGTTCATCACTCGGTGAATACAAGACAGTAAGCTGTAGTTCAAACTCACTTTTCTCTACGAATAACTGTGATCAGTGTTTCGATGGTGGTTCAGTAAAGGTTGGAGAAAGACTCACAGGACTTTTCGACAATTGGGTAAATAATTCTTCAAATGTCTATATTGCATATAAGGAGGAACAGAAAAATCCAAATCTCGTAAAACTCACAAATTCTACATGGTCATCTTCACCAAGTGATGAGACAAAACTTTGGAGATATGGTACTGATATTATCTGGATATCTTCTGGTACAGGAGGGAAGACTCAATACATTCTTCCAGCTGGTCAAAAAGTAAAGCTTCTTGAATCAGAACTTGGAGCTGGATACACTCTCGAAAAAACAACAGCAAAAAATGGTGAAGTCGTCGGGCTCGTGAAGTTTCCTGTAGTATACCATGCTATCGATGCAAGTAGCGCAAGTGAGGGGCCTGCAAATACTCACTATGAATGTGCTACATATAGTCTCTCTGCTCCAGTTGCTCCAGTAGCACCAACTGCTACAGGTACAACTGTTCCAAAAGCAGTGACTGAAACAAAGACAGGACCTGAAACACTTCTTCTTATCGTTGCTGCATTCTTTATAGCATTCGGTATGATGTTTTCTCTCAGAAAACGGGTATAGGTAAAATTATAAAAAAAACCAATTCTTCGGAATTGGTTTTTTTTATTGAGAAAAACTATTGACAATAAATACTATTAGACTAATGTAATATTTGATTGATAATTTTCTTATAAATGAATTTGTAATCTTTTCTTTATCTATAAAGGAAAAGACAAGATATTATTCCAAATCCACTTAATAAAAAAAATAATAGAGCGTATTTTGCTTTCTTATCATATTTATGTTACAGTGATGGAGTAAATCTATTTTCTAAATATTTTCTTATGTTTACGATTCGTCAAAATAAAACTTTTGGACTCACAAGGAATGGGCTCAAATGGGAACACAATACTCTTGCAGTAGCTCCTGTGGCTTCTAATTCTGCGGATTCACTCACAAAAGCAAAAGGGTTACTCAAAAAAATTAAAGAGAGTATATTTGATACAACTGAATTAAAAGAGCTTCAAGAGCTTTTGAAAAAAGCTAAGGTGGAAAATGATACAAAAAAAGATGATCTTTATTCTCTTTTAAATGATGCACTTAAGCCGGATTCTGGATTTTCAGAAAGAGATAAGGCGGATATTCAGAAAATTAAAGATGCATGGGATAAGGATTTCAGAGATATGGATGCTACTAATACTAAAGACACACAAGAAAAGAAAGCAGAAGTAAAAAAAGTATTTGCTACGGCAAAAGTCGAAATGCCTCCAGAAAATAAAAAACTTAGTGAACTCACTCGTGAGGCGAACGGAGAACTCACATTAGATAGTATGCAATTCGTTCTCGCTGACCTCGATGGAAGTGGAGAAATCGAATCCACAAATCGTGGTTGGTTTAAGCGTACATTTTTAGGTTGAGGAGAACAACATTTTCCTATCGGTGAACTCCAAGTTCTGAACGAGCTCAAAGATCATATTAAAAATAGAGAGAGCATGAATTCTCTCGCACAGAGACTCTGAGTTGCTCTTCCATGGGATAGTAAGCTCGATGCTATATCAATCCATCGTGATTATAAAGTACAAGCTTTTCGTAAGGCCCTCATAGAGCAGGTTTCTGATGTTGCCAGCGTAGCATCTCTTATACTCGGAGATGAGAAATCCCGTACAGGACTTACTTCTGTAATCACATGAAATACTCAAGAACTCCAGAATGCGCTGAAGACAAATAAAAATGCACTCAAAAATATCCAAGCATTTGTAGAAAAAAACCCAAATATGGCTGAACGAATTCTCGCAGCTTTGGTGAGAGTAGGTATTATGCTCCCACTTGCAATACTATCAGGTGGTATGGCGGTTGGTTTTGTCGAGACAACGGATCTCTCAAAAAAAGAAGGAGAAACATGATCACTTACTACAAAGAAGGCACTCGGAAAATCATGAAGTATTGCTGCTTCTATCGATGCTCTTGGTATCCGCCTTGAGGCAAATACGAATGACCAGTGAGTACGTATTTTGTGACGAACTAAAACTTTCCTCGATGCAGTAAAACCAAAAGATGAAAAAACCATTCCAACAAAAGATAATGTCATGAAATCAGTAGATGATGCAATTAAAGTTACGATTGAGGATATCAAAGACGAGAAGAAAAAAGTAGAACTTACAAAACTCAGTGAAACATACAAAAAATCTCAAGAAAAAATTATGAGAGCTTTTGAGTCTAATGCACTCACTGCATCAGATGTGCCAGCCCTACTCGACCAACTTACTCAAAATACATTTACATACTATGCTCGTGTAGAGGAATTGCAGGATTTCCAATTCAAATGATTCTGGGCAGGTATCATGAAACAAGGAATCGGTCTCGGACTTTCTGGTGCGATGACATCAGTATCATATAGTGATAACGGTACTCGACTCGATGCCGCTGTCGGCGAAGCATCCCTTGGTGCACATCGAAAAATACTTACACAGCCTGAAAAGGTGAGCCTTTTGAAGGGAGAGAGATATTCATACTCAGTAACTGATGGAATTAAAACAATCAAAATAAAAGGATATAATAAAGATGAAGTGCTCTCTCCAGATCTTGAAAAATTGAAAAATTCATGACATCTCACTATAGACGGTGATATTATTAGTATAAAAACAAAAACTGAGACCGAGACAATCTTTGCAAGTCCAAAAATCATCAATCGTGTCGATGGTGGAAAAACAACACTCTTTGAATTCTCTATTAATGGAGGGAAAAAAGATGTGAAATTTGAAGAAAAAGATGGAGTAGTGACTATTACGGGGTACAAGAACGGGGAATGAATGAATTTCTTGACTTCGCTTGGAGATAGAGCAATACAGAATAATGATGGTACTATTACTGTCACGCCAAAAAATGGTGAAACACTTGAACTTGATGGTCAGAAAGTAACTGTTAAATCAAAAAAATGAGTTGTAGATATTGCTGAAACAACGCTCTATTCTCAGGATGCTCAAGATATTCTCAAAGATTATCCTCAGGCAAGTGAATGGAGAAGAAAATATCCAAAAGCATTCGGTATTATGCAGTGACATATTATGTCTGGAAAAGTGACAGAAGCTTGGGTAGCACTCTGAAATATTAATAATAAAGATATCAAAGCACTTATTAAAGCATGACAAGACAAAATAGACGCTGTGAAAGAAGATATCCTGTCATCTCTCGTGAATGAAACTGTTGGTATCAAGGATTTTCGAAATTATGGTAAGTCAGAAAATAAAGATAAGCGCACATTTGGTCAGGTGCATAAACTCACCCATCCAAAGAGTGTTATGAGTCAATATGATTTTCATGATGCTCAGGTATTTGGATTTCAAAACCTCAAAGAAGCCATGGCTGATTCAGAATTTAAAGAATATATTACAGCGAAAAGAGCATCTCGAACAGCTCTTCATAAAAGACTCGATGTATCTAAAGACAAAACAAAGCCAACAGAAAAGCTCAATGATGAAAATGGATATTTTACACTCTTGAACTTTGCTCAGGTAAATGGGTGACTTAATTGACTCAAGTCTCAACATGTCAATGAAATTGTAAAGTCGTCTGAATCAGAAATATCATGACTCACTCAGCATCAAAAGGCACGATTCTTAAGTACAGTATTCAACGATTCTCGTTATAAAGATCGCGTTGATGCACTTAAAATATCTGCAAAGAGTGGCATGACTGGCTCAGAAGATTTAACTAATCAGGACCTTGCTAATATGCTCATACTTGGACAGACTGTCCGAGGTGTAAAACTTGAGGAACCTATAAAATTTTTTCGTGCTGAGTATAGCAAATGTGCAAATGAAATGATTATGATTAGTAAACCAAAATTTGTATCAGAGAATAAAAATACTACCGTTGTGACACTTAATACACCCTCTATGATAACTGAAGATTTCGTATGACGAGGAAGTACAGTTTGATCAGATACGGTAAGTACACTTTCAGGTTGACTTGGAGCTGGAATATCATGGGATAAAGTGAATTGAGAATCATGAAGTAATGATGGACCAAAAACAAACCCTGGAGGTGGACCAGAAACACCAATGGATCCAAAAGTTCCAGGTGCACCACTTACACCTTCACCATCTCCAATCCCCGCTCCTACTCCGACTCCAATTGTTACCCCAGGAAGTGGCGCATAATGGTTATTCTTTTTAACTCCCTGCTTTATGAAATATCTTATTCCCCTTGTTTGCATACTTGCACTTTCTGCTTGTGGAAACCAAGAAACAAATCACGACAAAGTATCTTCTCAAAATCAAATAGAGAACTCGCTTACTCCGAGTATGAATCCATCTGTTGTTTCCGTTCCGCTTTCTGGCTCTTCTTCAGAAGCAATACATCTTCCAATACTTGGTACCGGTAGCAATCCTTAAGTTTTTATCAATATGATAACACGAATCATTTTTCTCATTCTTTCATTCATAGTCATTTCTTTTGATTCTGCTTTCGCAGCTCTCGATACTGAAATATCACTTTCATCATGTCAAACAAAATATGGTGATCTTGCAAATTCATGTAATCAGTGTTTCGAGTCAGAACTTCATGATGGAAACTATAGGGAATTGTACGATACTTTCACAAATAATTCACCTCTTTATAGAGTGCTCTATACTGGTGGAAGTTTTCTCGGGTTTACTCCTGGGTATCAAACTCTCCAAACACAGGCTCAATTTGTTATGTATCCAAGTGGTTCATTTGCCCTTGATTCAGAGAATCCAAATGGAGTATTTGTATTTGATTCAAGTGTTCCGAGTCTCATATCTCCCACTCGAGGGAAGTATCTCTACTTTGCTCCTGGAGTGAGTAATGTTCGTTTCGTATGAACAAAGGCATGATATGGACTTGGCCTCAAATCGGTAAGTGCTGGAATTGATGGCACAAAGCCAGCCCTGAAAATCACTTACGACACAAATACATATACAATGAATGGAACTCCTGGAAGCTTTACTTTTGCAACAGGAATCCCAGAAACTCATAGAGAATGTCTCTTTGTATATCCTCGTTATTGTGGTGATGGTATTATTTCTGGTGGTGAAAAATGTGATGATGGAGCTCAGAATGGTACTCCTGGAAAATGTAATCTTTCCTGTAATGGGACTATTGATAATCTTGATCCTGTTTGTAGCAGTCAGTTTAATGGGGCTATTCTTTCGACACCTATCGATGCCTCTACAGTTGGACTTTGTACTGTTGGTGCAACTACATCTTTTCAGGCTCAGTGATCAAATCCTATTGCTTACTCATGGAATTGTAATTCAGGTACAAAAAGTGTTTCTTGTTCCGCAAATGGTATTACCTACCCATCTTGTAATCCTGCCAAAACAGGTACTCAATCAGCCCCTGTAAATCCTACTGATACGCTCTGTACTGCTGGGACTGCGAGCGGTTTTACCTCAACAGGATCAAATCCTATAGGATATGCTTGGTCTTGTAACAATGCATGACAAGCAGTGAATTGTATAGCAAATTATAGTAGCAGTTCTACTGGTACTGGTTTTGATCTTTCACTCAAAAAGTACATCAATACCCTTGATGCACAACCTGGTTCACCAGTAGCCCTTTCAAATGGATCAGTATTTAACTATGTTATCCGTGTAAAAAATGAGGGTCCACAGACAACAACAGGACTCACGACAGTTCGAGATATACTTCCAGTTGGAGTAAGTGCGAGTGGTGCGGCAAGTGGTACAAATTGGAATTGTAGTTACTCAGGAGCAGTGCTTGCATGTATCACATGACAAGTAGTTTCAAGTGGTTCATATTTTTCAGATATTACGGTTCCTGTAGTTGTCACAGCAATAGCTGGGCAAACAGTCACAAACTATGCAACAGTCCAAAATCCATCTGAGAATGGTGCGTGTTATGCAGATAATCGTATGCCAAATGGAGACGAATCATCTTGTGCAAATGATGCAAAAAATAATGATCCAGCACAGTTTAGTATTTCTGGTGGAGGTGGAGGTGGTGGTGCAGCATTTGTCGGAAAGACATGTGTGAATGGTGTAGCCTCATGTGCAAACTACAATAGTATCATAGCTTGTACTGCTGCTGGTATTCCACAGGCACTCTGTTATAGTGCTGATGCTGTCGGACAGCAAATGTGTCAGAATCAATCACTTTCTTGTTCTGGTGGAGGTGGTGGATGAGGTGGAGGTGGTGGTGGCGGATCATGTGGAAACGGTATACTCCAACCTGGTGAAGAATGTGATGTTGTATGAGCCCCATGGTGTAATGCTTGTAAGCTTGATTTGACAAATCCAGGTGCCAATCCAATTACGAATCTTTGGATTCGTATTCCAGCCCTTTCTCACTTTACTCTTGGTACGACATTCCTCGACCGTATCAAAGCACAAGGATGATACCAAGATATGACAACAGGTGAATATAGACTTCCTGTAAATAATCATCAAATTGTTGTCGGACAATATTCAAATATTTTTAGTGTTGCAGATCGTGTATACTTTGGTATGAATACAAAATATACTATCCCACTTGCCATCCCTGAAACATATAAAGTATGTATCTATAAATCAACAACAGGAAACGAATGAGATGCAGTTATCCAAAAGTTTGGATCAAATGAATCATGTAAATCAATTGCTGATATGATTCCTGCGACGGACACTCGTCGAACTATTCTTCCTGGATATGTGCTTCTCGGAAAATGAGATGTCCATAAGTGTGTTTCCATGAGTTCAGCAGGAGTTTGTACATATGCAAATATTTCTGTAAATGCTCCTTCGGAAATACAGCTCTATACAGGAAACGCTCCAATTGATGTTTCTACGACAGGACTCTCTCTTCGAGATGCATTTCAGTGAGGTACAGCACTGACAACATGAGGTATCCATATCACGCTCGCTCGAGGAAATCTCGCACAATGAGATCGTCCAATAGATATGAAAATCCCTGTTCGTGTTTCCGCAGCCCTTCTTTCTACAACTGCTACACCTGTCAATAGAAGTATCGAACAATTTGTAAATCTAAGTACCAGAAATATCCTTGCCTCATTTCTTGGAGATCTTGCCTCAAAAACATCACTGAGTGCAACAACTACAGCACCAGTAACTCCGTCTACAACTCCTTCTCTCCCAACAGCAAATATTACTCTTCCTACTTCCACAGGAGATAGAACTCTAAATAATCCTTCAGGTGATTTCGTTCGTCTGAATGGAAATCCAAATATTCTCTATGTAAAGGATGGAAAGTGATATATCAATGCTCCGTATACAGTTTCAGGTGTAAAAACAATTATTGTAGAAAATGGAGATCTCGTTATTACCTCCGATATTACTTATGCTGATGCTCAGGCGAGTATTGCATTCATTGTAAAGAATGGTAATGTTGTTATTGATAAAGATGTATCAAATCTTGCATGAGTATTTGTTGCTATATCTGGTGGATCAAATGGACAATTTGTTGCCCTAAATAATACTCCATCACAAAAGATACTGAAGATAGAATGATCACTCTACGGTGATGCAAAATCACTCTTCAACTCTCGTCTCTATGCTCGAGGTACAAATGCCTATGATATACTTACGACAGGTACAGTATTGACTTACTCAAATAGAGCATTGGTGAATCCACCACCACTTCTCTCACAGTTCCTCTGAAACTATAGTGTCAGCAGAGTGGTTCAATAATCAAAAAAACTTCCGAAATTTCGGAAGTTTTTTTATTTTCTCTTTTTAAAAGAAAGAAGTTCGTCTCTGAGTTCTGCAGCTTTTTCGAAGTCGAGATTGGCAGCGGCGACATCCATTTCGAGTTCGAGTCGCTTGATATATGTTTCGACCTTTTCTTTTGTATATTCTCCGTTTCCAAATATTTCCGTTTTCTTTTTTGGTATAGAGACATCTTTCACACTCGAGATGATGGTCGTTGGAGTGATACCATGTTTTTCATTGTAGGCGATTTGTACCTCCCTGCGACGATTTGTTTCATCGATTGCATCCACCATAGCTGTAGATTGCTTACAATCATGAGAATACATGACAACTCGTCCATTTGAGTTTCGGGCAGCACGCCCGATGATTTGGAGTAGGGAAGTCTTCGACCTGAGGAATCCGATTTTCTCAGCATCGAGTATGGCGATAAAACTCGTTTCAGGAAGATCGAGTCATTCTCTGAGGAGATTGACGCCGACGATGACATCTATTTCTCCGAGTCGATAGTCTCTGAGTATTTCGAGGCGTTCTATGGTTTCGATTTCTGAGTGGAGATAGCGGACTTTTATTCCATTATCTGCGAGGTAGTTTGCGAGATCTTCTGATGATTTTTTTGTGATGGTCGTTACGAGGGCTCGTTCTCATTTTTGTATCACGGCGTGGATATTTTTCATGAGACTATCCACCATAAATTCCATATCTTCGATTTCTATGACTGGATCGAGGAGTCCCGTCGGACGGATGACTTGTTCGGCGACGATTTTTTGGTGTTCTGCTTCGTACTTGCTCGGGGTGGCTGAGACAAATACTGTTTGTCCGATTTTTTTCTCGAATTCTTCGAATCGGAGTGGTCGGTTTTCCATAGCAGAGGGGAGTCTGAAACCATAGTTTACCAGATTTTCTTTTCGCGCTCTATCACCTGCATACATACCACCAACTTGTGGAATCGTGATGTGTGATTCATCGATAAATGTGAGGAAATTTTCAGGAAAAAACTCCATGAGTGTTGCAGGAGCTTCACCAGGATTCCGATTTCCGAGATACATTGAGTAGTTTTCGATACCATTTACATAGCCAACCTCCGAGAGCATTTCCATATCGTATTCGACACGCATTTTGATGCGTTCTGCTTCCACGAGTTTTCATTGTGATTGGAAAAATTGTACCTGTTCTTCCATTTCGTGTTTTATTTTCGGGAGGATACTTTCGATGATTCATTTTTCTGTGACGAAGTGTTTTGCAGGAAATATCGTGATTTCCTCGAGGTCTTCGATGAGCGCATTGGTCAGGTGCTCGATACGAGTGATGCGTTCGAGTGTTTCACCGAAAAACTCGAGACGGATGATGGACTCACTCGATGATGGCCATATCTCGAGCGTATCTCATTTCACGAGAAACATTCCTGGTTTCCAGTCAGCAGTTGATCGAGTAAATTGTACCATGACGAGTTCATGGATGAGGTTTTCGATGATATATTCTTTATCTCTTTCGAATCTGAGGCATTGTGCCTCGTATTGATCTACTTCACCAATACCGTAGATACATGATACTGATGCGATGATGATGACATCTTTTCTGGTCAGGAGTGATTCTGTTGCCGCATGGCGGAGTCTGTCGATTTCCTCATTGATAGTTGCTTCTTTTTCTATATATGCACCGCTTTTTACGACAAAAGCCTCTGGCTGATAATAGTCATAATAACTCACGAAATAGTGTACTGCATTTTCAGGGAAAAATTCCTTGAATTCTTGGGCGAGTTGGGCAGCGAGAGTCTTGTTATGTGCCATGATGAGCGCTGGTCGCTGGAGCTCGGCGATGATATTTGCCATGGTAAATGTCTTTCCAGAACCTGTCACACCGAGAAGTGTCTGAAAAGTATTTCCTGAACGAATTGACTCGACGAGTTTTTTTATTGCGTCAGGCTGATCACCAGTTGGTTTATATGGAGAATTGAGTTTGAACATAGAGGGTATTCTATCTAGTTTTTTGCATTTCTCCAGTGTGTTTTTAAAAAATTACTATAATATAAAAAATAAATTTGACAATTTAAGTAGTCTAAATAGTATTTGAAATGAATTAGTTCAGTAACAACCTAATATGCTCAATTCTAAGGATTTTCTGCTTGCAAATACTCTCGTTGCACAAGGTATGTGAGATGCTCGGACAAGCTGATTTCCAGAAGTCATGGATTATATACAAAAAAATCCAGACTCTTTACATGCAGATGCTCTAGCAAAAGTAATTGAAAATTTTTCAAGGGCAATGATTCGTCCTAATAGTTATAAGAAAGTACAAGCTTTCTTGCGAGAAAATCCTAGAATGCTCGAATGATTAGCACTGATTAAAAAGGATAAACAGTCTCTCATAAAAAGCCTGAGCAATAGTATTTATATTGGTAATTTCTTAAGTAAAATCAATTCTTGAAAATTAGATATTGAGTCTTTTCAACTGTTTATGGAAAATCTTTTGTCTGCTCAGGATCTTCCAAAAATGATAATACTTATGAATGATTATAATATGTCATTTTGCAGAATTCTATCGGAATGTTTTAATTCCAAGATAAAACCAGAAGATAAAATCGGGCTTTTTAACTTTCCTTGAATTGGAGATGAAGATAACTTTATAGAGGCAGAATGGATAATTGATTTAATAATAAAATCCCTCACGGAGAATATGCATCAATACATGAAAACTATATAGATTGCTTTGTGCGCAAAGAATTCCAGTAACTACTGGAATTCTTTTTGTATTTCCCTCAGCACCTTCTCTGCATGCCCTGTCGCTTTTACATTTCTCCATTCTTTCAGTATTTTTCCCGTAGAGTCGAGGAGAAAAGTGGAACGAATCACTCAGACATATACTTTTCCATAGTTTTTCTTTTCTCAGATAACTCCAAATTGTTCATGGAGTTCTCATGATTCATCAGCGATGAGCTCTATGCCGAGATTATACTTATTGCAAAATTTCTCATGAGATGTTTCAGAGTCTTTTGATACTCCGATTATCTGTATTCCGAGAGTTTCGAATTCACTTTTTAGTCTCGTGAAGTCAACTGCTTCCAGGGTACAACCCGGAGTGTCGTCTTTTGGATAGAAGTAGAGGAGTGTCTTTGGTGATTTTTCGAGTATTGGTGTGATATTCATGGGAGAGAGTAAGTGAAATTATAAGAACAGTTTATTTATTCCGTATTGCCCAAAGAGTTTCATTCAGGATGGATTCTATCATATCTTTTTCTCTTGTATTTGCTACAGTCATTTCTCTCAGTCTTTTTAGGACAGTGCCGATTGAGTCAGGAGTTTTTTCTACAAATATCGTTGATATTATAGGGTCGTTTGTTTCCGGATTTGTTACTAGAGATATATTATGGTGGAGTATATTTTTTTGAAATACCCTTAGTGATTTTCTAGAACCTTGCTTTATTCATGGGCTTATTGATTCTAGTCCTTCATGTATAGATACTTCTCATGCTATATTTGGATGTATACTTGTGACAATTTTGATTTTTTTATAAAGCTCTTTCGCATCCATGGGTACATCAGTCATTGTAAGTATATTTTCTAAAACATGTTTTCTCAGGGATCTTCTTTGTATTCTTTCTATTTCATCTGATGAGTAGCTTCTTCATTGAGGTTGTACATAGGATGGAACTTTCGGATATGATGGAGGATTATTTTCTCAGGCGTGTGAGAGATTGGGATTTGTGAGCATATCGATAATCCAACCCTTACTTTTTCTGACTCTTTCTTCGACTCGTTGATTTGCCCTCAGTCATTCACGATAACCTTCTACATAATCCATAAAACCTTTGAAGGTATTACGGTCTAGATTATTTTGTGATGTTGGTTCATCGTTTTCATTCATAAATGTTATTATAAATAATATAAAGTATTTGCAAATAAAAAGTGATTACTTGTTTTTTCCTTGCATTTCTATAGTATGCCCTCATGAAACAGATGCCAGATTACATCGAAAAACTTCTCAAAAATCTGCCAAAAACTCCAGGAGTATATCAGATGAAGGACGAAGTAGGGAAAGTGATATATGTCGGAAAGAGTGTAAATCTCAAGTCCCGTGTTTCATCATATTTTCAGGATATGGGCACTCTCACCATGGCAAAAAAACACATGGTGCAAAAAATCCGAGATATCGAGACGATTCTCTGTCAGACAGAGGTCGAGGCACTTGTTCTCGAGACAAATCTCATCAAACACCTCACACCAAAATACAATATCCTCATGAAGGATGATAAAAATCTCGCCTATATAAAAATCACCAATTCTCCCGTTCCAGAAGTCTACAAAACGCGACAAAAGATCCGTGATGGAGCAGTTTACTTTGGTCCATTTACAAGTGGAGCAAATATCCACGAAAGCGTCAAAAATCTCAAAAGGATATTTAAGATTCGTAATTGTCGGATGCAATTTTCTTCTTATTCTGGTATATCTATTACTGATAAAGCAGGAAAAACAGCGCCATGTATGGATTATTATATCTGACTCTGTCCAGCACCATGCCTTCTCAAAGAAAAAAATCTCGATGAGCATGCAGAAAATATCGCGAAACTTCGCGAATTTCTCGAATGAAAAGACGGATGACTCATTCGGTCGCTTCAGGAAAAGATGCAAGAATATGCCAAAAACCTCGAATTTGAAAAAGCCGCAAAAGTAAAAGCAGAAATCGAGGCAATAAATGTCCTCAGACAAAAGCAACTTGCCCGTGATATTCTCCCGTGAGATCATGATATTTTCGTTGCTCTCGAAAAGTATGAAAAGCTCTTCGTCGGACTCCTCCAAATCCGAGATGGGCAGATTCTCTGAGTATTTCGGCATACGCTCGAGTCAAAAATCGATGAAAAAGATGCCCTCCTTGCACAGTTTCTTGCTCGGCAATATGTGGGTAGCGATGAAAATCTCCCAACATCCCTCATCCTTGAGGCTGATATTTCCGATGAATCCCTCCGTCTTCTCCTTTCAGAAAAAGGGATTGATAGAACTATTCCCACTATTGGAAATAAAAAAGAGCTCCTCGACTTTCTCCGAAACCAAGTTCGAGAATATGCCTACAAGTCAGAACTCCAGACGCTCGAACAGCGAACACTCACGCGTGAACACATGAAAAATGTGCTCGAAACTCTCGGGTATAGTGTGCCAAAAAAATGAGAAATCGTCTTTGAGTGTTATGATATCTCCCATACGCATGGACAGTTTACCTATGCTTCTCGTGTCTGTATTGCTAATGGAAAACCAGACACCACTCGATATAAAAAATACAAGATAAAAACTCTCGAAGCCTGAGAAATCGATGACTTTGCCTCACATAGAGAAGTCATGATGCGCAGAACGATAGAATGAATCGAACAAAATAATTTCCCACATCTCATCATCATCGACTGAGGAAAGTGACAACTTTCGAGTGCAATCGCGGGGATAAAAGAGGGAATATTTACTTCAAAAAATCTACTATCATGAACTCTTCCGAATCCTGCGGAACATACGGAAAATAAAATACAAAACCTAAATTCATGACAGTCCTCGGATTCTTCAGAATTTCATGATAGAGAGAATATTCCCCCTATTTGTTCTATCGCAAAACGAGAGGAGGAGATTTTTCTCCCATGAAAAAAAGAAGCAATCATGTTCGAAAAGGGAACTCCGGAACTCATGGTACTCCAAAAGGCTCGTGATGAATCACATAGATTCTCTATCACGGCAAATCGAAATGCCAGAGGAAAATCTATGAAAAAAAATATCCTCGAAGAACTCCCTGGCATCGGACCAGTCACACGAAAAAATCTCCTGAAACTTGCTGGAAGTGTCGATGATATAAAAAAACTCTCCGAAGGAGAGTTGCTTACAGTCGTGAACCAAAAGCAATTAGAGACCCTGAGAGATCATGGAATTATTTAATATTAGCACTCTATATAAAAAAGTGCTAAAAAAGTTTTGACAGATAAAAAAAGAAGTATAGAATGTCTAGGTCTTGGAATTTTAGATTTTAAACATCCAATATTCCAACAATATACTTTCTAACTTTTTATCTCTATGTGAAAAATTATCGGTATCGACCTCGGTACAACGAACTCATGTGTCGCCTTTATGGAAGGTGGACAGACAAAGGTTATCCCAAATAGTGAAGGTGGACGAACCACTCCATCGGTTGTCGCCCTCAAAAAAGATGGTGATACTATCGTCGGTATGCCCGCTCGTCGTCAGGCAGTCACAAATCCAGCCAATACTATCTACTCAGCGAAACGATTTATCGGACGCAAGTACGAAGAAGTCACAGAAGAACTCAAAAATGTCCCATTCAAGGTGACAAAGGGAAGTGATGGTGGATGTATGATCGAGTGGAATGGAACTCCTGTTCGTCCAGAGGAGATTTCTGCAAAGGTTCTCGAAAAACTCAAAGATGATGCAGAAAAATTTCTCGGTCAAAAGGTTACAGAAGCAGTTATCACTGTTCCTGCATACTTCAACGACTCAGAACGCCAAGCAACTATCAACGCAGGAAAAATCGCTGGTCTCGATGTAAAACGCATCGTCAACGAACCAACTGCAGCAGCGCTCGCATACGGAGCAGATAAGAACAAAGATCAAAAAATCGCTGTCTACGACTTTGGTGGAGGAACATTTGATATCTCTATCCTCGAAATCGGTGCAGAAGGAACATTCGAAGTTCTCGCAACAAACGGAGATACACACCTCGGTGGTGATGACTTCGATCAGAAAATCTTTGAATATGTCATGTCTGAGTTCCAAAAGGAAACAGGAATCGACCTCCGCAAAGATGCCATGGCAGTACAACGCGTACGAAGTGCGTCAGAAAAAGCAAAAATCGAACTCTCATCAGCGACAAGTACAGAAATCAACGAACCATTTATCGCGATGAATGACGGAGTTCCATCAAACCTCAATATCACTCTCACTCGTGCGAAGTTCGAAGAACTCATCGCTCCACTCGTAGAGCGATCACTCGAGCCATGCCGAAAGGTGATGAAAGACGCAGGACTTCAGGCAAATCAGATTCACGAAGTTATCCTCGTCGGAGGTTCGACTCGTGTTCCGATGATTAAAGCCAAGGTAGAACAATTCTTCGCAAAAAAACCAAACGAATCAGTCAATCCAGACGAAGCAGTCGCTCTCGGTGCTGCTATCCAGGCAGGTATCATCCAGGGAGATGTAAAAGATGTCCTCCTCCTCGATGTCACTCCACTCTCTCTCGGTATCGAGACGCTCGGTGGTGTCATGACTCGCATGATCGAACGCAATACGACTATCCCTACGAGCAAATCTCAGGTCTATTCGACAGCTGCCGATAACCAAGACTCTGTAGAAATCCACATCCTCCAGGGTGAACGCGAGATGGCGAGCGATAACAAGTCTCTCGGACGATTTATTCTCTCAGGTATTGCATCAGCTCCTCGTGGTATTCCACAGATTGAGGTGACTCTCGATATCGATGCCTCTGGTGTCCTCCATGTCACTGCAAAGGACAAGGGAACAGGAAAAGAACAGAAAATCACGGTGCAGGGAAGTGCGGGTATGTCAGACGAAGAAGTCGACAAACTCGTAAAAGAAGCAGAGGCAAACCGCGAAGCAGATAAGAAGAAAAAAGACTCTATCGAAGCTCGCAATCATGCCGACTCACTCGTCTATCAATCAGAAAAAACTCTCGAAGAAAACAAAGGAAAATATGAGGAAAAGGACGGAGAAGAAGCAAAGGTAAAACTCGAAGACCTGAAAAAAGTCCTCGCAGATGCTAATGCAGAGAAGGACGCTATCGAATCAGCAACAAAGGCACTCTCTGATGTCATGATGAAAGTCGGACAGGCTATCTACGCTCATGCAGGTGATGCAGAAGCAAAACCAGAAGACAAGAAAAATGATGATGGTTCAGTCGAGGCGGAGGTAGAAGAGAAATAATTTTTATTCCCCACTTATTTGAGTGGGGGATTTTTTAAATTTTAAAAGTATGGCTTGATTTCTTAAACATTCATATCTTTTTGAAGATACCTATAAGGTAGAAGATTTATTTAATTTAAATGATTATTCGGAAAGGATATGGCGAAAAATTCAAACAATGGAAAGTAAATGAATTTTCTGACTCATTTGACCTTATGGATGTTGAAAATCAACCATTATTCATAATATAAAATCTTCTCATTCTTCTGAGACTGACCCATTATGGATTCATTTTGATGCTTGGAAATACCATGATAAAAGGGATTTATGGGAGTGATTTATTATAGATATTGGTGTACAGATTTGATGAATTTCCAGAAGTGAGATTATAAAAAAGATAGATTGAAATGATATAACATTTGCTGATTGAATTTTAACATCCCTTTCTGTAATTCCTTGATTATGATGATTTGAGTGCCTTAAGAAGATATTTGAAAGTCAATGAATTAGTCGTGTCTTTGAATTTCAAGAACTATTAAGAAAGTTTCTACTTTGAACAGATAAGGATATTATTATCACTATTGAGGATATTGATAGAGCATGAGATTATGGCTTAATTTTCTTGGAAACTCTAAACTTCTTTCTTAAACAAGAACTTGAAGAAAAATCGATTAAAGTTGTAGTACTTATCTGAGAAGTATCATATAAAAATGAGGGTTCAGATAGTTACCTTAAATCTTTAGACATTACAGAATTTTTCTCCCCTTGAGTTTTAGATTTTGATAACTTTATAACTCAACACTTCAATTTATGAATTTTCCCAATACCTTCTATACAGTCTATAGCACGAAAGCAGTTGGCATCTCTATGTCTAGAGTTGGTAAAAAGTAACTTAACTACTCAAGTATTTTGATTAAGACAAATTAAACACATTTTTCGTGCCGCAAATAATAACTACATACTACAAGAGAATAAGGGTTTTCCTGCCGATTTTCGTATTACCATAATTATGGAACTTGCAAAGTATATAAAATCATGAGATTGACAGGTAGAATTTGAGAAGATACAACAACAAATTGTCTGGGATAGTATAGTATTTAGGTTTATTAAAATGATTAATTATGATATAGAGAGTTTTATAAAATTTAATTGATATTTGGCTACATGAAGAACTCCTCAATTAGAATCAAATATATGATGGGTTGAGACAGAGCTATTTAGTCCAAGTCCATGAAAAGTATACTCATATTATGGATGAGATGATATTCAAAGAATTCCTAAGTTTTATATTGATTTCTAAAGCCCTAATTTTTTTTTAAGAAGCCCTCAAGTATAATCGCTTCTTATTCTTTATATTTTGAACCTTCAATCCCTCCATCGGAGGGATTTTTTTAAAAATAATACAAAAAGAAAGTCCCATAACTCGCACCTCAGATATTGCATATATACTCTGCTCGTGAGTTCTCTCCTCACGAAAATGGATGTATATCATGGATGCTGAGGATTCATGGACTTCCAGTATTTGAGAGGGTATCGAGATAGCCATAGCACATAGACGAGACATAAAATTTTTTCATCGGAGAGCAGGGTTCCTCTTCGGTACAGAGGATAAACTGGTATGTCAGGCTCGTCGATGAGACCATAGGTGGTGGGATGAGTGTATGCCTCGCGAGTGATATCTCTCTCAGATTTATCCATGCGAGGAGTCATGCGATAATGCAGGTAAATACGATATGTCTTAGAGGTGTTTTTTCTGATTCCATAAAAAAATAGGAAAGAAGTAAAAAAGACTTTCCCATTTTTTGCGTGTGAGTTTTGATTTGTGGCAAACAAAAAACGGGTAATCGTCCGGTTCGCCAAAACCTCTATAACTCATACATGTTTCCATCTACGAATGTTACAGGTGGACAATTACCCGTGCTTTCTCGCGATGGAAAATATTCAAAAATTTTGAATTTTATGATATAGAGATTTTGGCTTTCTTATTCTATCAGAACGGACACTTTTTGCAAACCTGATATTTATTATTTTCTTTTCCATATGCATATATGTATAAATTTGCATTTTTACATATAATATTTATTATACATGAACTAACATACATTTTATGCCTCATTCTCATAATATTATTCCATCAGATGGAGGTGCCCAGCTTCCAGTATATTCTTCCGAAGAAGTTTCTGGAAATATCAGTGAGCGTACTGATTGAGTATTTGATATTGATACATTTTTGAGTTCTGTTGAACCAATAAAACATCTTGATGACTTTGTTCAGTTCAAGGAGAGTATGAATGTATTTTTTCGAAAGATATTTGCTTCAAAACTTGAAGGAAAGTCAGAAACATTTTTTCTTGCTTTTGATCAATCAAATGTCTCAAAATATCAGGAAACTTCACCCTCCGAAGGTGAAGAAACTCGTAGAAATTTACGCTATATTCTCAAGGATAAAAATGCTCTCTATAACCAAATACTCGTAAAGGCTCTTCGAACAGGTTTACTAGATAGTTTAGTTACTCCAGAAACAAAAGAAGACTTTATATGGGTGGTAGATAGTAATATTCTTGCTTTTTTTGATGAGGTTTTTATCCACTGGTTTGACTGCATGGAAAAAGGGGAAAATCTCCTTTCACCATCTGAATTTCCGGTATATGGTGGGATGAAATGAGGACAACGAGTTGGTTACAATGAATTTTCATCTATCAGTATCGATACATCACAATTTCAGCATATTCATAACTCAGACCTTCGTGAATATCTTCAGAGGATCTCATGATTTATCCAAGATGGTAACTATACTTATGCGGATTGGGTTGGAGCTGAACTGTATGAGTCAAAGATATGGCAAGACCAATCGAGTGAAATAGGATTTGTAGCTCCTATGGAGGATTATGTATTTCCATGAGTATTTATCGAACCTGAGATTATTCTTTTTCTTAAGGATACGAGAAACCCTGTTAGATACAGTGATTTTTATAATCTTTCTGAAAGATTTTTTAATGAACGATATGGCATGGATCATATGACATGTACCAATGTTGAAACAGTTCTCGAGGGATGAGATGCATCATATTCTGGGTTTATCGGAAAGGCATTTCCAAATGATGAGAGCCTCAGTAAAAAAGAAGGAAATAATATCATCTTGCGTACGAGTCCGATGAGAAAAGTGGTATTAAATTCTCGCGAGATTATGCATGGTTTATTTCCAGGAAAAGCGATTGATTTTGATGTATTATTTCTCGAGCTTCTTCGGGAAGTGACCTATCATGAATTTGGTCATAGCTTATTTGTAAAGTGACACCCTACCTCACAATTAGAAGAAGCAAAAGCAACATTATTTTACTATCTTTGAGTATATGATGCCCATAAGCAATCACCATACTCTCACGAAGAGAAAGAGAAGGTTGTGCTATTTACGATTATGGATTCTATCAGAAATATCGAACGCATGACACAACCAGAGTTCAAGAAGTATCTGATTCTCACAAAATCTATCTTGATACCACTGTTTGAGTCATGACTTGTGAAAGTAGGGGATTGATGATTGGAATTGGATATGAGAGATGAATTTTTCGATACTTTTCTCAACAGTCTTTATTCCTTCCTTTTTGATATTCAGAAACTGTACACTCTTGATAATAAAGAAATCGAAGAAAGGGAAAGAGTGATATTGGAGAGTATAGATAAAAACTCAGAGAGCTACATTTCCTATATCGCCAATCGTTTAAAGAACTAAATATATCAAATACTTTTCCTACTTTCAGAAAATCTGATACCAAAATCCCTCCATTTCGGAGGGATTTTCTTACCGAGCTCTACAGTATTCACTAGGATTGACTCTATGAAGTTGTGGATTATTTATCAGTTTACTCAGAGCGGGGAATATATCTTTTTTATGCTCTGGTTTTATATATTTATGTCATTTGTATTCTACGAAATACTCTGGATGTACTAGTATCAATCGTTTCCACTCTATAGAAGACATGATGTTTTGATATGTTCCATAAGGAATCCCTGGAGGTACTTTTTTCGTACTTTTGAGTATATTTACCACCCTTCATCAGGTGATTCGTGGTACTATTTTTGTGACTTGTGTGCCAACTACTGTATCTTCGAGTGGGTGATTTTCTGTATTTTTCATATATATAATATAATTAATAATACACATATGTCAATATTTATAAAAAAGAATTTAGGAGAGAGGTAGTATCTTCACAATCATGATTTCATATATACCTTCTCTCTTTTTATGAGATAATATAGTTGACAATATATTATTTATTGTAAAATTACCAATCATATAATTTAAAAATATGTCTCCTACGAAACTCATCGCTGAGCTTTTGGAATGAAAAGATCCAGAATCTGCAATAAAAGTCATATTGGAACTGGAAGGAAAAAAGAAAAAAGAAGTCTCAAGGCTTTTATTGATGGAAAATCATGCAGAATTAATGACAATTCTCAATCAATTTTTGGAAAAATGTATGAAAATTGCAGAGAGAAAAAATGCACAAATTCCGAAACAAACTCAAGAAAGTCCAGTTATTTCTGGAGAAATCGACTCAGCTAAAAATGTATCTAGCGTTCCTGTAGCACCATCTCGAGTATATATCCATCGACAAGGAGATCCACGAGGTATGTCGCTTGATGCGTCCACACTTCTTCCAAAAAAAATCCAAGAGGTTATATCTCAATTAGATTGATATTTTTCTCGGAACAAGATTTCTGTCACTATAGAAAGAGAAGATTTTTTTCTCAATGCTTTTGGAACTCTGTATGTATCTGGGTTATTGGATAAAGAAAAAATCCAGGAAATTGTAAAAGGTCTCAATCATCTTTCTATACCCTATAAAATCTCCTGAGAAAATACGATATAAAGCTATACGAAACCATAAAATTAAATTTTATGGTTTTTTTGTCACCTTTTTTCAGTATACTCGTCATACTCTATACACGGTCAAAAAAGCTTTAATTTTTTATTTTTTTCTTATGCGAATTCTTTCAATTTTCTTTGCATTCTTTCTCTGAATGCTTGCAGTTTCTTCTCTTGCTTCAGCGACAGAACTATCAGTATGTACTATGGAATATGCTCCTGTTTGTTCATGGTCAGGAGGACAGAAGCAAACATACTGAAATGCTTGCGTTGCAAAATCTCAGTGAGTGAGTGATGCTACAGCGGATGCATGTAATCTGATTGCTGTCGATAGACCTATGCCTCCTATTTTCATCGGTGGTGACATCGACAGTCATGGTTGCAAACCATCTACAGGATATAGCTGGAATAGTGTTCTCAGAGAATGTGTCCGTCCATGGATGACGAAAACTCGTATTATCACTGTACTCGGTGATACAGTTTCATGTACTGGAGTTGCTCCGATGCAGTGTCTCCAGGTAAAGAAGGGAAACAAAACAGAACTTTTTTACTCGTCTATTAGTGGATTTAGTCCAGTAGCAGGGTATACCTATCGTATTTTCGTTCGTGAAGATAAGGTAGAAAATCCACCAGCCGATGCACCCGGTATAAATTATTCTCTTGTTCGTGTTCTTGGTAAAAAACTCACTACAGGAACAAAAGATAAAAATCTCGTTGGAACATGGAATCTCGATTCATATTTTATAGATGATATGGGGTACCCACTTTCTGGATATAGCCTCCGAGTAACAGATGATTCATACTCAATTCAGTTTTGTAATAGCATAAACGGAAAATATACTATAAAAAATGATATACTCATCAGCCCTATGGCTATGAGTACAAAGATGGCATGTGTGGATGATACAAAAAATATGCTCGAGTCAGCATGGAATCTCGATGGTGCTACCTATACTCTCTCCAATTCATCAGACAAGAAACTCATGCTCTCTATCAAAACAAAATCAGGTTCTACATTTATTTTTACAAAATAATTCCCCTGAATAAAAAACTCTCTTCATTCTGGAGAGAGTTTTTATTTTGGAAAAGTGTCTTTGTGAGTATAGTTCTCGTATGAATACAGCAATTCCAAATACTCCAAAAGATGGTGAAAATATCGCTATCCTTGGTATCATCGCGAATATCTCACTCGCACTCATAAAGTTTCTCTGAGGATATTTTGGTCACTCATATGCACTCATCGCAGATGCTATCGAATCAGCGACAGATATCATCGGATCAGGGATTGTCATCCTCGGAGTTCGCTATGCCCAGAAACCAGCAGATGATAATCATCCCTATGGTCATGGAAAAACAGAACCGATGGCGTGACTCGCTGTGTCTATTCTTCTTATTTTTGCGGTTATCGAGATTGCCCGTGGCGCGATAGAAAATATACAAAATACCGAGGCAGTCATACCTGCTATTTGGACATTGTGGATACTTCTTGGGGTGGTTCTTTTAAAATGAGGTTTATTTATACGGGGATATGTTATCTGAAAATCCCTTCAGAGTACGGCAGTCATAGGGGATGCTTTCCATCATCTCTCAGATGCTATCACGACGGGAATTGCTCTCATAGGGACACTTCTGGCAATCTTTGCTGGTCCAGCTTGGCTCCATGCTTCAGACTGGGCTGCTCTCGTTGCGAGCATGTTTATGTGTTACAATATCTATCATATCGGTTGGCCTGCTATGCGCGAGCTCCTCGATGAGTCAGTTGATGATACCCTGCATGCGAGTATTTCAGAATTTATCCAAAAAGAATATCCTATGGTTCTCCATATTCCTGCTCTTTTTGTCCGAAAAAGTGGTTTTGATAGACTCGTAGAGCTCCATATCATTGTTGACTGAGAAAAGACAGTGAGGGAAGGACATCTCATCGCTCATCAGGTAGAAGATGGGATAAAAAAACACTCTGCAAATGTGCAAAGTGTCGTGGTACATGTAGAGCCGAGTTATGAGGTGGTAGGATAAACTTTCTGAAAAACGGCGAATTTCTGTGTTAGAAAAATTATTTTCTCAGTCATTTACAAATATAGTAAACTCCTTTCGAAAAAATTTTTCTGCCTTGAACTTCTTGTTTTTGAGAAAGTTTCTTTTTTCGAAAAGTTGAATTATGCAACTTCTGTAAAAAGTGATTCCTTTGAAAATCTCACTTTTCCTCGTGGAGCTTCTCCCTCTGCGCGATATCCGATAGGGAGCATGACGAGTGCTTTGTGTGTCGCAGGGAGTCCGAGGATCTCACCTACAGCACCGAAGTCTGCACCTTCCATCGCACATGAGTCCATCTCGAGTTCCGCTGCAGCTGCGAGTGCAAAACCCTGGGCGATGTAGACTTGTTTCGATGCCCATGAGAGGAGATCATTTTCTGATTTACTCGCGAGAAATCCATCCATCATATCTTCAAATCATTTGAGATGTGTACGAACTTCAGGATTTCCTCCAGACATGAGCGTAAAATACTCTTCTTTTGTTTGCATGAGATCAGTACGAACAGCGAATACGATGAGGTGTGAACAGGTTCCAACTTGTGGTTGATTCCATGCAACGGCTTGGATTTTATCCTTGATTTCCTGATTTGTAACCACGTAAAAATGATATGGTTGGAGTCCAAAACTTGTTGGAGTAAAGCGAATTGCTTCGAGGATTTTTTTGAGGTTTTCTTCTGATACTTTTTTGCTTGTATCAAACTTTTTTGTAGCATAGCGCCATGAGAGGTTTGAAAGAAATGACATATAATTTAGTTTATAAAATAAAGTAATGAGATAGTATCCGAAAATACGAGAAAAGCAAATTTTTTGCTTTAGAAAAGAAATTGATTATTATCATCTCTATATTTTCATATACCTATGGTAAAGAGTCCACAATGTACATGCCCGCACGCTCAATGACTTTTTACTATTTTGGGGAAGAAGTGGGTGATTTTTATCCTACAGGCGGTCGATGAAGGAGCTTCTACATTTACTGAAATTCGGAAAAATATCGGTGAAGCAAATACGAAAATCCTCACAGATAGACTCGCTGAGCTCGTATGTGCGAAAATCCTCGACAAGTCAGATTCTGGAAACTATATTCTGACGAAACTCGGAAAAGAACTTTCTGCAAGGCTCATAGATCTCGCGCATTGGTGGGGAGAGAAAAATCAAAAATAGTCCAAATGGACTATTTTTTTATGAGTATATCTTCGAGTTCAGAGATTTGATCGATTCCATGAAAGTGTCCATATCATTTTTCTGCAGGGAAAAAGTGTGTTTCTGCCTTTGGGAGACTTTCAGCAATTGCCTGTCCGATAGAAAATGGAACGACAGTATCATCCTCTGCATGCCATATATGAACTCGAGAACCGAGCTGTTGCAAATATTCAAAATTAGGAGTGACAGGAAATTCTCAGCATTTTAAACATGATGCTATGAGATGAATACCTTCTACGGGATACTGAAAATATCCTTTTTCTCCAAAGTAGGTGAGGAGAAAATTTCCCCCGAGAGATGTTCCGATAAATACTATATTACCTTGAATTGATATGTTTTTTATCCATACATCAAAAAAGATTTTCCACTCTTGGTATTTTGCATTTTGTGGATTTGGGAAACCTGGAAGATATACGAGATTACCTTTTTCTACGAGCTTTTTTGCAAGTTCTGTTTTCCATTTTTTCTTTTCCTCTCGGATGGCATATGGTTCGATATTCCATTCTACTGCAGTTGTACTCATCCAGTTCATGTATTCTTCATGACTAGAAAATGATTCTCCACCATGGATGAAAATATAAGTATTCATTCTTATTTTTTAAAAATTTTCCACCAAAGATACAATGCAATTGTAGGAACGGCTATATATTTGAGTTCGTTCATATACTGTATCGTGATATCCAAAACCGTATTTCAGAAGAAATATCCGAGTGCGACGAGTATTCCACACCAGAGAGTAGCTCCCAGGAATGTGATAGTCACAAAGGGGATGAGTTTCATACGAAATATTCCCGCTGGAATCGATATGAGATGCCTGACGACAGGGATGAGTCGTCCGATAAATGTGTAGAGCTGGTCATTTCTCAGAAATAGCGTTTCAGTTTTCTCGTATTTCTCCTTTGTGATGAGGATATAGCGACCATATTTTTCGAGAAATGGTTTCCCGAGCCACTTCCCGATGATATAATAATTTGCCAAGGCTCATACTACAGAACCAATTCATCATACGAGAATCGCGATATAAGGATTGAGTCCTCCATTACTCGCGAGTACTCCTGCGGGTATCATGACGAGTTCTGATGGAACGGGGATTATAGATGATTCCATCGCCATCAGGACAAATATATCTGTATAGGAGAGATTTCCAAAGAAGTGGAGGAGGGAGTCTATGAGAGTGTGCATAAAGAATTTTTTTAAATTTGTCTGATTTTATAAAAAATCCCTTGAAAAACAAGGGATTTCCTATTAACAACCTTTTCCTTTTAGCCAGTTCACGAGTTCATTGATTTTTACGATTTCTTGCTCACCTGTATCACGGTCACGGACAGTGACTTGTCATTGGTCATAGTTCTCAGGTTCGACACATATCGAGAATGGAATACCTGTTTCATCAGCTCTCGCATATCGTTTTCCGATTGTTCCTGCTTCATCATATTCACAGACAAAGTGTTCGGAGAGGAGATCGTAGAGGGCATTTGCTGGTTCTGCGAATTTCTTTACAAGTGGGAATACTCCGACTTTTATCGGTGCAACTGCAGGAGTAAATCGCATAACTATACGAGAGCCTTCTTCATTGGTGACTTCATCATAGGCATTTGCGAGAGTCGCGAGAAAGAGGCGAGTGAGTCCTACAGATGGCTCGATAACATACGGGATATACTTTGTATTATTGAATGGATCAAAGTAAGAGAGATCTTGCTTTGACTCTGCCATATGTGCCTTGAGGTCAAAGTCTGTACGATCGGCAATTCCCCAGAGCTCTCCCCAACCAAATGGAAATTTGAATTCGATATCCGTCGTCGCAGCAGAGTAGTGTGAGAGTTCCTCTTTTTCGTGATCACGGAGTCTGAGAGAGTCTTCTTTGAGTCCGATGACTTCCACGAGAAATCTTCTACATTCATTTTTCCACTCTGCATGGAGTTCGAGATGTTTTCCAGGAGCGACGGATTCTGGTTCGACAAAATACTCTATCTCCATCTGTTCGAATTCACGAGTTCGGAAGATAAAATTTCCAGGAGTGATCTCATTACGAAATGCCTTTCCGACTTGCGCCACACCAAATGGGACCTTTTTGCGAGAACTGCGCGCAATATTTGGAAAGTTTACAAATATTCCTTGAGCTGTTTCTGGTCGCATATATACGACTGTTGAACTATCTTGAGTGATTCATTGATTCGTCTGGAACATGAGGTTAAATTTTCGTACTTCAGTCCAATCTCCCACCTCTCCAGTATTTGGATTTTTTACTCATTCTCCTCGCATGACTTCTGCTTGTTTTTCGAGAGACCATGATTCTGGAACGAGGTTTGGGACTCAATATTTTTCCTTAAATGCTACCATTATGGCTCAATCTATATAATCTGAAGTAGGAGAGTCATTCTGTTTTGGAGAACTAGTATGACCATCATTTTGAATTGTTACATATCCAAAATTATTTATATTACCTGGATTCTTAATTCCTTTATAAAATTTCTCAAGTTCTTTGCTGAGTTTTCCATGGATAGAGCCTTCTCTGTGAAGTGATTTTATTGTATCAATTACATCTTCTAAGAGTTTATCTGCACGAAATCGTTCTTTTGTATTTTTATCATCGATGAGTGGATCGGAAAATCCCCCAACATGTCCTGACGCTACCCATACTTGAGGATTCATGAGGATAGCAGCATCGAGGAGTACCATATCTTTTCGTTTCTGGACGAAGTTTTTTATCCAGAGATTTTTGATATTTTCCTTGAGTACTGAACCGAGTGGTCCATAGTCCCATGAGTTCGCGAGACCTCCGTAGATATCAGAACCAGGGTAGACAAAACCTTTTGTTTTCGCAAAGGTGACGAGTGTAGACATTTCGACTGTCATAGATAAAAAAAGAAAAAGAAGTAAATTATTTTCTTTAAGGATAAAAAAATCCCCAAAGAAAACAGCGTTTTCCTTGGGGTCAATAAGATAATTTTATCGACGGTTCCACCCAAGTTTCCACCAAAGGCGGACAACTTCATTTTGTATGTTTTCTCTCACGGGACGCCACTCTCGGTCATAGAGAACCTATACGAAAATAATCTTAATCAAAATCGAACAAAACGCAAAGGATTTTTTTCCTAAATAGAGGACTTCCTTGCAAAAGTTCCTGAAACATGACATACTGATTTGAGTTACGGTATTTATTTTTTTATTTCTTCCTATGTCTGCAAATGTACTCGCTCATGGTGCTCCTGAGACTCGCCTCGTTCACTCTGATATTCCTTTTACAAAGACCGCAATTGCAGGTGCTGTAAATAGCCTCTTGGAAACTCGTTCCTATACGGTACAAGCATGAGATACTTTGGATCAGGTACAATGAGCCCTTTGAGTATATTTGGGTCAAAATCTTTTACTCTGAGTGAAGTGACTTGTGGGACAAGAGATTCGTGTTGTTGGGAACCAGGTATTTGTCCCATCATGAACGAGTTTTCGTGCTATTTCTCTGAGCGCAAATACTGAACAATTCAAGATTCCTGCATAATTTGTTACAGAAGTGTAACAAAAATTTGCAATTAGCATCAAAATATGAGATACTTATATAAGTTTATCTCATATTTTTTTCGTATATGTCTGATATATATAGAACATGAATGGAGGTGTCAAAAGATATTGATGAGCTTTCTGCTCCTCCAAATGGATATAAGCAATATATTGATGTTGATAAAAAACATGGAACGGATTGGATGAAGCAAATAATTGAAGCAAATTATCCAGCAATTCAATGAATTCAAGTGTTTCACGAAAAAAAATCTGACATGTGATGAAATATGATTGTACGATTTTCGTATAATTGAGAAAGTATCGATCTTCCTGTGACATATCAACAGAAAATGGATACTCTCACTCCTGTTGAATTCCAGTACCTTTCACCACATATTCAGTCTCTTGTTCCTGAAACTCGTTGACTTTTCAATGTCATCCTTCATCATATCAATAAACTGGAAAATAAAGGAAAATCCATCAAGAAGAGAACAAAACTTGCTCTTTGAGAACTCGAGAATGAGACTACCGCCTAAAGAGGCGGTTTTTTTTATTTTTCATATTTTCACTTCTCGATATACTCATCGTATGTTTCTCACAAAATCACTCATTCATACGACTGATGCCTATATAAAGCGACTTCATGAAGCTGGTATAGAGACAGTTTCTGATCTCCTTCTCTATTTTCCTCGAGATATCGAAGACAAGAGTGATGTGGCTACGAGATTTTCTTCTCTAAATATTACAGAAAAACAAGTTATCAAATGTAAAATCGAACTTCTTACGAGTGAGACTACGCGCAATAAGAAACTTCTTATCAAGGCAGTTTTGAGTGATGCTGATGGTTCGCACGCTGAGGCAGTTTGGTTCAATAGAAAATTTCTCCTTCAGCAGTTTTCTGCTGGAGATGAGGTTTTGATCTATGGACTTCCAAAATATGAATATGGGAGACTCTCTTTTCCATCGTGTGAAATAGAGCATCCGAAAGCCACTCGCAGAGAACTCGTGCCTGTATATTCTGATCTCAACTATATTCCAGGTTCTTGGATTCGAGAAAAGATTGTCCTCCTTCGTAATTTTATTTCTGAAATTCCAGATACTATTCCATGAGCAATACTCATGAAAAAGTGAATGCGATCGAGAAAAGAAAATATCCATGCAATTCATTTTCCTCATTCTCTCGAGGATTTTGAGCGAGCAAAAAGGGAAATATGATATGAAGAGCTTTTTCACTTTCAAAAACGCGGACTCGAAAAAAAATACAGCCTCCAAAGAGAATCACAGTGACTGGCTCCTGCTATTCCTATTAATACGGAAGTCATGAAAGAACTCATAGAGTCTCTGCCTTTTGCCCTGACAGATAAACAAAAAATCGTCCTCTTCCAGATACTCAAAGATATGGAGCAACCACATGCTATGGCGCGTATGCTCCAATGAGATGTCGGTACAGGAAAAACCGTGGTAGCACTCCTCGCAACTGCACATGCTATCCTCGTCACGAGAAAAGTGTCTGAAAATGCGACAGGTATACAGGTTGCTATCATGGCTCCGACAGAGATACTTGCCCGACAGCATTTCTCTGGACAAGAGGCATGGCTCATGAAGTGGGGAATTCGTTCTGATCTTCTCGTTGGGTCAATTACTCCTCGTATGAAAGAAGATGCCCGTGCGAGACTCGCATCTGGTCAGACGGATGTGATTTTTGGTACACATGCACTCATACAGGATTCGGTTCGCTTTTTTCATCTTGGATTCGTCGTTGTTGATGAACAACATAGATTTTGAGTCGAACAACGAAAAGCACTCGAAGAGTATTTTTCACATGGGAATATTCCTCATCGTCTCAATATGTCAGCGACACCGATTCCACGGTCTCTCGCACTCACGATATACGGAGATCAGGATATCTCAGTACTCAACCAGTATCCAGCAGGGAGAAAAGAAATACATACAAAAGTCGTCAGGGAGGATCAACGAGTACAGATATATAGAATTATCGAAGAAGAAGTAAAACAGGGAAGACAAGTATATTGGATATCTCCACTCGTCGAAGAATCAGAAACACTCGATATCTCAAATGCGACGAATATGCGCGATATACTTTCGGGTGTTTTCCCATCTTTTTCTATATGACTCATCCATGGTCGCATGACAGGAAAAGAAAAAGATCAGATTATGCAGGATTTTTATGAAAATAAAATCCATATTCTTTCATCTACTTCAGTTGTAGAAGTATGAGTCAATAATCCAAATGCGACAATTATGTGTATCGAGGCATCAGAACGATTTGGATTTTCTGGACTTCATCAGTTTCGTGGTCGTGTTGGTCGCGGTGAATATCAGTCATATTGTTATCTTTTTACGACCAAAGAATATAAATCCGAACGACTCAGGGCAATGGAAAAAACAAACGATGGGTTTGAGCTTTCTGAGATAGATCTCGAACTCAGATGACCAGGAGAGGTTTATGGTGTCAGACAATCTGGAGTTCCTGATTTTCATTTTGCGGATCTCAGGGATACTGATTTGATTTCCGAAATTCGTTCTGATATCGAGGAGTGGATGAAAACAAAATAACTTTGTAACAATACTGTTACAATTAAACTTGATTTATATTATGCATTAGTTATAATTTACAAAAATTACCTAATGTACATGCAAATACCTAAGCTTGCAGAACCAGTAAGTCATACTCTATGAAGTTTCTGAGGACAACAGGGGAATGTTCCAATGGATTTACCTGTATGATGAATTTCTTTTGGAGAACTCGCTTCCATGGTATCATGACTTATTGATGAGTGAGATAGAAGAAGTAGAAGACAATCAGAAACAATTTTTACTCTTTCAAATCAACAAAAAGAACGAGCAGAATGACTTTGATTTTCTCCTGAGAGAACGAAAATGTTGGAGCATGTTTCTGGTCTTTGCGTGACAACTCTCAAAAAGATTATTCATCACGAAAATATACTGCCTTGAGCCATGCAGTATCTCAATACTATTGCAGCGTCTTTTGCCTCGAAAAAACCCCTCAATATTGAAGATAAAGATATTCCAAAAATTGAACTAGATATCCTTATACCACTTATTTTCTCAGAAGAAAATATTGAACATGGTATTCCGTATATTATGTCATATTTCCTTGGTTTTCTCGATTCAAATCTTGAAGAACAAACAATAAATGTTCGACTTTTGACAGGGCTTCTCGATTTTTGGAGGAGTATCGGAAGTAATCATGAGCTTTTTGGTCGTGTACCTACTGAGTATGTTCCAGAAATGGAGGTATTTAAATCTTATACAGCGTATTTTGATCGTGATTGGTACTTTACAGTGCCATTGGTAAATAAAAAATGAAGTCCTGAATCTGAAGATTATAAAGTTATATGAGTGGATGATGTGCCTGATACTTTTGCTCGAATTGGTATGCATTATTGATCCCCAGAAGATATTGCTTTGGATAGTGCTCATTATGAAACTATCTATGTTCTTTGAGGTGATATATATAAATATTTACGACCTGCTGCTAAGTGACTTCGAAATTTTATTATAAAACATCAAGAATTCCTCTGAAAACCATGAAATGCTCCTTGGCAAGAATTAAAAACCTGAGAAGAAAGGGCTTGGCAATGAGCGAAGATGCTTTTGAATCAAATACAGGCAAGAACTCACTCCCAAAACCTTCTACAACCTTTGGGAAAAGTAAATCAAAAATCAAAAAAACCAACCGTACCATCCGTAACTCATCAAAATAAAGCTCCTGATGTAAATCTTATACAAAAAGTATGAGGAGTGAATGTATCACAAACAACACAAATAGCATACGCATCACCAATAATTAGTGAATCTGCTTTACGAGATGCTCTTTGTATGAAAACTCAGCAAATATCCACAGACAGAGTTTCGTTATCAGTGTCTTCTTTTTGTGATACTATCCCTGAAGGTGCATATCTTTGTATCAAAGAAGGTACAAATAACTGGAGGACTGAAAAGTATAGAGCAGATCATACTGTTATTTTTGATTTGGTTCCGCCGGGGAAGGTGAGAGATATGCTATTTTGTTTTGTCTCTGAAAATGAAACCCCAAGTAAGAATCTCAAATGTACTTGAATACATATCTCTCGTCCAAAGGAAAGAAAAGAAAGAAGCGAGATACAAGGTATTGGCAATGATGTCCCACAAGCAGTCGTCAATATACTTTCAACCCCTATATCACCAATATGAGAAGTAGAATGAAATAAACAAACCCAAGATTCTCCAACTGATATATTTGCTCTAGATATTATCGAGAGTATGGAGAGTATCGATATATCTCGTGAAACTCAAAATATACTTCGTATCGATTTCTCTTCAGGGGAGGGTTTCTTTTTGAAATTTGATATAAAAAATGAAAAGTTTCTAGAAGGTATACTTCCAGAAGGAGTAAATCTGCTTGAGTTAATTCCGATTATACAATCAGAGTTACAAGAAAAAGTACAATTTTTCCTTTCATGAGAACTCCAGTCTCTTTGTACATGAGCCCTTACTATTGAGCAACAACAAAAAACAATTCTCCTTTCTCGTTTTCCTGACTTTGGTTCTCGTGATGAACTTCTTTCAGAGTGTAGACTCAACTGATATGCTTCCTGAACAGCCCTTCTTTCCAAGAGCTCTACTTTACATCTTCAATCTCTCCAGTCTGAATTTTCTCAAGTAGGTATATCTCTCAGTCTTGAAAGAATGGAGAAAGAGGTGCAGATTTCTATTTGACTCAAGTCTCTCTGAAAACAAATTACAATTTTCTCTCAAAATTCAATTCCATATTTTTTTCTAGAAAATGAAAAATTTCTGTCGGAAGTTGAAAATAAACTTGCAATAAATACCTTTCTTCTCGTAAATATTTTATGAAAACTTCTTGTCGATCCTCCAAAAATTCAGAAGAAAAATAATAAAAGCAGGGGAAATCCAGATACACAAATACTTTCCCCTGAGCAAATTCGGGATATTATAGAAGGCAGATATAAACCAAAAACTTTTTCTATTGAGTCTCTTTCACGAGAGGAACTTGATAGGCTCAGTGCTACTATAAAGAGGTTTGATGACGGGAGAGGCAGACTCTTTGTTTCAGGCGGTTTTAGCCATACTTACGGCTATTATCGATGTCAGGTTGAATGACATAAATGATGGAATCTTTCCTCTGATGATTTTATAGTTCTGACCGATGAGAAAATATCAAGTGTTCCGGAATGAAAGACATGACAACTATATGTTTATGATATGCTCCAACAGAATGAACGACTTCAAAAGTATTTTATCTTAAAGATGGTAGCAACAGCAAAATCTCTGTCTGCATGAAAACCAATAAAATTTCGTGGAAAACAATCTTTTTCAAACTGACTTGCACAATACTTTGATTTTTTTTGGGAAACTATTCCAAATAGTGCTAAAGAGGAATTCATGAATCAAGTTGCGACCGAAGGATGAAAAGCAAGGAATGGACTTTCTTTTACATATCAAGTAAATGGACAAGATATAGTTCTATTTCAGTCTTTTCTCGATGGAATCAGGGAGAGAAAAATTCCTCTTATGTATAGTCGTCCACAGATTATCTCGTTTGGTGAGCTTCAGGAATATAGAAAGGCGCTATGAATTTAGAATCAAAAAGATTTAATGATATATCTTCTCCTCTCGTTTACCTTCTCTTATATGAAAAACCAAAATTTTCCGTGTCGTGAAAGAGCGAAACCAAAAGAAAAACCGAATTTTTCTGCAACACTCGATTCACCGCTCGTTATGCTGAGCTCGTTATCCCTCTCTGGGAATACTCAACAGAGAGTCATACGCAGTCTTGGAAAAGAAAAGAAAGAAGCATTTCATAGAATGATGTGAACTAACCCTCATGAAAAAGCCTTTAGTATTACGACTGGAGTAAATGTATCTGTACTTCAAGAATCATTTCGGACGAGATTTCGGAAAATATTTACTGGTAGAGCATCTTCTATTTTGCAAAATCAGAAACCATGAATGAATCTGCCAATCTGACAAAGAAAATATTGATCTCTTGAAATATATTGGCCAGCTACAAATGCACAACTTACAAAACATCATATACTTCCGAGAAGTAGGGGATGAATAAATCATGAACAGAATTATTTTTGGATGCCGAGAACCGTTCATGATGATTTTCATGATATATTTGGTACTTATACACCTATTGAGCAACTTGCATATATTCTTCTTTTGCATAAACAAGAATATAGAATAGACTTTATCAGAGATATGACTTCTTTACTGCTTGAAAAAAGCCAGAATTCATATTATAAAGCCAATTTCCTTAGACACAATCGTGTAGAATACTAAATATGTCTCAAATACTCTCTCTCACTCTTCGTCATCTCAAAAAAGTTTGACTCGAACAACACATTCCAAATATCTCCGAACAAAATGCGGAATGCATAAAAGGACTAATTCGAGAAAAAAATCCAAAACGAATGCTCGAAATCGGAACAGCAAATGGTTATAGTGCACTTCATTTTTCGAGTGTTTTGTCAGAATGAGCCTCTCTGACGACACTCGAGAAAGCTTGGAATATGCACAGTTTTGCAGTTGAGAATTTTAAAAACTGTAAAATAAAAAATATCCATGCGATCTGGTGAGATGCGAAAGAGGTCATACCAACACTCAAAGATATTTTTTTTGATTGTATCTATATCGATGCAATGAAACGAGAATATCTCGATTACTTTCTCCTCGTTATTCCGAAGATGACAGATGATGCTCTGGTGATTATCGATGATGTGGTGAAGTTTGGAGATAAAATGAGTGACTTTTATGAATGGTTAAAACTCCATAATATACCATATCAAATAGAGATGACGGATGCTGATGATGGGATTATGGTACTCTATAAAAAAGATATTCCTCTCTATGAATAAAACTCTCATTTCTCTTTGAACATCTTTACTTGTATTTTCGAATTCATCGCTTGCTCAGACGGATACGAGGACTGATGCACTCGTTGCAACTATAGAGGCAAATATCGCATCTACTCTGATAGATCCTTGCGCATGAGAACAGGGTGTCAAATATCTGAATTGTCGATTGCATGAACCCACAAATGATAGATACGCCAATGATGCAAAAATCTATGCACAGATTGCAAGTATGAGAAATAGGTGGAATCTATGGTTATCCCAATCACCATATCTTCCATTTGAGATGCGCCAGGATCGAGTATGAGGAGTGAATATAGGAAATGGTAATACTTCTATTCCACAAACTCATATAGCTCCAACATTTTTACCAAAAGATCTTGGATTAAAATGGGGCGTATCATGAAGTATAGAACTTAAATACCAAACTCCTTTTGATGTAGCAAAAATATTTCCTCTCAAGCAACCTCAAATTTCAGCTCCACCAGATATCATAGATAATAAAATTGTCCGCATGGCATGAAATGACTAATTGTGCACAAAAAATTTGCACTATTTTTCCCTCTTTGTATAATACAAAAAGTGCAATTTGCACGACTTATTCCTAACCTTTTTCACTATGGCTACTGTCAATGCTTTGTCTCGGTTGCTCGTGATTGTCGGAGGTTTGAATTGGGGACTTACAGCATTTAACTACAATCTCGTAGAAATGCTTCTCGGATCTGTACCGAATGGTCCTATGGTCGTCTATATTCTCGTGGGTCTCGCAGCTCTCTATGAAGCCTATAAATGGGCTACCTGCAAGGAATGCAAATAGTATCTTACATCTCGTTTTCTAAAAAACTCCAGCAATGGAGTTTTTATTATGAGATTTATTCTCATAATTATTCTTGCTTTTCCGAGTATTTTTTATACAATCATCACCATAAAGTTTTAAAACTTTTTCTTTTCATATCTTAATTATTATTTTTATGTCTCTTCCGATTTCTACAGATGCTACATTTGGTGAACTTACTACGACTGGTCTCACACTCGTTGATTTTTGGGCAGAGTGGTGTGGTCCATGCCAGTTGATGCTTCCTCGTCTCGAGGAACTCGCTTCCAAAACTGAAGGAAAAGCAATAATCGCAAAACATAATGTCGACAATGATCCTGAAACTCCAAGCAAGTTTCGAATCATGTCTATTCCTACGATGATCCTTTTCAAGGATGGGCAACCAGTAGAAAAATGGGTTGGTACACAGGATGTCGCGACACTTGAGGCAGCTATTGCAAAACATGCTTAAATTTTAATTGATTCAATTTTTGTCATTTACTCTGGTAGATGACAAAATTTTGTTTTTTATACCTTTTTCTTTTTATGGAATTTGAATACTATTCTTTACTCGAAATCTCTCGTGATGCGAATCCTGATGAGATAAAAAAAGCGTATCGAAAAAAGGCGATGGAACTCCATCCTGATAGACATGGTGGAGATAAGGAAAAAGAAAAACAATTCAAAAAGCTCAATGAAGCATATGAGACACTTTCGGATTCTCAGAAAAAAGCTCACTATGACCGATTTGGAAGTATGGACGGACATGGACAATCAGGATTTGGTGGATTTCAGGGTGGATTTGAGAGCGGAGATTTGGGTGATATTTTTTCTTCATTTTTCGGTGGTGGATTTTCGTCAGGGTGAAGTCGTGGTCGTAGACGCGATATCGGAGAAGATATAGAGGTATCACTTTCTATATCTTTCGAAGAGGCTCTCAGATGAGGGACTCGAGATATTTCGTATGAAAAATCCTCTGATTGTCATCACTGTAATGGAAAATGAGGAACTACAGAAACATGTCATACATGTCATGGAACAGGACAAATTCGAGAGCAAGTCCGTACTGTTTTTGGTATCATGGAACAATCGAGAGTATGTCATACATGTCACGGAACAGGACAAAAAATCGTCACAAAATGTGAGGTATGTCATGGAAAAAAGAAACTCAATTCAAAAGTCGAAAAGACCATAGATATCCCTCTCGGAATCGAAAATGGGATGAGTGTGAAGATGCGATGAGAGGGGCATACGGGTCATGATGGGAATGGTGATCTTTATATCTCATTTCGTGTACCAGAAAGTGAAAATGGACTCGATCGAGAAGGCGCAGATATCCACTATACGGTTGCTATATCTCCAGCAGAGGCAGTTCTCGGAGTAGCACGGCTTATCGAGATTCCTATTATCGGAAAAAAACCACTCGATGTGTCTCCAGGAACACAATCAGGAACAACATTTACATTTCGTGATGAGTGATTTACTCGTCTCGATAGACGAGGTGTGCGATGAAATCTCGTTCTCCATATCGAAGTAGAGATCCCGAAAAAAATCACCTCAGATCAAAAACGCCTCTATGAAGCAATCCTTCAATCTGAATGAGGAAAAACCAAGAAATGATGGCTTGAGGATTTGTTCGGGGGATAAAAACTTTGAAAAACCAAGAATTTGCATACAATCGGTGCAAATTTTTTTTATGGCTCAAATCGCAATTCGTGAGTACGACGCAAAGCAGATGTTCGCTTCGTATTCGTCACATCCGTATACTGGTGTTCTTGTTCGAGACCGTTCTGGTATCGACTCTTTTATGTCATCTCAAAAAGATGATGCCCATTTTGTGATAAAACCAGATCAGCTTTTCTGAAAACGGGGAAAATACGGACTTCTCGGGGTGAATCTCACACCCGCGAACATCTGAAACTGGTATGAGGAATATGCATGAAAAGATATGCTTATAGGCAAACAAAAGGGTATACTTGATACTTTTCTTATCGAACCATTTGTTCCACATGAGAGAGAATACTATGTTGCCATCAAAACAGAACGAACGCATGATGTGCTCTATTTTTCGACGGAGTGAGGTATCGAGGTAGAGGAAAATTGGGAGAGTGTTCAAATGATGCAAATCCCTCTCGAAAAGGGTTATCAATTAGACAGCTCCAGAATTGAGAAGGCATTCGATATTAAAGATGAGAAAATTACTCATTTTTTCTCCGAGTTGTATAGTTTCTTCGTAGAATATGGTTTTGCATACCTCGAAGTCAATCCATTTACTTTTGATACTCTTGGGAATATCGTGTGTCTCGATATGGTTGCTCGTGTTGATGATAGTGAAGTATTTAAGCAAAAAAAACACTGGGAATGACTCGAGTTTCCTCATCCATTTGGTCCTGAAAAAACTGAAGCTGAAAAATATATCGAAAAACTCGATAGTGAAACGGGTGCGAGTCTCAAGTTTCGTATCCTCAATCCTGATGGGAATATATGGCTTTTGACATCTGGTGGAGGTGCATCAGTGATTATCGCTGATACCCTCGGAGATATGGGATTCTCTCGTGCTATTGGGAACTACGGTGAATGTAGTGGAAATCCTGATAGAGAAAATACAAAGGCATATACGCTCACGCTTTTATCCGTGATGCTCGCGTCTCGTGTAGTATGAAAAAAATACCTCATTATTGCTGGAGCGATAGCAAATTTTACGCATATTGATCGGACATTTTCTGGCATTATTGATGCGTTTCGAGAAAAAAAAGAAGAAATGCAAAAACAGGATATACAGATTCTGGTGCGTCGTGGTGGAATCAATGATAAGGAGTGACTTGCTCTGATGAAAGGGGCGTGCCAGGATCTCGGGCTTTCTTGTGAGATTGCTGATGGAAGTGTATATATGACGGATATTCTTTCTCATATTACCTTGTAGTTATGAAACCCCAAACTGAAAAAAAATACGCATATACACTCGAAATCCTCCAATGAATTATCGGCTTAATTTTTATTATTATTGTCATTTTAGTTTTTAAAAACCTATAAGTATGTTTCGTCCTGAGTCACGCGTTATCATCTATGGCAGACATCTCGATGTAGCTCAGAGAATGCTTGATTTTGATTTCCTTTCCGGAAGATCTCCTTCAATTGCTGGTTTTGTTGATTCGACTGCAAAAAAGATATCTCAAGTGAAGCTTTTTTTCTGAAATACGGAAATTCTTGTTCCCCTCTATCCAAAGATTGAACTTATAGAGAAGGATGAAAATATTGATACTTTTCTCAATTTTGCATCATTTCGTTCAGCGAGTCAGGCAACTTGGGATGCTCTTTTGTCAGAAAAATTTGCTCACATTGTCATCGTTGCAGAGGGTATTCCGGAAAGAGAAATTCGTGAAATACTTACATATAATGATATTCATGCAAAGATTCGCATTATATGACCTGCCACAGCAGGAGCTATAGTAGGAGGCACTCTCCGAATGGGGAATTCTGGTGGTTCCCTCGAAAATATCATAGAGAGTGGTCTTTATAAAAAATGATCAGTTTGATTTGTCTCTCGAAGTGGTGGTATGTCGAATGAGGCATTTCGTGTGATTTATACTCGTTCAGATGGTATACATACTGGTATTGCTCTCGGATGAGATAGATTTGTTTGTTCGACATTTCGTGATATCGTTCTCGATTATGAAGCAAATCCAGAGATTCGCATGATTGTTCTCCTTGGCGAAGTTGGTTCTCGCGATGAACTCGAGATTGCAGAGCTTTTAAAAGAAAAGAAAATCACAAAACCACTCGTTGCATATGTATCTGGCTCTTTTGCCGAGACACTCGATACCGAGGTTCAATTTGGGCATGCAGGTGCTAAGGCAAATGCAGATGAGGAAAAGTCCAGTTACAAAAATAGAGCCCTCAGAGAAGCAGGGGCATTTGTCCCAGAGAGTTATGCTGGATTTGGTGATATGATAGAACAAGTTGCTCGTGATATCGGAATTCCTCCGAGACATTCTGAAAATACAGAAGATATACAAAAAAAACTTCTCGTATTACAAAAAAGAAAATCTACAAAATTTACCTCAACTATCTCCGATGAACGATGAGAAGATGTCCTCTATAATAGTGTTCCACTGACGAGCTATATCGCTGATGCGAGTATTGCTCGAGTTATCGGCGCTCTCTGGCTCAAAAGAGAGCTTCCATCATATGCTCTCGAATATATCAATACGATTATTATTCTTCTCGCAGATCATGGTCCCGCGGTTTCTGGTGCTACCAATACTATTATTACAGCTCGAGCAGGGAAGGATATTCTTTCATCTCTTGTTTCAGGACTTCTCACTATCGGTCCACGATTTGGTGGTGCTATCGATGGTGCTGCTCGTATCTGGTATGATGCAGTAAAAAATACAGAATCAGCAGAAGATCTCATGATTCGTATGAAAAAATCAGGAAATCCTATTGCTGGTATCGGTCATAAGGTAAAAAGTAAGTTCAATCCTGATGGACGATGTGAGATACTGCGAAATCTCGCAACAAATATTCCATCAAGTGTATATCTTGATTATGCCCGTTCTGTTGAGGTTTTGACACTCGAAAAGAAACCAAATCTCATCCTCAATGTTGATGGGCATATCGCCGCATCACTTCTTGATATATTTACCTCTATTGGTATGACTGCATCCGAGATAGAGACATATATCGATGCTGGGATTTTCAATGCATTTTTTATCCTTGCTCGATCGATTGGATTTATCTGACATGCACTCGATCAAAAAAGACTCGGGGAAGCACTCTATAGGACGACATGGGAAGATATACATTATGGAGAGTAAAAAGTTGATTTACCAGGGAAATTTACTATTATCAGTCTATGTCTACTTCTTACACCGATCTCGTGAATGTTCCATCTTTTGGGAAAAAACGAGAATCTACATTCAATCCTGAACGCTGAGATATCGCCTATTATTGTCGTGACTGTCATAAGATTGTTGATGCGATACCACTCCCACCACAGAAAGTTTGAAAAAAAACAAAAGAATTTCTCTATGAGTGTCCTACTTGTAGTGGTCACCGTATCGCTGTCGGTACAGTTCAGTGACTCAAGGAACATTATGATAGGAAACACTAATACTTCAGATTTATCATAAAAAACTCTCGTTGTCGAGAGTTTTTTATTTGCATTCATTTTATTTCTGTATATATATGTTTGTATACATTGTATGTATTTCACTATTTATTTTCTTATGGAAAAACTCTCCACAAAAGAACAACTCGTTCTCCAGAAAGTCAGAGAATTTCTCTCCGAAGGGCAGAAAATCACTATTCGAGCCCTTCAGACAGCTCTCTGATATGCATCCCCTCGATCTATATCTGTTCTCCTCGATCAGATTATACAAAAAGGTTGGCTCTATCGAGATACGCATGATCAGATTCAGATATCTCCATCATTTCAGTCCGATAGTATCGAGGTCAAAAATATCCCACTCATTGGTTCCATTGCTTGCGGTATGCCGATATTTGCAGAAGAAAATATCGAAACACAGATTCCAGTTTCAACAAAACTTCTTCGTCCGAGTTCCTCATATTTTTTTCTCCGTGCTGAGGGTGATTCTATGGATAAAAAATGAATTGATGATGGAGATCTCGTCCTCATCGAGCAGTCCAATACACCAAAAAATGGTGATATCGTGGTAGCACTGATAAATGATGAAGCGACTCTCAAGGAGCTTCAGTCAAAAGATCAGACGGTGTTTCTTGTTCCACACTCAACCAATCCTCGTCATCGTCCCATCATCCTCGATGGTGAGACTGATGCATTTAGTATTCAGGGTATCTTTGTTCGAGCATTTCCAGGCTGACTTTTCGCATAATTTGAGCATTACTTCTTTACTTTTTTCTTATGTACAATACTCATTCTACCCTCCGTTTTCTTCGATATGTAAATCATTGATTTGCTTTCCTTTTCGGATGTATACTTATTTCTCTCTTTATTTAGTCTCGTTTCTAGTTTCTTTAACTTCTTATTTTCATTTTTTATGACTGACAATCGAAAAGAGGCACTTGCCTCAGCTCTCGCAATGATCGAAAAACAATTTGGTGCTGGTTCTGTGATGAAGATGGGTGATAAAATACACCTCGATATCGTAACAACAGGTTCATGATCTATTGCTCTCGATGATGCCCTCGGTGGTGGATATGCAAAAGGTCGTATTATCGAAATATATGGTCCAGAATCTTCAGGAAAGACAACATTGACACTTCATGCCATCGCTGAAGTTCAGAGAGCATGAGGAACGGCAGCATTTGTCGATGCTGAGCATGCACTTGATCCTGCATATGCAAAATCTATCGGTGTAAATATCGATGAGCTTATTATCTCTCAACCAGACTATGGTGAGCAGGCTCTCGAAATCGTCGATGCACTCGTGCGTTCAGGGGCTGTCGATCTCATAGTGGTCGACTCTGTAGCCGCACTTACACCAAAGGCAGAAATCGAAGGAAATATGGGGGATTCTTTTATGTGACTCCATGCTCGTCTCATGTCACAGGCTCTCAGAAAAGTGACAGGTGTCATCAACAAATCAAATTCTACTGTTATATTTATCAATCAGATTCGTATGAAAATCTGAGTTATGTTTGGAAATCCTGAAACAACAACCGGTGGTAATGCTCTCAAATTTTATGCTTCTCAGCGACTTGAAATCCGCAAAAAAGAAAAAATCGAATCAGGAAGCGGTGATGATAAAGAGGCAACAGGAAATCGAGTAAAAGTAAAAGTTGTCAAAAATAAGATTGCTCCGCCATTCCGAGAAGTGGAAATTGATGTCCTCTTTAATGAGGGAATATCTCGAGCAGGCGAACTCATAGATATCGGTGCTGATCGTGGGGTGATTAAAAAAGCTGGATCATTTTATTCTTACGGGGATACAAAACTCTGACAAGGTCGAGAAAATGCACGAGAATTTCTCAAGTCTAAACCAGAGCTTCTTGCTGAAATAGAAAAAGAAGTTCGAGCAAAAAAATAAATTTTGTGATATTCATATTATGTGTTATAATTAGCTCATAATATGACAAATACTGAAGAAAATACATTTTCAAACCTTGCTCAACGACTTGTACAAAAAGATTCAAGTGCTATAGGTATGTCTGGATTTATCCTTTCTCCGATTGCTGATGCACTCGCAAAAATCTGAATTCAACCAACAAAACCAAGAGTACTTGCTTTACTGGCACAGGATTCACATGTCGTGCATGCTTCATCTGAAGTAAATGCCAAGGTAGCAGAAATCACCACAAACATTCATAATGTTGATATTTCTGCAAAGGACTCGACTTTTCTCCAGCAGGCAAACGGAAAATAATCTTTCCTTGAAAAAATAAATAATCTTCCCATAATGGGGAAGATTATTTTTATTTATGCTTAAAATCCAGTTTACTCTTACTCAGAAAAGACAACTCACTCATGATGTCTTTGAGCTTATATATTCCTGCCCAGAGCTTCCTGAAGATCCTCCAAAACCAGGTCAATATGTGCTTTTCCAACTTGCACCAGGTCTGAGTAGGGCTTACTCTCTAGCATCTTTTATACAAGATTGATTCACATTAATCATCAAGAGAATCCCTGATGGAAAGGGAAGTCCGATTATCTGTGACGCGGAAGTTGGTACAGTATTTTCTGGACTCATTTCACTTGGTCATTTTTTACTGTGATCAAACTCACTCTCAAAGTGTTTTATTGGTACAGGGACGGGTTTTGCACCTTTATACTGTCAAATGAAAGAGGCATGCAATATTTTTCCTCAGCCAAAAAAAATTGGATTTGTTTTTGGTGTTCGAAATTTTGCTGATAGCTTTTATGAAAAAGAAATTTCTGAGCTTATATCAGAGTTTGAAAATTGAATATATTCCCCATATTTTTCTCGTGAATCTGATTTTTCTTCTCGAATTTCTGATTTTCAGAACAATCCTCAGCAATGATATGTTACTGATTGGATTACGGGAGAAAATATTGCAGATTTTGATGAGTTTTATCTTTGCGGATCGCCAGTCATGGTAAAATCTGCTCGTGAAAAACTAGAAATGCTTTGAGTAAAAAAGGAACAGATATTTTTTGAACAATTTTAAAAAATTGTTGTCTTTCGATTCCATGGTTCGTCATCTTCTCCACTTTCATCATCAAAATTACTCATAATATCTTGATTCCATCGAGAAAGTGCATAAAGATTATCATTGAGTGCCATGTTTCGCCAGTCAATGATAAAATCATCTGGAGACTCCTCATCTCCACTGATGTAGTATGCCATCATAACTGAGTATCATTGTTCTTCAGCGATTTGATTGATTCTTTTGATATATTCTTGGACTTTATCGGTAAACTCCGATCGTGACATTTGTGACATAATTTCTATTATTATTTTTCTGATTATATAAAAAATTCGCCATTAGGCGAATTTTTTAATTCTTTAAAGCTTCATATAAATCTTCAAAAGATTCTCTTTCAGGAGTCCATGATCATTTTTTTTTCCAAAAAAAGAAATATCTGAACTCTGTTGAGGTTTCATGAGAAGCATCTCATTGAGTTGATATATCACTTTTTATAAGAACTCTTGGTTTTTTCCCCCGAATTTTTACGATGTAAATTACATAATTCTTTCCATTTTTTCAGTAAAAATTTTGTACTGCTTTTGCGATTTCAGAAGGAGGAGCTTTTTTGTAGTTGTGTATTGTTTCAAAAAATGGATGTACTTCAATATTTGTATCTTTATATAACGGTGTAGGTGATTGTTCTAAGACTGATAAGGTATTTCTTTGAAATTGAGATTCCACAACATTAAGAGAACTACTAAGTGTAGTCTGAGATAATCATATACCTACCCCTAAAATGATTCATCAAAAGTGCATACCATAATATTATATTATGGTATATAATAATTTTTATTATAAAATTGTCAAATTTATCCTAAAACACACATATTACAGGATTTCATTCGAGCGTATGTTTCGCTCATAGTATATTGTACTGGAAGGCGAGAGTGAGTATCATATACCGCTCCACAGTTTTCACAAAATTGGATACTTACAGCATCACTTTTTGTTGGATTATTGCACTGGCAAGGGAATATTAGTCTTTCTCCTGCTATAGTCATTTCATGAATCAATCCTTGTGCCTTAAATGCATCAACTATACGATATAGTGTTGCAAGATTCATTCATTCAGCTTTACTTACGAGCTCTTTTTTCAATTCAGAAAATGTTATTCTATTGTGTGTATTGAGGATTTCAGCAAATCGTTTTCTTTGCTCAGTAATACGGTTTTCAGACATACAAATTGGATAAAAAATAATTCATTTTCGATAACTGCCGGAGTATAGTAATTTTTTTATTCAGCGCAAATTTTTGCGTACAGAAAATTTATTTTTATCCCAAATATTTGAGATATTCTATTAAAATAATTCTCGCTGCTTCCGTATCGATGTCACCATCAATCCCAAATTCATCAAAACTCATTTCCGCTTCCGCACTTGAGAGTCTCTCATCATGGAGGATTACAGAAATTTTTAAACACGCTTCTATCTTTTTTTGAAATTCTATAACGCGTTTTCCATGTGTAGAAATACTACCATCTATATTATAGGGCATACCGAGAATAACCGCATGGACTCATTTTTCTTTTATGAGTTTCTGAACCGTTTCGACGAGATTTTTTGTTGGGACTGTTTTATATCCAAAAACAAAACCCTCTCGAGAATAGGCGATACCGCTTTTTTTTGTGCCGTAATCGATGGATATGTAGTTGAGTTTATTCGATGCCAACTTCTATAATGATTTTTGCGAGAGTATCGCGAGTAATATGAAAATATACGAGGTGAGAACCAGCAGTTTTTATATGTGTCCTATTTGGGAGTTTTATATCTTGCTTCTCAAATTTTATGCCGAATTTTTCTTGTACTTTTGAGGCAATAGCATGTTCATCGAGTCCACCGAAAACTTTTCCATTTTTTCATTTGAGTGTAAAACTCAGTTTTTGCCCGTCGAGTTGTTTCTGTATTTCAAATGCTTGTTCGAGTCGGAGTCTTTGCATATCTGCTTGTCTTTTTTTATCTTGCTCTATCTTTTCGAGTCGTTCTTTTGTGATTTCTTTGGCAAACCCTTTTGGTATCAAAAAGTTGCGCGCTTGGCTCGAAGATACTTCGATGATTGCTCATTTCCTGCCTATATTTGCTATATCTTGGAGGAGTTCTATGGTGATTTTTGCTGTGCTCATGGTGTATAAAAAATGCTCCATAAATATATGGAGCGAATCGAAAAAGTAAAGGACAAATTCTTGTATTAAATCAGCTCTTTACTTATAGATTCAATCAAAAATTGATTTGTTCCAACAATAGTTCCATCATCCAATTTACAAAATCATATTCTCTCTCAGTCTCATTGATCTATGATTGTGAGTTCTCACTTTTTTCAATGAACCCAGCATGATTGAGTTATATTTCCTGATGAGTTTTCCACTCTTTCTTGAACACTAGATATAATATTTTCTATGGGTTTTTGACCACAGCCAGCAATATTTATACTAAAAGCAATGCAGGATAATAGGGAAGTATAGGATTTCATAACTTTAAATAACTAATATATTTTTGTGCATCTTATGTATTTTTGTTATTTGTCAATATAAATTTTTATTGTAAAATAACATGTATAAAAGTTTTGACTTTTCTTATTTTTCGCTATAATCGGCGAGCATTTTCCGTTGTTTTGGGGTATCGCCAAGCGGTAAGGCAGCGGACTTTGACTCCGCCATTCCTAGGTTCGAATCCTAGTACCCCAGCCATTTTTCCAAGTATTCTCTCGACAGATTTTCTATCCTGATTATACTGTTCGCGTTCAAGTCCAGTATTTCTCATAAATATTGTACTTGAATTCGAACGAATTCTCTTCTATCTCGCTTCGTTATAAGGAACCAAGTATTCTAAATAGAATCCCTTATATGAGCATAACTTATTATATTATGATTGCAGTTATCGAAATCGGCGGAAAACAATACACTGTCGAAAATGGATCATCAGTTATCGTTGATCGTCAACAGGCTCTCGTTGGTTCTACTATCGAGCTCGGGGCACTTCTTCTTGCAAACGATAAAGAAGTAAAAGTTGGAACTCCTCTTGTAGAAGGATCAAAGGTAGTTCTCACTGTAGAAGAGCACCTCAAGGGTGATAAGGTTCGTGTCTTTAAAATCAAATCAAAGAAGCGATACATGAGAACTCATGGTTTTCGTCCTATGCAAACTCGTCTTACAGTTACTTCTATCGCGTAGTACTGAAATACTCGATTTTATTTCCAAAATCATTATTTGTCACACATTCCAAATATTCGAGCTCGTCTCTCACGAGCCTCTCGGAATAATGTCAAAATACTCGGTGCTTCTGAAACATTTCGTCGGTATAAGTGGTTTCTCCTTGTACTTTCGATGCTTTTTCCTGTATACCCCTCTCTCTCGCTTATTGGTACTGATGTCAACGCACATGCGTCTGACTATGATGATTCGACAATCATCATAGCCTATAATGATACAGTAGATGGGTATATTAATGATTCTTGAATGGTCAGTCTCGATTTTGAGTCAAAAACTCAAAAATCCCCTTCAGATGTCAATGCTCCTATTGATGAAAAAGTGGATACTATAACACAATGAGATGTTATTAAACCGAAAGCAAATATTACGCTCTATCAAATCAAAAAAGGTGACAGTCTCGCAAAGCTTTCAGATACCTATGATATAAGTATAGAAGCAATAGAATGGGCAAATGATATCTCTCGCAATGATACACTCAAACCTGGTATGGTACTCAAGATTCCACCGATTTCATGAGTTATCCATAAAGTTTCTAAATGAGATACACTATCGGATATCGCACAAAGATACAATGTAGATATCGATGATATACTTCGAGTGAATAATATACCAAATGCAGCAGCACTCAAAATAGGGAAAGAACTCATTATTCCTGGTGCTGTCAAAAAAAGTTCTTCAAAAACTCAAAATCAACCAAAACTTGTACCTATTCCAGGAAAAACTCCAAGTACTACTCCAAATATCTGAGTAGATCCAACAAAGGACAGATATGCTATAAAGTATACTGGTCTGAGTCGATGATTTGCCCCTGGAAATTGTACCTGGTATGTGGCACAAAATAAGACTGTGAATTGGCGATGAAATGCAAAACAATGGCTCAAAAATGCTCGAGCTGCTGGTGCAAAAACAGGATTAAAGCCTGCTATCGGTGCTATCGTCCAATTCTCTGGGCGTGGCTATAATCGATACTATGGTCATGTAGGTATCGTGGTAGATTATACAGATGATGATATCATCGTAAAAGATATGAACTATCGTGCTCTCTATGAAGTGACTATCCGTAAAGTACCCCGAAATGATGAGACAATAGATGGATACATTTATGTGAACTAAAATTAAAAACCCTCCTTCTTAGGAGGGTTTTTATTATTTTTTCTCAATGAGAATTATGCTGGAAGATATCAACAATAAAAAATCCCCTTTTCGTGAGAGAAGGGGATTTTGGAATAACGAGTGATTATCGTGCTTCACGAGGTTGAGCCTCGTTAACAGCGAGTTGGCGACCCATAACATCCTTACCATTCATAGCTTCGATAACTGCAGCCATATCAGCTTCGTCAACATCAACAAAAAGGAAACCCTTCTTGCGTCCAGTCTCACGATCTGTAGGCCAGAAAAAGTCAGCAACTGGTGCTACTTCTTCGAAAAGTGCGCGAAGTTCAGTTGGTTCGATACGAAATGGAACATTACCAACGAAAAGTCGTTTAGTACCTGGTGTACTCATAGAAAAAAAGAGAGAAAATAAAGCGCCTTCACGATCACGATTCTCTCGGGTATCTAGGAGACACGAGGGACCAGAAACGAATCAGACCTTCGTATTGTATATATAAATTTTCAAATTGCAAATCTGTCCAAATATTCCCTTGATTTCATGACCTTTATGACTATTCTTCTGTATACATTTTTTATGAACGCATGCAACATATCGGATTTATCATGGATGGAAATCGCCGCTTTGCAAAAAAACTCAGTCAACTTGTGTCTTTTTGACATGAAAAATGAGGAGATAATGTTGAGGCAGTTCTCACACTCTGTCTCGATGCTGGTATTCCTTATGTGAGTATGTGGGCACTTTCCAAAGAAAATATCCTAGAACGATCAGAGAATGAGATACAGGCGATATTTACACTGCTTGAGACAAAAATACCGAAATTGGTGCCAAAACTCATAAAGTCTGGAATCAAACTCGAAATCGTCTGAGATCTCTGGCTTGTACCATCTTCTGTCCGTGAGGTACTTTTTGAGGCAATGGAACAAACAGCATGATGCAATACAATGACATTTATTCTCGCACTTTGATATAGTGGTCAAGATGAGATAATTCGTGGAATAAAGAGACTTGTCGCAGAAGGTATCGATATAAAAACGCTCACAGAAAAAGATTTTCTTCAGTATATAGATACAGGAAAATATCCTCCACCAGATATCATTGTTCGGACAGGATGAGCGATTCGGCATTCTGGATTTTTTCTCTACCAATCAGCATATTCAGAGTATTATTTTACAGATACATTGTGGCCTGATTTTGGAAAAAAAGATTTTGATGCGGTGATTGCATATTTACATACGGTCAAAAGAAATTTTGGCAAATAATTTTTACTCCTATGGAATGGTATAAATGATATCAAGATGAGGTAAACGCATGAATTGTGTCACTTTTTTCACAAAGATATAATTCTATAAATTCGAGTGAATCCAAGTTCCAAGAAGCTATGAGATATGCTGTAGAATGATGAGGAAAAAGAATCCGAATTATTCTTGCAATCCTTTCGTATGAGCATACTCATGGGAGTATAAATAGAGAGACTCTGATACGAGGTTTGATATGACTCGAATGTATACATGCCTATACTTTGGTGCATGATGATATGCCATGTATGGACAATGATGAACTCAGGCGTGGAAAGCCAACAGTTTGGAAAAAATATGGTGAAACGCTCGCCACGCTCGTGGGTGACGGACTTCAAACTCTGGGTTTTGAGCTCCTCGCAAGTCTCTGAAATATAGCAGTAATTCAGGAAATTTCCCGATCTCTGTGAGATATGTGAGTGGTTCTCGGTCAAGTTCAGGATACAATCGGTCTCCAAACGGATATGACATATGATGAACTCATGCAGCTTCATGACAGGAAAACTGGAGGTTTTATCGCTTCCAGTCTGGTTATAGGGGCTACTCTGGGTGGAGCATCAGAGAAACAGATTCAGGCATTTCGAGATATTGGTTTTCTTCTCGGTCGAGCTTTCCAGATTCGAGATGATATCCTCGATTATGAGGGTGATAGCATATCCATGGGGAAAAATACAGGAAAGGATGTTGTTTTAGGGAAGGGAATTGTAGCAAAAATATGAATAGAAAAAGCAAAAGAAGAGTTACTTAGTATTCGAAATCAGCTTATATCGATTACAAGTGTTGGTTTTTCTCGAAAAATACAGGAAATTGCCATTTTTATCGTTGATCGACAAAATTAGGTATTGACAATTAAAAATATTAATGTAATTAATTTTAATTAAAAGAAAAAACAAGGAATTTTTTTAGAAAAATATAAAAATTCCTTGTTTTTTGTGTTTTTTCATGAAAAAAACATGCAGAAAATTGCTTAAAATCTAGAATTGATATAGACTAGTCCAGTAATCCCAAAACTTTATGGAGTGGATTCTCGACTACCAAAAACATATCGAGGGGGAAATCGAAAAGTTCCTGCATGAGCAGTATCCAGAGCCATTAACGCCGGATAAAAAAACTTTTCTTGAAGCTCTCCTCTTCGCTATCAAGGCTGGAAAGCCGAATCGGATTCATCCGATTCTCTCGATGATAGTGTACGAAGAACTCCTCTGACTGACCGCAGAGGCAGGGCTTTTTGCGTTTATTGGTCTCGAACTTATCCACATCTGATTCTGACTTCACTCCGAAATCGTCGATACCCAGAAGGCTCGTCCACTCTTTGCGAAGCATGATATGATTGCCGCGTATGGTGAACCTATGACGCTCCTTGTCTGAGATGCACTGATGAACTATGGTATCGACTGTCTCTCTCGCTCAGGAAAGATGACTATTATCCGAGAGGTGCTGAATGCTATCAATGCAAAATGAATGGTTGATGGAATGATGCAAGAACTCCTCGTTGATTATGCTCATTACACGGAAAAAGAATATATATCTATCCACGATGAGGCTGATGCCAGGCTTATGTCTGCATCTCTCGTCATTTGAGGATTCTTTGCTGGTGAAACTCCAGAAGTGATGATAGACCAACTTCGCAGGTTTGGACTTTTCCTCGCACGATCTCATCAGATATGAGCTGATGTCGCTCTTTATATGGATCATCTTCAAAAATGAATTCCACATCAACCAAATCAATATGGAGTTGTAGATTTTCTTGGTATAGAAAAATCAAAAGAGCTTCTAGAAAAACTCCGAGCAGAACTCATTAGTATTACCACGAATTTTCAGAGCTCTAAATTTGAAGATGTTGTCCATGCTTTCCTCGAATGAACTATGTAAGTATTCTTTCTATGTTTTCTTATCTTCTTTTCTTTGCATCAAAAGCCTTCCAAGTATTCTCTATGAGAGTGGCGACCGTCATAGGTCATACTCATCCCGGAACAGGAGAGACTGCGAGCGCGACTTTCTCGACTGATGTGATATCTACATCACCATATGCTTTCCCATCAACAAATGTACAGCCAACATCTATAACGACAGAATCAGGTTTGATCATATCTCATGTTATATATCCTGGTTTTCATATCGCAGCGATGAGTATATCTGCTGTTCGAGTTATTTCTCTGAGATTCGGAGTTGCACTATTGCAACTTATCACCGTTGCTCATGCATTGATGAGCATGAGTGCCATAGGTTTCCCGACGATATTTGATCGTCCGATGACGACGACTTTTTTTCCGAGAACATCGATATCGTAGTGTGATAGGAGTGTCATTATTCCTTTTGGAGTGCAGCTCCAAAGCCCATCATGTCCGAGAAACATATTTCCTATCTGTGTTCGTGTAAAGCCATCCACATCCTTTTCTCCGTCTATACATTCGGTGACGGCATATCTGTCTATATGTCCAGGAAGTGGTGCTTGGACGATGATTCCATGAATTTTTTCATTTTTCGAAAGGTTTCGAACTTCTTGTTCGAGACTTTTTTGTTCGATATCACTCGGAAACTTATACAGCCCGAAACTCATACCCACTTCACGAGCTCGTTTTTCCTTCATCTTTATATATGAGAGACTCGCAGGATTTTCTCATACAAGTACCACTGCGAGCATTGGTTTTTCTCCACTGGAAAAAGTAATCTCGTTTTTTATATTTTCTAGTATGTTGGCTGATACAATGCGTCAATCAAGAATCATAATATATATCTTTGGTTAATGTGGATAGAGTATAGAAAAAATACAAAAAGACAAAGAAAAAATTCTCCTAATGTGGAGAATTAATCATTATAATTTTCTGGGGATACTACCCATTTACCATTTACTTTTATCCATTCATTTGGTTGTTGGTCTGGAAGGTTTTGTGGTATTCGTGATACTCGTTCCGCAGCTTCAGCAGTTTTTGTTCTAACATCAGCAAGGTTATTATTATCTTTTTGTGTCCTTAGATATGCGAGGTAGTTTGCCATATCACATGGGGCAATATTTCTCCAAGAATTGTACATTATAGTAGAAGTATGTTACGAATAAAAACTTACGCTTTGCAATGTAAAATATTTTTCTGAAAATGCAAATTTTTTTCAAAGAAAAAGCCCGACCGAAGTCGGGACTTTTACTACCATTCCCTGATTCCTCCTTTCATCACCTTTTCAGGAATGACAAGAGAATAGTTAGGAAGGAGAATTTAACGATGAAGACTGGGTGCAACCTTCACATCACGAATATGAGGTGACTGTGAAGCAATTGCACGAGCAATTGCTCGTCCTACAGCAGGCTCTGGAGCTTGTTGTACAAATACCCGTGTGGCATAGCCTGGAGCTGTGCCAGTAGTCGGATGCAATGTATGCGGACCCGACAAACTTTTTTGCTTACTCATGCGTTCCCTCCTAGGGAATAGTCCATCGTAATCAATACTTGGGTCACAGGAACAATTCCTGAACTTGCAGATTACGATTTTTCCATCATAGGCTTATCTCTATCATTTGTCAAATTATTTTGTTACATTATTGTAACAAAATAAACATAACGAAAATCATTCTCATTTTGCTTTGAATTTTCCTCTTATTTTATATAATACAAATCTCCTAAAAAAATATATGATACATACACTTCCTGTACTTCCATACGAACTCGATGCACTTGCTCCATATATCTCTCGTGAGACCCTCGAATATCACTATGGGAAACATCATCAGACCTATGTCGATAACTTGAATAAATTTATTGTATGAACTGAATTTGAGTCACTCTCACTTGAAGAAATAATTAAAAAGGCTCCAAAGGGTGGAATTTTCAATAATTCTGCACAAATCTGGAATCATACATTTTATTTTGAGTCTCTTGCTCCTTCTAGTATTCCCACTCTTTCAGAAGCATTTCTCTCTCAGATTGTAGAGAAATGGGGAAATATAGAGAGTTTTCAGGTAGCATTTAATGATGTTGCACTCAAAACATTTGGTTCTGGATGGGCTTGGCTCGTGAAAAAATCTGATGGAAGTCTCGATATCATCTCGACATCAAATGCTGAAACACCACTTACGGATACTTCAGTTATTCCACTTCTTACCTGCGATGTATGGGAGCATGCATACTATATCGACTATCGAAATGCGAGAGCAAAATACCTCGAAAATTTCTGGCATGTGGTGAATTGGACAAAGGTCGAAGAACGATATAATGTATAAAAAATAAATCCTCTAGAAATAGAGGATTTATTTTTTCTTCACGAGAGTGAGAATTTCTGTGAGAAATATTGTCACAATTCATATGACCGAGAGGAGTATGAGTTTTCCTGTTGTTGAGAGAAAAATTGCCGAAATACCGAATACTGCAGTGAGAGAAAATACTATTGTACGAATTTGATTTTGACTCAGTCCAAGTTCCATAAGTCTGAAATGGAGATGAGTTGATTGCTCTCACTTCATCGGATTTTTTCCTGCAAGTATGCGAGATGCTATGACATAGACAAAGTCGATCAGGTATATCCCGAGGACGCTCATTGCTGTTGCTATTTTCCCGCCTCATATGATAGCAAGTGTTGCAATCAAAAATGCGAGCATAATCGTACCAGAGTCGCCCATAATAACTTTTCTTTTTATATCTGCTCGTGTGAGGAAAAAAGTCGCAGGAATCAAAATAGCCAAAATCGTCAAAAGAAACCGACTATTTTCCTCGCTCGCTTGTGTAGCATCGATGACATAGAGCTTGATAGCGAGTCATGCGAGAATGATAAATGATATGAGTGAAAAACCACCTGTAAGACCAGGGACACCATCCGAAAAATTCACTGCATTAAATACGAGAACATACCAAAATATCGTCACCAGAATCGGAAAAAGATATACTTGTATGTTGTATCCAAGAGCATCAAACTGGAATGTAAGATTATCTATAGGAAGAATACCACCAGAAATAAAGTGGGTTACATAAGAGATTTTGATACTGGTGAGTCCGATGATTGCTCCCACACATATCTGCATCAACAGTCGTGCTATGGGGGGTACACTTATTCGACTTTTTCCGATAGTATCGAGATCATCGATAAATGAGATCAGAGATATGCAAATCCCGACAATGAGCACTATAGTGAGTCGTCTTTCGAGAAGGGGAGTAAAGCCTCCAAATATATAGATACAAGGGGCAAGGATTAGGAGAGTCAGAAGTATAGATATACCTGCTCCATATGGTGCTGGTGTTCGTCCTTTTTCTGTTTTATAGAGGTGAGGTCTATCGAGAAAACCAAGACGAGTGAGACTCCATGAAACTCATCGAAGTATGAGGGGGGATGCGATGAGTGAGATGAAAAAAAAGACGATACATTCGAGTATTGGAGACATAGACTAGGGTATTACTTATGAGGATTTGGGTATTTTGTTTCGATTTCTTTTTGTTTTTCTTGTATATATGTTTTGAGGGTTTCTTTTTTAAAAAAGAAGAAATAGATAAAAACTCAAAAAATAATACCAAACATTATTTTCCCGAGATTATCGAGTATGAGTTCATATTTATCGATAAAAAATATACCGAGAAGATTCACGCTTACCGCCCAAATAATTGAACCAATAATATTGTATGACCAAAATTTTTTCTCTTTCATTCCGCTTGCACCAGCGATAAATGGGACAAATGAGCGTGTGAAATTATGAAATTTTCCCAGAACGATATACCAAAAGCCATTTTTCGCGATTTGTTTTTCGAGTATTTTCTGTTCTGTTTTTCAGAGTCCGATATAGTCTCCGTACTTTTCTATGATTTCATGTCCGTACCATTTCCCAATCCAGTATCCGAGATAGTTTCCGAGCATTGCACCGATAGAGGCGAGGAATATCGTCAAAAATATATGATTTTTCCCCCAAAATCCTCAGACGAGTATCATGACATTCATCCCAGGAACAGCAGTTCAGATAATCGGAAGTGATTCGATGCAAGCTGATGCAAATGCGATAAAAAAGTTCCAGTATCCAAGAGTTTGTATCAGTTCTCCTATCCATTTCATGCCTTCTTTTATCCATTCTGGATGAATAAATGAAATAAGAATGATAACAAGAGAGAGCACCATAAAAAATATGGTGATTGTTTTTGCGAGAAAAACAAAAAATCGTTTCAGTGTATGCATGAAACGATAGTATAGAAAAGGATGCTTTTTGCAAGGGATTCTCTTTACTCACTTTGGTTACTTTTCGATATGAGTTCTCGTAAAATATATGCGAAAAGCTTGATGGCTGATTCACTTCAACTTTCCTCAAGTCTATCTACTGCTCGTTGGAGGAAATTATCCGATGTATCTACGAACTTTTCAGATCGAGTATTCATATAAAAAATTATATAAACACTATATACATAATTTGTAAAATACAAATATTTTTGACAAAAATTCGCATTTATATATATTCAAATTCATGAACGCAATTCATTCTTCACTTCTTGTGCTCGTGCTTCTTCCATTTCGGAGGGATTTTTGAGCGTAAGAAGTAAGATTCGGTCGTATTCAATCCCTCCTATACATGGAGGGTTTTTATTTTCTTATTTTTCCCTATGATTTTGGCACAAGAATATATCAATGATATCAAAAAGACAATTCATATGTCTCTTCCTGCAGATACACGAGCAAAATGGTGGTCAGTATCCTATGATGCAAAAAAACAAATCATGATTGCTATAGAGAATACTCACTCATGATGGAAAACAAAACTTACATATGATATTTCCCATTTTGTTACACAGGCACAGCAAACAATGAAAGATAGAGTATCTCAATCTTTAGGAGTCCAGCCAGATGAGGATTTTGGTTTATGATACACTGGTCGTCCAGAGGTATATTTTATGTCATGATTGGGTTCCAGATATGATGTTGTTATTATACAAGAGAGCTAATCTCCCCAAATCGTTCTATTCCTGCATAATCAGCAAAGAATGAATATTTCCACTGCGCATATTTCTTTAACTCTATTTCCGCAATTTCTCTTTGATCAAAACCAAATTCAAAAATACAATGAATAGAGAAGGGGAGTAAGGTAAGTTGCATAAAGAGTTTCTCATAGAGTTCAAAGCCTGTTTTTGCTCATCCAAAGAGTGCGAGTTTTGGTTCGTGGATAGTATCTTCACTCATATTTTTCCAGTCCTCGTTTTTGATATACGGAAGATTCGTTACAAAGAGTACTTCGGTATTTTCTATAAATTCTGGAAGATGAGACAGTAAGTCAGATATGATAAATTGTGCTTTTTTCTCTGGGAAATGGGTACGAAAATTTTTCTCTGCAACTTCGAGGGCTGTAGGTGAGATATCGAGAAATATCACCTCATCTACGAGGTCAGCGACGGAAGTGCCGATGATGCCTGAACCAGAGCCGATATCGACCACTATTTTTATAGGTTTTTCTCGGAGGAGTTGCCTCGCTCTCCGCACGAGGGATTCAGTTTCTAGACGAGGAATGAGGACATCAGGAGTCACTAAAAAATCTCTTCAAAAGAAATTCACACTTCACTCGATGTACTCTTCAGGATAGTTTTCTGGAATTTGTTGCATAAAAAAACGAGGCGTATGAGCCTCGTTGTATCTGTTTTCTTTTGTTTTGCAAGATTTATTTTTCTTCTCGGCGAGATGCTCGAAAAAAGAATGGAAAATGTCCGAGAAATACGAGGAGAAAGAGAGAACCCCAAACACCCCCACCGATAATCGATGTTTTTGCATTATATCCTCGTTCTACGATGAGACGATCGCGCGTTTCTTTTTTGCATTTTGTGACTTCCTCTGGTGTGCGTGTTTTTTGTACCATTTGTGTTGGACTTTTTGTATCCGCGACAGAGAGTGGGTCTTCACATGCGCGTACCTCATATCCACGACTTCCAGTGATATATTCATCATCAGAGATGATACCTCGTTCGATGAGCGTGTAACCAACAGTACCATATCCTACGACGAATCCTACGAGTCCTATGAGTGATGCGAGAGCCAGATAAAGCCGAAAAAGAGAGAAGTGCATATAAGGAAAAGTTATAAAGAATTTACCTATTCATTATAGTCTTTGTTTATTCGAGTACAAATAGAAATTAATTGACAAATATTTTTATTATTCTATATTATAAAATATGAAAGAAAAAGATATAAGTACCCAACAGAAATGGAGCTTTGCATGATGAAAAGATTTACCTGTTATAGGTTGAGTCACAGCATTAGCAAGTAAAATAATTGGTAGTACCACTAAGGATTATAATCAGTATTATCTAATTAAAGAAATCGTTCCAGAGGCTTTATTTATGAAGCATCCTACTATTGCGAATAATTTTCCTTCAAATTTTGTAGATGGAATCAATGCTTGACTGATAAATTTTTATGCAAATACTCCCTATGTTATAAGATTTCGAAAGGAGCAACCAGATTTATATTTTCGATTAGTGGGCCTTGTTCATTCTGGGTGAATCGTACATTCTACACTTTCTCACTTTCAGGATGAAACCGAAAGTATGCTCCTATTGTATCAGGCATATAAAATAATGATTACCTATCCAGAAGTAGAGAGTAATCACACTCTTTTTAGATAATGAAAATCATTCTTATAAAAAAATCCCGAGAAATTCTCGGGATTTTTTTATTATAGTGCCTTTGTCTCTATCTCTTCCTTCACTCTCTTTACAAATTCTTCCACACTCTCTGTCGATTGTGCTTTTGTCTTATAGTTTCTGACGGCAAGTGTTCCACTATTCATCTCCTGTTCACCGACCACGAGGATATAGTTCGCATGTTCAGTTTCGGCATTGCGGATCTTTTTTCCGAGTGAATCTGATGAGTCATCGAGTTTGACGCGAAGATTTGCACTACGGAGTTTCTGATATACTGTGTCAGCATATTCGACGAATGCTTCACCGACTGGGATGATGCGGACTTGCTCTGGTGCGAGCCAGAGTGGAAATGTCCCTGCAAAGTGCTCGATCATGATTCCCATGAATCGTTCGAGACTTCCAGATATAGCACGATGTATAACTACTGGTCGTTCTTCTTCTCATTTTTCATTTTTAAATGAGAGCTCAAATCGATTTGGTTGATTGAAATCACACTGGATTGTCGCAAGTTGCCACTCTCTTCCGATTGCATCCTTGAACATGAAGTCGAGTTTTGGTCCATAAAATGCTGCTTCTCCTGGCATTCGTCTATAGTTGAGTCCGTTTTCTTGTGCAGCTTCTTCGAGAGACGACTCTGCGATTTCCCAAACACTATTTTCTCCGAGATATTTTTCTGGAGTTTCAGGATCGCGCACAGAGAGCGAAACCCAGTATCCATCCATGAGTCCAAAAGTTGTATAGAATTCTTTGATAATATCTACAATTGTTGAAACTTCATCTTTTATCTGACTGACACGACAGAAAAGGTGTCCATCATCTTGAGTGATAGAGCGGACACGAGTGAGACCAGAGAGTTGTCCTGTTTTTTCATCACGGTATACTGTCGCAGGCTCGAAATACCTCACCGGCATATCGCGATAGGAGAATTGATTATCCGCGAATATCTGCATATGGTGTGGACAGTTCATCGGCTTCAGGAAGAAATTTTCCTTCGAAGTTCCACCATAAACAGAGAACATATCTTCGAGGTATTTTCCTGCATGTCCACTCGTTTGGTAGAGTTCTTCTTTTGCGAGATGAGGTGTACAGACACGGTCATATCCTTTGTCCTTGTGGAGTTCCCAGAGGTAGTCTTTGATTGCCTCACGGATAATCATCCCATTTGGCTGGATGAGTGGGAGTCCAGAACCGACGAGGTCAGAGACGGTAAAGAGCTTGAGTTTTTTTCCGAGGATTCGGTGGTCGCGTTTCTTTGCTTCTTCCATCATGAGTTCGTAGGCATCGAGTTCAGCTTTTGTCTCAAATGCGAGACCATAGATACGAGTGAGTTGCTTGTTTTTCGCATCTCCTCTCCAGTATGCACCTGCGAGTTTATCGAGTTTGAAGCTATCCTCGCTAATCGAATTTGTCATGATGACATGAGGTCACTGACACATATCGATAAAGGTAGAAGTACGAAAATCAAAGTTTGTTTTTCCCTGGTTTTCTGCTACAACTGTTCGTCCTGTATCTGTATCCTGAGCGTATGAATCTGGGTTATTTAAAAATTCAAAACTCGCATATACAGGGTTTTGAAACTTTCCGATATTTGCGAAAAATGAAATCGTCGTTTCTCCTCTTTTTTCGAGATCCTCGATCATCTCGAGTTTGTAGATTTCACCGAGAGCTTGTGTAAATGCTTTTGCATCAGCGACGGAAAGTGAGAATTGTCGAAATTCCTGTCCTTCACGCACGATTGAACGCATTTTCTTTTCGATTTCTTTGAGTTTTGATTCTTCGAGAGTCGTATCACCGAAGTCGATATCATAGTACCAACCATTATCGACATCAGGTCCGATAGCGAGTTTGGCAGAGGCACCCATGACCATGCGAGTAGCTTGAGCCATGATGTGAGAGAGGGAGTGGCGAGTAGTGGAGAGGTTCATAGACGGATTAGTTAATAGGGATAGTTAATAGGGATAGTAAATAGTGAAAGGTTTATTGTTTTGGGATTTCTTCTTTTGAGAGGAGTTCGGAAAAGTCAGGATTGTATATGAGACGCGTGTCAGTATCTCCATATCACATTTCGATAAGTAGAGTAATTCAAGAGGCTGATTCGATAATTTGCATACTTCATGAAATTGCGGAGTTGTATAAGGTTTGTAATTCTTGAATATTCCCAGTTTTTATATCATATATCCAAGTATCCCATCCTTCATATTGAATCTTCCTAATTTCAAAAAATCTCATCGTTGATGCAAAGACTTCAAGATTTTTTCATAAGTATTCTTTCATACATTGTTTTTTATTATTTTCATCGAATCTATCCCATATGGCTTGTTTCCAGTTTTTATTTTTTTCTCGGTCTTTAGGACTCACGATTTCCATTGCTTCAAAAAAGTCAATACATGCTTCATCCCAAACGAAAGGCACATTTTTTGGAGGAGTATGGGACCATGTTTTTATCGTTTTTCCACTGTATACGAGTATTGTTTCATCATCCGTTTGTGAGAGAGTAAATCCACTTCAGAAGTCTTTTATTAAGGTTCATGTTGTGGTTTGGGGTTTTGGATATTCAATAATGGTAGCTCAAGTTTCCATCTTTTGAATTTGAGTTGGTTGGGAAAAATTTTGATTTTTATCCTTTTCATCATTCCAGTCTATAGAACATGACGAGACGAGAATTATCGGGATGAGGAGGAGAGTGAGAGATTTCATAGAAGGGAAGTTGAAATATAGGATAGTATTTTATTTCTTTGTACAAAACTTTTTCGCAACATATTTTTTCATATCTTTTTTTGTTTTTGTATTTTTGACGATCGTGTAGCATCCTCACTTTGGTCCTGTATAGTATGTGATTTTTGGTGCTGGAGTTTTTTGTATGACTGCTGGTTTCTTGAGGGTTGCTTCGCCTGATGCAGTCGCTGCTGAGAGTGCGAGAGGGGAGAGGAGTACGATGATGAGAGCGATGATACGCATAAGAGAAAAGTAAGAGAGTTAAACAGTTTTTGGTTTTTTCCAGATGCAAATCGAGAGTATAAAAATCGTGATGATAATCACACTACACATGGCACAGAGTGGGCAGAATACTCCGACGATGAATTCCTGAGAGATGACATAGGAGTTAAAGAGAATTCCACCACCAGCGAGACCAGTGAGGACTTTTGCTGGTCATGTTTTCTTCGTAAACCAACCGATGAGCGCGATGAGAGTGAGAATCGGATATACGACGAGTGCTATCATCGGAAATGGGATTCCAAATACGAGGGAACGAGGATTGGAGAGGATGTCCGAGCAAGAAAATGTCGCAGAAATATCACACGGAAGCATACGAAGAGCGTCAGCATTTGCACTAAACCAAAAGTCATATGCATGCCATGAGAGATATGCAGCATTGAATACGCCGATGAGCGCGAGAATGAGAATGATGAGGTATTTTTTCATAGAGAAAAAAAGTTAAGGAATTTTTCTGTACTTTTATGACTAAAAGTACCAAAAGTCTCGGGCTTCCATGTTTCATTTCTGTATATGTTTCCTTCTCGATTTCCTAAAATTGCAAAATTCGGAGGCGTTGCAATTTTTGACGGAAATCCTCGAAGACATATACAAGAAATTCACATAAGGAAGCTATGGAACCACAGAAACCACAGGAATTTTTTAAAAAAACTCCCCGTGCTTTCGAGGAGTTTTGAATAATACAAAAAAGCCTACGAAATCGTCGGGAAGAGAGTGTATGTACCCGTACCAAGTTGTGTGACCATTTTCATCGGGTTGGTTAATCTAGAAAGAAGTATATAAAAATAGAATTCTTTTGCAAGTTGTTTATAACGAATGAACACCCCTTTTGGGGGTGTCTTCTTTGCCGTTTTCAGGAAAATACTGCTGAGTCGGGAACATGGACGAATCCAAATTTCCGTTCGATATATCTCCTTGCTTCCGGCTCCAGTCGGGCATGACGCTTGGCAAAACGGATAATCCGTTGAATCGTTTCGAGGGGGTCTTTCGCAAGACCTTTACCTCGAGCAATATCAACTAGACTTTCCACCAGTGTGGAGGTGATACGCATCACTTCGATGCATGAACGGTAAACGAAGCCCATGAGAGGGTCACGCTTACCTTTTCTTTTTCTGCGTTGCGACATGTCTGTCTCCTAGTCTATCCCTCTTACATCTATGAAAAAGAGGAAAATGATTGATGAATGTACATAGATGTAGGCGGTATTGTTTTCTTTTTGCTGATTTTGTCAAATGATTTGTTACAATTGTATAACAAATCATCATCGTAAATATTCCTCCCCCTTCATGGTAATCTGTCTTCCGCGAGGAGTCCGTTCGATAAAGCCTATCTGGAGGAGATATGGTTCCACGACATCCTCTATGGTTGCGATTTCTTCACCGATGACCGATGCAAGAGTCGAGAGCCCAACAGGTTTTCCGTGAAATGACTCTACGAGGTGCTTCATGAGTTTTCGATCGAGGATATCAAGCCCATATGCATCGACTCAAAAGCTCTCAAATATAGCTTCACATTCTGACTTTGTGGCGATGGATTTTCCTACAGTGGCATAGTCTCTGAGTATTTTTACATACCGATTTGCTATACGCGGAGTCCCACGAGAACGATCTGCTATAGAGAGAATCGCACCATCAGAAACGGTATCAAAACCAAGAATACCAAATGATCGCTTGATAATCGTCGCAAGTTCTATCGGTGTATAAAAATCGAGCTTCAAAACATTTCCAAATCTATCTCTGAGCGGATTTGATAAACTCGAAAGCTTGGTAGTTGCACCGATGAGCGTAAATCGTGGGATATCCATCTTTACACTTGTTGATCCTGTACCAGAACCGATCATGATATCTATAGTGTAGTCTTCCATGGCACTATAGAGGATTTCCTCGATTTGGGGTCTGAGCCTGTGTATCTCATCGATAAAGAGAATCTCTCATTCTATGAGGCTCGTAAGAAGTGAAACGATGTCAGATTGTTTTTCTATTGCTGGCCCGCTCGTATGCTTTATAGCCGCACCCATCTCATGTGCGATGATAGTTGAAATAGTTGTCTTTCCGAGCCCAGGTGGACCATAAAACAGTATATGTTCGAGGGTATTTTTTCTGATTTTTGCTGATTCTATTGCTACAGAGAGGTGAGACTTGATGGCGGATTGTCAGACATATTCTCCGAGAGATTTTGGTCTGAGGGAGATTTCAGAGACGATATCCTCTTCTCGCATTTTCGGTGATACTGTTCGTGATATGTCGGGTTTTGATGATTGGATTGGCATGAGAGGGAGAAAAATATGTACAAAGTATATGAAAAAAAGTGCATGAGGCAAAATAAAAATAATTGTTACGAAATTGTAACAATTAAATATAAATATAAAAAGTCAAATAAAAGTTTGACAGAATTTATTTTAAAATTATAGTAATTCTCCTATAAAAGATTCAATTGAAGTCTTTAAACAAATTATCATCAGAAAATATTTTACAAGAAAAGCATAAGTTTCTTGAGTATATTTTTTCGCACCCAAAGTGCGAGGTATTATCTGATGATGAAAAATCAAAAATCAGTGATGCATATAATCTTGCAGAAGAGGCACACAGAGAACAGTTACAAAAAAGGGGTACACCATATATTTCTCATATTCAGTGAACTATCCTTGATTATCTCAATAAGGTAACTTCTCGAACATCCGTTGATGCTGCAAGTATCTGTGTTACTATACTTCATGATGTTATCGAAGATCATCCAGAGTTTTCAGGAAAGATTTTAGAAAAATTTGGTTTGGATATATATACTCGTGTACTTGCTCTTACGAAACCATCGACAGATGTTCTCTTAAATACTTTTGGAACTATAACATGACATGTAATTACATCTTGAATACAAAATAAACCATCAGATTTCTATCTTTATGCGATTCAAAAATTTACCAAGAGTGGGCAGCTTATAGAGTGACATAAAAGTCTATATGCAAAGATATTTCGTCAATGGGATGCTTCTCGGGCTCTTGATCAAAAATATCAAAAAAATTGGATGTTTCTTTGGAAAATAGCTGATTTATCAGAAGAGGATTTTGAAATAAAAACAGCAGATAGAATAAATAATCTCAATAATCTTAGTGCTGTTGATATGAAATATATTGATTCAAATATTGCATCAACTTGATTTTATATAGCTAAAGCTCGAGCCCTGTGACGCGATGATTTAGCTTGATATCTGCAAGAAGGTATACAAAAACTCCAAAAGAGAAAAACTGAACTGGAAAGATCTATTACTTCCAAATAATTTTTTCCCGTTTTGGGATTTTTATATCGATAAATGCGGTATTGATACGATCCATTATAGATTCTTGATATATTTTTATTTCTGCATTTGCAATCGGTTTTTCCGTCGTGATGATGATATTTCTTTCCGTCACTTTTACACTCTTTATATATGCAAAAAGCTCATCTCTTCAGGTATTTTGAAGAGTTTTTTTGATAGCATTCCATGCAAGAGCCACGGCTATATCATGCGATTTATCGTAATACTCTGGATTTTTTGCTCGAGATGCGAGATCGATGAGTTCAAATGCCATTTTAAAAGATATTACATTTTCATGATGCGTATAATTTCACGGCCAACAGTCTGGTTTTCTCTGCGGTACAGAAGACTTCATTTTCGAGTATTCAAACTCATTTCGCCAGGAAGGAGTGAATCGACCATAAAACCATGTTTTTCTATGATATCATAAATTTCTGTAAAATATGAATATGTGCCATGGATATTCCAGAAAGGGAAGCTCATAACTATGATACTGCGAAAATCCGCATGAGAGAGTCCTGCAAAGAAATTATTGTAGAGAGATGCGAGTTTCTTTCTTTCTGACTGTACCTTTTCCAGACTGATATCTCTCGGTGACATAATTTCCCCAAGATATCATTCGCTGACTATCATAGTATTTCTGAGTGTAAAATCAGTTGTTCCCATTCTTTTTTCTGCATCAGCAATTCTCTCGGCATTGAGTTCGATGACTTTTTTCTGCATCTTTGAGAAATCTTTATTTGGTGTACCTCCTACTGCCTTGATGCGCTCTTGCCATATAATTTCAGTTTTGATAAATTCATCGAGACTCTTCGAACTTGCATCTACCATATCTCGCGAAATATCACTTCAATATATATGAGTAATGCCCATATTTGCTCATTCGATGAGAGTCGTTCCGAGTCCACAAAATGGATCATAGAGGTGTATCTCAGTTTTTTCTCTTTCACGAAGTCACGCAATTGCGAGATTTATCATCATTTGTGTGAGCTTCGGAGGCATCATCCCGACGATCATATCTCGGGATTTTCCAGTGTCACGAGCAGCATAGGCATCTATATCTTGGCAGGCGATAGTACGACCGAGTAAAAATATTCCATTGCTTGCAATAAGATTATATTCGTTTCCACTTTTTGCGAGTTTTTCTTTTTTAAAGCTTGCTGCATTGATATTTATATTTTCTCCATTTATGAGTCGTGCTGAAATATGTCTTTCGGAAAGAGTTTTCTTGATACGAAGTCCTATATCTGAGAGACGAAATTCTGTTTCATATGCACCGAGAGCAAAGTGAATCTTTCCATCGTGTTTTCCATTTTCGATAATGCTGATGACATCAGTTGGAAATGAGCTGGCCGTCGTATGGTCGAGTATAGCGATAATCCTGATAGATCCTCAGAGCGTGAGAAATTTGCGTCCGAGTTGTTCAGGAGAATATCCCACAATATGAAAAAATGCTATACTTTCAGAGTGACTTTCGTATGCATCATTTCAAAATACTGCAATGAGCTCAGCCAGAGAGAGCTTCCATTCCCGCCCCAAGGTAAATGCGTAGAGATTTTTTGTATTCATGTGTGCGAGTATAGATAAAAAGAGAAAAAGGGCAAAAGAAAACCCATTATCTATCAATGGGTACTTTCGAGTATATTTTTGGATGCCGCATGAACAGAATCTCGTAATCCTGTCCATCATCTATGGCTATAGAGCCTATTTTTCCATCCATGAGTTTTCCAGTATTCTTCCACGCTTATATCAACAATAAGATGAATCTTTCATTTAAGGTCACCTATAGTTCTTATAAAATTTTCTAAATCACTTTTATTTGGATCAAAGGGATTTGGGGGACATATATAAATTCCTCATGATATATTTTCTTCTTCCAAATTTTTTACGAATAGAGAAAGTATATTAGTAGTACTATATTGTATTCATGGAGGTGCATGCATTATAGAGAGGTCTACTATATTTTTATCCCCTCATGCTATATAAACTACTCTGTTTTTCATAATATCAAAATTTATGCTCTCTTGAGGACTGTTACATTTGATGGAACTTCTTTTCTTTGTTCTCCTTTCTTCTCAGCAATAGCATCGAGTATATACTGTATTTCGAGTCTTCATCTCTGTGAAATCTGACAAATATTTCCTGTAGCAATAGTATCCATTTTTTGAATAATTCGATTTGTGCTAAAAACATCTTCTCCAAGAAGAAGTTTCGTTATCTGAAATTTATAATGATATGGGAGCGTATCTGAACTTGGATGAAATCATTCTCGAAGAATGTATCATCCATTAGTCACCCTATCACAGAGTTTTTCAAAATAAAGCCATCAGTCAAAATAACTCATATTTATACATTATCGGGTAAAATCTTCTCAAGCCCAATTCGTCATTTTTCTTTATCGACATTATATACTTTTACTTTCACTATTTCACCGACCTTTGCTACCGTATTCACATCAGCGATTCTTTCTTTTACACCAAATTTTGAAATGTGAATCATTCATTCCTTCCCCTTTGCAATTTCCACAATAGCTCCCACAGTATCGAGAACTTTCACGATTTTTCCTTCGTATATATCACCTACTTCGATATCCTTGAGAATTCACTTGATAAATTCGAGTGCTGCCTTTCCTGCCTCTTGAGTTTTTGCCGTGATAGTACAGTTTCCATCATCTTCGAGATTGACCTCGACTCCAAAATCCTTTTCGATACCTTGGATTGTTTCACCACCCTTACCGATAACTTCACGCATTTTTTCCTCTGGGACAAATACCGCGAGAAGGAATGGTGCATATGGAGAAAGCTCTTTTCGAGGTTCTGCGAGACATTTTTTCATCTCACCCATGATATATCCACACGCTCATTCTGATTTTGTGAAAACCTCACGAATGACATCCATAGAGAGTCCTGCGATTTTACAGTCCATCTGGAGTGCTGTAATCCCTTTTTCGCTACGAGCTACTTTGAAGTCCATATCACCGAGGAAGTCTTCTTGTGCCTGGATATCAGCAAGTATTTCGTATTTTCCAGTTTCTTCATCATAAATCATTCCCATTGCCACACCTGCGACCATAGCTTTGATGGGTACACCTGCATCCATGAGAGACATGGTAGAACCACACACTGACGCCATAGATGATGAACCGTTACAAGTGGTTGTTTCTGAAACAACACGGATCATATATGGAAAGTCTGTTTGAGATGGGAGAACTGGCTCGAGTGCTTTTTCAGCAAGTCGTCCATGTCCGACCTCACGACGACCCACACCACGAAGTGGTTTTACTTCACCGACAGAAAACGGAGGAAAATTGTAGTGGTGAATATAGCGTTTTGTATCCTCCTCGAACATATCATCGATGAGCTGGATATCTGATGGTCCACCGAGAGTAGTAATCGAGAGAACCTGAGTGACTCCTCGTTCAAAAAGTGCACTTCCATGAGTTCGTGGAAGGATCGGTGCTGTTGCACGAACTGGGCGAACCTCATCACATTTTCGACCATCGAGACGAGAATGTGTCTCGATAACCGTCTTTCTCATATGTGTTTTTATGACATCTTTGACACTGTCTGCGATGTCTGCCATCTTTGGAGCATTTGTCTCCTCATCGTATCCGAGTTTTTCTGCTGTTACTTCTACGAGATCATGAATTGCATCATGGAATTCGAGTTTTCCGAGATTGTAGACGGATTGTATCTGTTCTTCAGAGATGAGTCCACGCACCTTTACAAGAACGCTTTCATCTGTTTCTATAACTGTGAGAGTTGTCTCTGGGAGTGCATGTACTTTGCTATATTCTGCGAGAAAATCCTTTTGTGCATCGCAAAGTTCTCGGATAATATTATGAGCAAATTCAAAAGCTTTTACCATGAGATCATTTGATACTTCAGAACCCTGTGATTCTACCATAGTGATAGCATCGAGTGTCCCTGCAACAGTAAGGTCAAGATGAGATTTTTCTATATCATCAAAACTCGGGTCGAATACAAAATTCCCGAGCGTATCACTACTGATGCGAACTGCTGCAACTGGTCATTCAAATTCTTTTACTCCTGCGAGCATCACTGATAAACTCGCTCCAGTAACCCCATACCAACCAAAATCACTCGTTCCGCTCGAACTCATAATCGTCGAGATAATCTGTGTATCTGTACGAGTTCCTTTTGGAAACATCGGACGAATAGGACGGTCGATGACACGACTATTGAGAATAGACGCTTCTGATGGGCGACCTTCTCTTTTCATAAAGCGGTTTCCACCGATTTTTCCATTTGCATAATATTTTTCCTGAAATTCGACCGTCAGAGGGAAAAAGTCTCCATCTTTTGGATTTCCGATTCCACAGGTCGTGAGGAGAAAATTCCCAGCCTCATCGCGAATCACGATAGAACCAGTTGCAAAAAGTGCAAGACGACCTGATTCGAATGTGATATTTTTTCCACCGATTTTGTAGCTTTTTGAAACCACGGCTCGATCAAGAGCATTTTTGTCTTTGAGTCCGACAATCATAGAGAAATAAGGTAGAGAATAAAAACATATATCACTCGTCTATCCAAAGAAAATGACTCAAATAAATAATCTTCTTCGGAAGGGCGAGAGCTGATATATCGCGCTGAATTATAGTGAGAGTGCGAAAAAGTGCAAAAAGAAAAACCTATCATATTTTCATTGAGAATTGATAGGTTTTTTGGTTATTTCTGGTCCCCCCGACAAGAATCGAACTTGTGTCTAAGCCTTAGGAGTGCCTTGTTCTTCCACTAAACTACGGGGAGGGATTTTTGTGGATTGTATGGAAAAAGAAAGAAAATACAAAAAATAATGCCCCTAAAATCTAGAAGCATTATTATTGTTTATTCTGCTTGTTGGCTTTCCACTTTCTGTTTTATAAATGGAAAATATTGTACTTCTCTGATTGGTTTATCTTCGAGAAAAGCAAAGAGGCGTTCACCAAACCCAAATCCACATGTCGGAGGCATACCATGTTCGAGCATCTCGACGAATTCCCAATCAGGCATCATCGCCTCATCATCACCACCTGCAAGCATAGATTGTTGTTTCTCAAATCTCGCTCTCTGGTCGAGTGGGTCATTGAGCTCGCTATATCCATTTCCTATCTCAGATCCACCGAGAATCACCTGAAATCTCTCGACCGTTCCAGGATTTTTCATACTTGGTTTGGCGAGAGGGGAGATGAGCTCAGGATGATTGACGAGAAAAGCAGGTCCAGATATGAGTTTGCGAGTATACTTCCAGAGAGTATCTGTGAGCCGTTCACGATTCGTTCCATCATATTTGACTCCGAGTTCTGTAAGTTTGTTTCGCATTTCTGCATCGGTCGCCGTGAGGATATCTATACCTGTTTTTTCGAGGACCGCCGTCACATAGTCGACACGACGCCAGTCGTCTGCGAGGTCAAATGTATGTCCACGAGCAGTAAATACCGTTTTTCCATATACTGTTTGAGCGATATACCGATACAGCTCTTCGACGAGTTTCATGCCATCTTCGTAGTCTGCATACGCCCAATAAAATTCCATATTGGTAAATTCTTGGAGATGATCAGGACTTGAACCCTCATTTCTGTATGCTCGTCCGATTTCAAATGTTTTTGGAAATCCACCTGCCATGAGTCTTTTTTGCCAGAGTTCACCGATAGAAATCCTGAGAAATACATCCACATCATAATCATTGTGATGTGTCGCAAATGGTCGAGCCTCAGCTCATCCAGTCGTATGTTCGAGAGTGGGAGTATCGACCTCGAGAAACCCTTTATTTACGAGAAAGTCACGAGTCGCTTTCCAGAAAGCTGATTTTCGTACAAATCTTGCTCTGATTTCATCATCCATCGTCATATCGAGATATCTTTTTCTATATCGTTCCTCATCACTTTCGATACCATGAAATTTCTCTGGAAGTGGTCGGATTGCTTTCGTGAGAAATGAAAATTCTTTTGCAAAGAGTGTGAGTTCTCCTTTGTGTGTGTAAAATAATTCCCCACGAATTCCGATAAAGTCACCGAGGTCGATGAGTTTTTCTGCAAATTTATACGCTGATACTGGATCTGTTTCTCCAGTGAGCTCTTTTGTTTCTTTTCCATCAACGATGATAGAACAATTTTCTCTCGAAAAAAGAACCTGTATTCGACCAGTTCCATCACTGATCGTCGCAAAACAAATTTTCCCGAAACTTCGATGAAGCATGACTCGTCCAGCTACAGCGATATCACCAGTAGGGGAGAGGATGACATCTTCGACACTTCGAAATGGAGAAGGTGTACCTTCTTCTATTTTTGCATCGTATTGCCTGAGGAGTGCTCCTATCTGATGAGTACTATCAAATCTCGTTGCAAACGGATTGACCCCGAGTGCTTTTATGCGTTCGAGTTTTTTTATACGATCAAGTGTTTCGGTGGAGTAGTTTGGTGTAGACATAAAAAATGAATAAATTTCCCATCTAATATAGTAAAAAGAGGGGAAAAGGCAAAATTATAGAAAATTTTTTGCTCTTCTTTGTATACTTTCAGAGAGTGCTTTTATCGGTGTATGTTCTGCACTATCGAGAGTAATCCCAAATTTTGGATTGAGAAAATTTTCATCACATATACTATATGTGACTGGATTCTCTGCATCAGACTGGAGTTTTGCCATGACAATATATATCTTTCATGAGAGTGTTATACAGTCTCATTTTTTGAAATTTTGCGTGGCTTGTGTTTCTTGGGCTATTGGTTCTGGGAGTGCATGACGGAAATGTGTGCGAGTAAGCATAAGAATAAATAAGGAAATAGAGTTTTTGAGGGATTTTATATGAGGACGATTCTTTTCTTTCAGAAGATGAGAAGTTTGTATTTTGTTCAGAGTATTTTTTCTAAAAAAAATCCGCTCATTTTCGAGCGGATTCTTCTTTTGTGATTTTCGTATCATCAGAAAAAGTCCCGCTCAGAGTAGAGGATAATCTTCTTCGTGATGATAATTATAGAAAACATAGTATAAATGATTTTAAAAAACCTCCCCGTTTTTCGGAGAGGCTTGAAGTGTGGAGAAAACTTTCACAACAAAGAACCTATCCGAGTGGAGAGAGAATTTTCTTTGTGATGATATTTGTGTGATTCATGTATTGGATAATATTGAAATGTAGAATGAAGTCAACTATGAAAATACTACTGCTAGTATATATAATAAAATATAAATTTTTCACAACAAATTTGACATATATATTTTATTATATTAGAATGATTCAAACTAAATAATTGAAATTAAATAACTGAAATGCACATATCAATAATTGATGATGAATATCTTCTACGAAAGAAGATGCATGAAAAACTTCAAAAAGAAGGATATACTGTATCGAGTTTTTCATGATATCATGATTTTATGAATAGTTGAATCTATAATGCAGATTTGTACATTATAGATATATGATTATCGGATTGAGTTTGATTTGAGATTATTGATTGGATTCGAAATACGAGAAAAGAGATAGCACATATAATTATTGTTTCTGGTTATGCAGAAACTGAAAAAATCGTATATTGACTCAATATTGGTGCAAATGATTATATAGTGAAGCCATTTGTACCTGATGAACTTATAGCACGCGTAAACGCATGACTTCGAAAGTCTGTTTCTGAAAAAGTACCAGAAATACTCTCTTATAAAGATATAATATTTAATGTATCATCACGGCTTATTACATTAAATAATACACCGATTCATCTTACAAAAAAAGAAGCTCTCATGCTTGAGCTTTTTATGAAAAATATAGGAAGAGTTATTCAGAGAGAAGAACTCATTCGCTATGTCTGGTGATGATATGAGTCTATGGATGTTTCTGATAATATTATCAATGTATCGATATCTGTTTTGCGAAAAAAGTTCCATTCTTGATTACCAATTCTGGCTATTTATGGTGAATGATATATTTTTGAAGATAAATAAGTTTCTTTAATAAAGTATTTAGAATTATCTTTATCTTAGAAGTGTTATTATTTAAATAATGATACTTTATGGTATATTTTGATACTCAAAGAGATTCTCATGCTGAATCCATCATAATGTTTTGATGAGAAATAAATAATCAATGATTTGTTTTTGCTCATGAAAAAATTATTGATATTACAGATAAGATAGTAAATATTTTATCTCCAGATGATTCATGACTATCTTTAGAAGATAAAATGGCCTCTCATCTCTCTGTAGTTCCTGCTGAGAGATGAGAACTCCTTTTGAGGCCAATAGATAATGTCAGTACTCAAGTTTTTCTGGAGCATCTTATTGCTGAAAATAAAACTTTTGAGTTATTTGCTTATTGAATGGATGAAGCGAGAAACTATATACAATATAGCGCTGGTCCTAAAAGAATTAATATAAATGCATATCTAACTGACCTAATAGATAAGAGATTTCGATGATTATTGTGAGAATCTCATAATTTTTTAGCAGCAAATACACAAAAACTTACTATTGAAATTTTAGAAGATGATCCGAGAATACCCGAAATCAATACAATGGGAAAAAAGAAATTTCATGAATTTATAGATAATTTAGAATATGCTCGTTCATTGTGATTTCGTTTTGCTGTTGATGATATTGATGCTACACCAGGAAATTTTGGGAGATATATATTGGATGAATTAAAAAAAATCGGGAAAGAGGATTTGATATCGGATATAAAAGTGGCATGAAAAATTATTCGAAAATTAGTAGATTCTAACTATAGTAAAGCAAGTCATGAGCTGCGTTTTCTCCAATCTCTAAAAGATGAATATCCTGAACAAGATTTTGTTGCAGAGTGGGTACAGTATTACAATGAAGTACTGTTGTTAAAGGAACTATGATTTAAATCCGTTCAAGGAAGAGATCTCGTTCTTTGATAAAAACTATATTTTATAATAGTTCCCCTAAAACGAAAAAATAAAAACCCTCTATTGCTAGGGGGTTTTTGACGAATGATTTGAACGGCATTGGTCGAAGGGAGTATAGAGAAAAGAGAAGGGAAGTCAACTATAAAAACAATGCTCGCATCATAAAGAATATACTTCCAGCAAGAATAAGTGTTACTGGCATAGTCAGTACCCAAGCGAGGAGGATATGTTTTATCATGTGTGGATCGACTCAGTTTTTCCATCCATGCTCTTCGACCATTGTTCCTGCTACACTCGATGACATGACATGCGTCGTCGAGACAGGGAGTCCGAGCCCAGATGCGAGACCTATAGTCGTTGCAGTTACGAGTGCTGATGATGCTGCTTGAGCATAGTTCATCTTATGTTTTCCGATTTTTTCCCCGATGGTTTTTACGATGCGTTTCCATCCGATCATAGTTCCAGAACCAATAGCTACAGATACAAGTGCAATAATCCACCATGGTACATAGTCAGTTGCTGGATTGAGTTCGCTTATATGTGCTTTCATATTCATAAATGCAAATATACTTTCATTTTGTGCATTGACACTTGGTATTATGGTTCACTGTTTTATGAGTCCGAGATTGGCATAACTTTCTTGTATTGCGAGTATATCTTTTCTGATATCGAGTTTATCAGGAACTTCTTTTTTGAGAGTTTTCTTGAGTGTGAGAGTTTTTTCTTTGATGATGGTTGCATTTTTCGCATCACCTTGAGAAAGGGAATTCATATTCACTGACTGTATTTGTGATTCAATCGCTGAAACCGTTTTTTCGAGAGCAACTTTATCAAAATTTGGATTTATTGCAAAGCTTCATGGAACGAGTGTGACGAGTATCAGTGTCGCTATTCCGACTCATTTTTGTCCATCATTTTTTCCATGCATGAAACTAACTAAACCAGAAGAGATGATGAGTATCGTTCTCATGGTGAGATTTGGATGATCCCATGACCATGTTGGAGCTTTGAAATATGCTTTTTTTTGTAAAATCCTATGAGCAATATAAATGAGTGTAAGCGCCAGTGCAAAACCAATAAGTGGCGAAATGAGGAGTCCAATAATAACTTCCTGAGCTTTATTCCAGTGAGGTGTAAACCCAATACCCGCATCACTATACATGACAGCAACACTCACACCGAGAATAGAACCAATGAGTGCGTGAGAGCTCGAAACTGGGAGGGCAAGCCACCAGGCACCGAGATCCCAGAGAATCGCTGAAATGAGAATAGAAACTACGAGAATTACTCCAAATGTACTACTTTGATTGGCGATGATACCGAGTGGAAGGAGGTGGAGTATACTCATTGCGACAGCAGTACCTCAGAGGAGAACTCAGAAAAAATTGAGTACTGCTGCGATGATGACAGATTTTTTCGGATCGAGAGAATGACTGTAGATTACGGGTGCAATAGCATTCGCAGTATCGTTCATTCCATTGACGAATTCAAATGCGAGGACGATAACGAGACAGAGTATGAGGAGAAAAATTTCCATATGTATATTTATATATCTGTCAGTGTCTCATAATCCCTGAGAAAAAGCAAATCTTTGAATGTATTTTGACTTTTTTATCATTCCTTATAGAATCCATTTGTCGATGAGGAGATGCAAATTGTTATCTGCCTTGCGATGAGAGATATGGGAACTCTCTAGACACTTTCCCAGTGAGTCTTTTCAGGAGAAAAACATGAAAGACTGTATCCCGAATGGCGACGGCTAGTCCGTTTTCTTCAGCTTTGACCCGTGCTTTTTGCATGGGTCTTTTTTTATTCACGCATAGTATCCTTTTCTGAAAGGGAAGAATGTCATTTTTTATAAAACAATATCCCATTTTCTTCTTTGACTTTTTTGTCTGAAAAAATACGATTCATCCTATCGATTTCATCATGAAATCTCCTCTATCCATAATCTTTTTTCTTATGTGTTGAATCTTTGCCTACAACGGAAAACAAAATCCACTCCCACTCCTCATCGAATGACTTCGTAATCTCGAATATCGTGGATATGACAGTGCTGGTGTAGTGACTCTGACTGCTGATGGGACGAGTTTTCTCGAAAAAGCCGTTTGAAAAGTCTCAAATCTTGCAAGCAAAGTCGAGAAGAATCCTCTCTCTCACAGGGAAGATTTTATCACGGGAATTGCTCATACGCGCTGGGCGACACATGGTGGTGTCACAGAGGCAAATACGCATCCACACCTTTCATCTGATGGGAGATTTTTCGTGGTCCATAATGGTATCATCGAGAATTATCGTGAACTCAAAGAAGAACTCACAAAAAAATGATATCCATTTTATAGTGAAACGGATACAGAGGTAGTTGCAAAGCTTATCGAAGATAACTACGATGGGAGCCTTTTTTCTACATTTGAAAAAGTCGTACCAAAACTCGTCGGTGCCTATGCTCTCGCGGTTCTCGATAAAGAAAATCCTGATATGCTCATCGGTGCCAAACTCGGAAGTCCGATGATTGTAGGTATTTCTGCGGATGGAACATTCCTCTCATCAGATATCAATGCTGTCTCTCGAGTAGCTACAGAGTTCATCACCCTCGAAGATCATGAAATCATCCGTATAGAATGAGGAAAATACCAAGTTTTTGCTCTCGGACAAGAGGTACAAAAAACTGGTGAGAAAATTACAGGAGAATTCAAAACAGCTACAAAATGAGCATTTGAGACATTTACAGAAAAAGAAATTTCTGAAATACCAGAAGTTTTCCGAAATGCATTTAAGGGGCGCGTGAATTTCGCAGAAGGGACCATCACGAACGAAACACTCGAACAACTCTGGGAATATCCTATCGAACGCATCGAAATCATTGCATCAGGTTCGAGTTATTTTGCTTGAATGGTTGGTTCATATTGGTTTCGAGAACTTTCTCATATGCCATGTGAAGTCCGTGTCAGTAGTGAATTTCTCTATGATACATTTCTTCCTGATACAAAGACACTATATGTATTTATGTCTCAATCTGGTGAAACTGCAGATGTCCGTGAGAGTCTCAAAATGGTAAAAGAAAAAGGGTGCCTCACATTTGGTATCGTAAATGTGGTTGGATCGACAATTGCACGAATGTGTGATATGTGACTCTATACACACTCTGGTGTCGAAGTGGGTGTCGCATCGACGAAAAACATCATCGGTCAACTCGTCGTCCTCATGCTCATGACACTCTCTCTCGGACTCAAGAGAGACCTCCAGGTAAAGGATGTTCGTGAGATTATCAAGCGACTTGGTGAACTTCCTGAAAAATTTGAACAACAACTTGCAAATACAGAAAAATTGAAGCCAATTATTGAGAAATACTCGGCGTTCGAAAATTTCTTTTTTCTTTGACGAAATATCCTCTACGGTACAGCACACGAGTGTTCTCTCAAACTCAAAGAACTCACATATCTCCATGCTGAATGCTACTCAAGTGGTGAACTCAAACATGGTCCACTCGCGCTCGTCCGTCCCACAATGCCAACAGTGGTACTCAATCTCCATTCTTCACTCAAAGATAAAACCGCATCAAACATTAAAGAGGTAAAAGCAAGAAATGGTCTCGTTCTCGGTGTGATAACTGAAGGGGAAAATATAGCTGATCTTTATGATGATATTATCGAAGTTCCTGCTTGTCATGAGCTCCTCAATCCATTTCTCCCACTTATCCCTATGTGGTCGGTTGCTGTCGGGATAGCGAAAAAACTCGGAAAAGATGTCGATAAGCCTCAAAATCTCGCAAAGAGTGTTACTGTAGAATAATTGCTTTTACGGGTATTCTCAATATCCTGATGATATGTGGCTTATTCGTTTTCATCTCATAGAAACCCGGGATTATAACTATGTAAATCGTATCTGTCGGAAGATGGGTATTGCTCCGAAAAGGGCATCGGATATAGTTCTCATCAAGGCTACTTTACTCCATATATTTCAGAAAAAATCATGGAGAACTGTCGCTCTCGAGGTCGGTATTTCACATGTAACCGCATTTCAGTTTTATAATGAGATAAAAAATAAAAATGAGCTTCATGATGTACTTTCGTATTTTATCGAGCGAAGAATTATCCTCTCGATACTTCATGAAAAAAATATCACTCGAGAATACCTCGAAAGTGATGAAATTCTCCAAAAGAGTTTGGAGCTTTTTCCACTCCTTATAAAATCTTTATAAACTATAATTCTTTACTCATGAAAATTATTTCCTGGAATGTGAATGGTATACGCGCAACTCATAAAAAATGAGAACTTTTTGGCATTCTCGATCGAGAGGATCCGGATGTACTCTTTATGCAGGAAATCAAGGCAACGACAGATAAACTCACGGATGACCTTCTCACCCCGATTCCATATATTGCCCACTACAATAGTGCAGAAAAACCTGGATATGCTGGTACTGGGGTATGGATTCATTCGAGAGTATTTGAAAAATATGATATTGAGTTTCTCACGAGTTTTCCAGAAGATCCCACAGCAAATGAATGACGCGTTGCACATATACAGATGAAGCAAAAAGAAAACCAAGAAAAATTATCAGATATCGAAAATATCATCGATATATTTGGTATATACTTTCCAAATGGGGGAAAAAGCGAACAAGCATGGCAAGATAAACTCGTTTTTTATACGAAATTTGCAGAATATATGGACGCACTTCGTGCTGAGTGACATAGTGTTCTCTGGGGATGAGATATCAACTGTGCTCATCAGGCGATAGATCTCGCGAGACCAAAGGAAAATGATGGAAAAATCGGTTTTCATCCACTCGAGCGAGCATGGCTCGATGGTCGTAGTGGGGATGGATGGCATGATATCTGGCGAGAGAAAAATCCCACCGAAGTAGATGTTTACTCATGGTGGGATCCTGTGACTCGGTCGAGAGAGAGAAATGTCTGATGGCGCATCGATGCATGGTGGGGAAGTGATGATATATTTGCAAATGTTCGCAATATTTGATACTTACCGAACCAGATGGGCTCAGATCATTGTCCGATAGTTATCGAACTCCAGTAAAAAATCCCCTTTGAGGGGATTTTTTTTATTGTTTTACATCATAGAGTCCAGGTGGAGGGTTTGATTGTATGAGTGGATTATACTCTATAATCATAGAAAAATCATCATATGCATTTGTCGAATATGCCCGTTTTGTACCAATATTTGGATCCTGTTTATCGAATCACCTAAAGAAGTTTAAGTCGTATCTCACAGCATGATCTCGATCACAGACTGGTTCAGTATATGGACAAGCATATGCTGTACCATCTTGAGCCGCTCATCCTATGGTATTGTGTGATATGATAGTTCCATAGACATAGAGCTGATTCCCTGGGAGACTCATTGTAGACATCACATCAGGATTATAGAGTTGCCCGATTTGAGAAAGAGCTGATGGAAGAAAACCAGAATATACACTTCACTCAGCAACGAGGGAACTCTGTATCTTTTTTACATTGCCTCATATATAGATATTTCCTTGATTTCCTGTACTATCAGTGAGAGCAATTATTGCTCGTGGAGTTGTATCAGTAGGGAGGATATCTTCATCGATGTAGACATCAGCACCCATGACGATGAGCGACTGAATTGGAGATTGAGAGAATATGTTTTTGATTGTGCTGTATCTGATTGTTTGTCGTGGACCGTCAGTTCTTACATAAATCATTTTGTTTTCAAAACTTTTCGTGGTCGAAAAATCTGTATTAATAAGATTTGATGGGACATTTCTCGAAAGGAGAGCAACATTTTTTCGTACTTTATCGATAAATGTCGTCATCGTTACACTTCCAAATGATTCACCAACATCATACGGAGTATCAAAAACCAATGATCCACCAATACTTCAAAGAATTTTTACTCTTGGGACTATACCATCACTGATAGTCCCAAGTTTTGATCCTATCATAGGAATCCAACCTATTCCATCATTCCATGCATATCATGAGAGAGTGAGGGAATCTGGATACATCAGAGTATTTGAAAAATCAATCCATCCAGCAAAGTCTGACCATGCATATCATGAAATTGTCCATGGATCGCGCGGATTACCACTTGCCGCAGGAACAAACTGTGCATTATTCATCCCCACCCATCAGATGGTATCAATCCAGAGATAGCCTGTGAGCGTACTACCTACTGCCATTGCTCAGGAATATCCAGGATCTGTTGGCTGTTGCCCAAATTTTACAAGTCCAGTATTTCCATTCTCATTCGTCGAGAGTCATCTGAAAAGTCACCAATTATGCGTTGCTCATCCATCTCATACAAGATAGCGTATCACTGATTCAGTGTCCATCGCATAGGCTATGAATCATGCAGTAATCGAGCATATTAATAATCAAAAAATAAATACTTTTGATTTTTTCTTTGTAAAATTGCTCATAAGAGTATATAAAGTTATGTATGAGTATATGATATTCCTCTTTCTCCGCAAATAAAACCAGACTTCATTTGAAGAGTTTGAGTTGACGAATGTTTTTTACTTTTTCTTACCATAACATGCACCGACAATACTCGGGTTTCCTGTCATACATGCACGAGACATCAGTGGGATATTTTTTTCTATATCTGTATTCACGAGTGATATACCTATATGCAGATTTATGAGATTTGAGAGCATTTCATCATTGGTGATGCTTTCTTCATCAAATGAACTACTGAGCTTTTCATAAAAGTCTGCAATATCCCTATTTGAGAGAGTTGCTTTCTGATAGGCTTCATTTCTTGATATGACAGCTCATGCGGTCGGTGCTTGAGCGACAAAAGGTTTCATCCAATTTGTGAGCTTATCAGCGCCAAGGACACTAAAAAATGTACATTCATTTTGTGCTTTTGCTCGAGTATTTGGGTCAGTTCACTCTGTCTCATTTCCGTCTTCTTTATTTCGGACACAAGTAAAACGAGAAACCATGCTCTCTATAGCTTTTCCAGAAAGTCATTGTCTTGAGAGTTCTGCTACGAGGAGTTTCTGAGCAACTGCATCATAGGTAGGTTTTCCACCTTTTGGACTTCATCGCATGAGTGCTATAGCATCTTTCCACTCTGTTATAGAATTACTATTAAACAGTGACATTTTTCCGATTCTTTCCATGATTTTTTGAGATCCTTCTTCAAAAGAATATTCATTTTTACATGCTTTCGTATTTTCTGGATTATAGTAGGCAAAGATATCAAGTTCATCAGTATTTCCTTTTGGTTCAGCATTCCCTATGGTTACTGTTTTATAAAAATTTGCTATCCGAGTATTTCTCGCAAGTATCTTTTCTAAACTATTTTGTTTTTCTTGAGTAAGATTACAGGTATTTGTAAGAAGCTTGATGGCTGGGATGATTGTATTTTTCTCGAGATTTCCAAAGATGAGTCCATCTCGTGTGACTGGTGCCCGACTTTGACCTTTAAATGCTGTTTGTATATTGTAGTTGAAATCAAGGAGTATAGATCAATACATACTTGATGATGTGGGGTCATCTTTGAGAGCTCGAGATGCTCATCCGTCGAGTACTTCTGTGACTCGATTTGTTCCAGATATTATGCCATTTCCTGCTTTTTTTGGTCCACAATTTGCACGAGCTCCGTTTGTGATATTGCTTATATCTTTTTTTACCTCAGCGACATAGGAGACGATACCAGGAGATGGTCCATTTTCTATAGCACATTCTGCAGCAAAAACACCACTATAAGGAAGTGTGATGCTTACCAATATACAGATGAGTATTTTTTTCTTTGTGAACATAATTATTGTTTTCACTTAGTATACATATTGCTTCCGATTTTGAGTATATCTGATACTTCATCGAGTATAGCGCTCGTAAAAAGCTGTATTTCTGTGAGGTCTGCACCAAATGATTTATAGTAGTTTGATCGTCATTTTGTGAGATAGAGAGACAGACATCACTTGAGCTCTCATGCAGAAGTATCTATCACTCCAAGTCACATGGCACTTTCACCTATATTTCCTGTTGTTTGATTTATACGACTGGTGTATCCACCTCAGATAGGGTCTTTGTATCCAGCAGTAGCATTGGCACAGCGTTCCATGAGTTTGAGCTTTTCTTCTTCTGTTGCTGGTGTGACATCTTCTTTGTATTTATCTTTGACTTGAGGCATCTTTGAGATATATACAAGCTGTTTTGGTATGAGATTGGAAAATTTCATATTTGACCAATTCAGTTGAAAGCTATTTCGCGTCATTTTTTGACTTGAAAGATTTGTCCATGATATTGGTTCCAAGAGGCTTATATGCTTATCAACGATTGATTCTATAGATTTTGTTTTTCCTCCAACGAGGAGATTGGTACTTCATTGGTCTACTCCAAAAGTGATACAGAAAAAATCTGTAATTCCACAACGAGGTGTATTATAAAAATCACTCGATGCTGTTTTTAGGCTTGCATCTGCTTCTGCGCCGGAGAGAGAAGGGATTTTATTGTCATATGTTGTTCCATTGTTTTCTGTGGGTCATCATCCGAGTACTTGGCTCAAGTCAGAGAGAAAAGAGCTATCTATCATATTTTCGACTGATGTTGCCGTATCGCTCGTAGGTTTTTTACAGATTTCACCGATTCAGAGTCATCATAGGGAATTTGGAGTCATACTTCCTGTTTCAGTGTTTCCTGTTCATGAATTTGCTGAGTTTGTTCATGTTCCTGTATTTCCTATAGGAAAAGCAGGGAAGAGGCTCGGAGCTCATTTTCCAGCAAGAAAGTTCGCGAAACTATTTTGTGAATTATTTTTTACTCCATTATACTTGAGATCGTCACTAAAAAGTATTTGATTGATCTTTGTTATATCCGTGATGATATCGTAATCAGAGTTTGTTGTGTCACCATCCATATAGACTCATGCGCCTCATGCTTTTTTCATGGCAGTCATATCTTTCATTGCATTTATTTGCATATCACTATATGTATCCGTGAGACAACTCGTGAGACTTATGAGGCTTTCACTCGTCAAAGATATCTTCTTTTTTTGCGCTATTGCGAGAATACTTCCATAATTTCAGGATTGTATCTCGTCAAGTATTTTTGTATTAATAGGCTCACTATCAAGCCATGTGACTTTTCCTCGACATGCCTTTCCAAATCCAGCAAATCGTCCATATTCACCGAGTCGTGTTTGTGTGAGTGTGCGAATATTGTTCGCATCTGAGTCCTCTATTTTACTATAGAAATCTAGAGACAATGAATCTTCTCCAGCATATACAAAAACTCCAGGAACGAGTCCTATGAGGAGAAGTATGGCAATGAGGTTCTTTTGCATACATGTATTGTATTCAGAAATATATGAAAATGCAAAAGTTTGGAAAAAGAAAAAAGTTGCATATACTTCCTCTGATTTTTAATTTATCATATCATGAAATACATAATTATATTCCTTTCTCTTTTTACTCTTGCATCTTGTACTCTTCCTGGAACTACTCCTACAAAAACCGTCTCTTCTGAAAACCGTACGGTTCCAACTCCAACATACGGAAAAGGCAATCATACAATTGAGATTTTCGCAGATTTTCAGTGTCCTGCATGTATCAATTTTCATAATACAGTTGGATGAATTCTCGAGTCATATGCATCGAGCGGAAAGGTTGTTCTCCAGTATCGTCAATATCCACTTACAAGCATACATAAAAATGCTTCTCGTGATGCACTCACAGCACTCTGTGGTGCTGAACAAGGAAAATATATGGAGATAAAAAAAGCACTCTATACTCTCGAAGAACAAAAGTCAGGTGCGAGTGTGAGTGATGATGAAAGGGTAGAAATAGCTGTTTCTGCTGGTCTCGATGGTGCATCTATGAAAGCATGTCTCGAATCTGATAGATATCTCGGTCAGATAGAAAGTGATATTGCCAGAGGTGATAGCCTCGGAGTACAGGGGACTCCGACAATTTTTCTTGATGGAAAAAAACTCGATCTTGGAGTCGTATTTCGAGACCTCGATATGGGGAAAAAATGGCTCGATAGTGTCCTTGCGAAGTAGTTTTCTCAGTACAAGAAATCCCCAAGATATATTGGGGATTTTTTCTTATTCAATTACCTTAAATAATTCTTCTAGACTCGTTTTTCCTTGCATTGCTTTGAGTATTCCATCTTCTCGCATGAGCATGAGGTCTCATTTTCTGGCGGTGTCGACGATTTCTTTCGGGCTTCATCCAGCCCTGATGAGAGAACGAATTTCATCAGAAAATGAGAGAACTTCGTAGATACCAATTCGTCCTTTATATCCTGTCATAGAACATGCTTCACATCATCTGGATCGATGAAGTGTGTATGCATCTTTTTTGACCGCAAGACCCGCGATACCGATATCTTTGAGCATGTATTTTATGATATCTACTTGGCTTGCATCAGCCTCATACGACTCTATACAGTGCGGACAGAGTTTTCTCACAAGTCTCTGTGCAATGATGACATCGAGTCCAGACGCGAGGATATAGTTTGGAACTCCCATATTCATGAGGCGTTCTATTGTTTCTCAGGCGCTTTTTGTATGGAGAGTTGATAGGACGAGGTGACCAGTCATGGCTGCTTGCATGGCGATAGTCGCGGATTCGAGATCACGGATTTCACCGATCATGATGATATCTGGGTCTTGTCGCATGAGTGCCTTGAGTCCTGTGCCGTAGGTGTATCACCGTTTTTCATCGACCTCACTTTGCACAACTCCTGGAAGTTCGTACTCTATAGGGTCTTCGAGTGTGATGATTTTTTTCTCTTCTGTATTGAGTTCATCGAGCATCGAGTAGAGAGTTGTTGTTTTACCACTTCCTGTTGGTCCTGTCACGAGGATAGTTCCATTTTTCTTTTTGATACTTCTATCGATTTGTCTCTTTGATGTCCACATGAAACCGAGTTCATCAACTGAAGGGATAGATTTTGTCGAGTCAAGTATTCGACATACTGCATTTTCTCCTGTGCGGACGGGGAGTGTCGATACACGGACATCGATTTTATCACCATTTTCCGAGATTCTGTATTTTCCATCTTGTGGGACTTCGGTGATATTGAGTTTGAGATTGCTTTTGTACTTGAGGCGTTCGAGGAGGAGCTTGTATTCTCACTTGCTGAGCGTTGCTACATCGGTGAGTTCGCCATCGATACGCAGTCGGATATGGATATCTTGCTCGTTGACATCATAGTGGATATCTGATGAACCAAATTCTATTGCTCACTTTGTGACGAGAGTGAGAGTACTATCACTATCTTGTCGTGCTAAAAGTTCGTGAATTTTTGACTCAAATTCAGCGTATCGATTTTCATTTTTTTCTCGATTTTGTCGCCCTTTTTCAGCTATGAGTGCATCATGAAACTGATCTTCGTCTGCTATGGTGGATGTTATAGTTGAATCTATCATGATGATACTATAACAGAAAGAATATATTTTTGCAAAAAAGAGGACTTTTCTTTTTGCTTGAAATCAGTATATTCGATTTTATGTGATTTATCATGAGAAATGAGTCTTTTATCTGTCTGCATTGCAGAGAGGAAATCACTCCACATCCGACAGGTTCTGCTCGCAATCACTGTCCAAAATGTCTCTATTCGCTCCATGTGGATAGGGATTTTCCATGAGATCGGGCTTCTGATTGCGCATGACTGATGGAGCCAGTTGGTATTGATTACAAGAAAAATAAAGGTGATATGATACGCCATAAATGCAAAAAATGCGGAAAAGAAATCCCAAATATTATTGCTCCAGATGATGATTTTGTTTCTTTTGTTCGAAAACTCAATAAAAATAGATAATGCATATTTTTTTAGAAACATTTTCAAAATATATCGAGTCATCGGATATTCTCATTCTCGCGGTAAGTGGGTGAGTGGATAGTATGGTACTTTTTGATATGGTCAAAAAACACCATCCAAAAGAAAAGCTTGTCGTTGTACACTTTGATCATTCACTCAGATGAGATGAATCTAATGCGGATAGAGAACTTGTTGCAAATATTTGCAAGAGTGAAAATGTCATCTGCGAGGTAGAGAAAATGGATATCGGATGACTCGCCAAAACAACAAAAAAAAGTATCGAACATATCGCACGAGAGGAGCGGTATCGTTTTTTTCGCCAAGTGAAAGAAAAATATAGTGCCAAATATATCCTCACGGCACATCATGCGGATGATCAGGTTGAGACTATTCTCATGGGTATGGGAAAATGAGGAAAAATCCGTGGACTTTCTGGCATGTCTATTGTTTCTGGAGATATATTTCGTCCACTTCTCAGCATCCGAAAAGAAAAGCTCTATCAATATGCAAGGGAAAATGCTCTCATATACCGTGAGGATATGACGAATATGGATACTGATTTCGAACGAAATCATGTCAGGCAGAATATCGTCCCATTATTTCGGAAAATCAATCCTACCATGGATGAGACACTTGGAGAATTGGGGCAATATATGCAGGAATTGACGGATTATATAGAAAAACAAGTTATAGATTGGCTCACTAAAAGTGCAAATATATCAGAAAAAGAGCATTCTTTTTTCCGTCAGGATTTCCTCGATGAATCGGTATTTTTTCAGCGAGAGATTATTGCTTACCTCTATCATCTCTCCCATGATGGCTCGACGCAGTGACTCTCTCGATGAAATATCGAAGAATGTATACGGTTTATCCGTGAGGCATCGAACTCACATGGTATCAAGGAGATAAAAAATCTCCGCTTGGAGCGGAGAGGGGAGAGGGTATATTATGCTTCTAGGTAATTTATTTTTTCTGCATTTTGTTTCTGTAGTTGTATTTTTGGTACAGGATGTCCAAAGTAGTGAGCCAAAAATTCATAAGCACTCATCCTGATTGTATCATCCCATCCTTCGAGAAATGGTATTCTGATGGTTTTATTGCCTTTTGTTCAAACGATAAAAATATCATCATTTTCGAGCCTATATTGTATTTTTTCAAATCCAAATCTTTCAGGATATTTCTTTCTCTCTATGTGCTTGAGAAGCTCTGCTCCCATTACTCAACAGCTTTCTGCTGTTCCATCCATGATAGTATGGTATTCTCATTCTACTTTTGATGAAAGTGTGATATTTGCTGGTGGATGTATGACTCATTTTCTGAGAGAATCAAATACCTCACCTTCTTCCTGGTAGATAAAATCTACAAAAAATGAAGCATCTTTTGTTTTTACAATAAGTTGATCCCTTTCTTCTTTTGAAGGAGTGACCTCTATTTTATCTTTTCCAGAAAAATTTTCAGCATCAATCATTGAGCGGATATTTTGCATTGACTCGACTCGAAATTTTTCTTTTGCAGATATTCATTCTTTTGCTTCTGAGAGCATCTTTGCGAGAAGTGGTCTATTTTTGAGATTTTTTGGTTTCTCAATTTTTTCTCAGATACCGAATATATCGTTCATAAAATTTATAAATGTAACAGTATTGTAACATGGTTTTTCTTTTTTTGCAATTTTCTTGATTTTTCGGAAAAATCTTTATAATGCCCGAGCTTCTAATTTTTATATCCCGAGTGTTTCTTTTCTTTTCCCGAAGAGAAAAAGCATCTCGAATCCGCTCAGGCGGATAATCTCATATTTTTATGGCTAAAAAACCTACAAAAGTTGTTAAGTTACAACTCAAAGCAGGACAAGCAAATCCAGCACCTCCAGTAGGTACTGCGCTTGGACCTACAGGTATCCAGATTGCAGAATTTTGTAAACAGTTTAACGACAAGACTAAAGATCAGATGGGGAAAATCCTCCCAACTGTGATCAATATCTACGAAGATCGTTCTTTTGATTTCTATACAAAGCAACCTCCTATGACTTGGTGGATCAAGGATGCACTCAAGCTCGCATCAGGTTCTAAGGAATCACACAAAGTAAAGGTTGGACACCTCACAACAGCACAACTCAAGGTTATTGCTGAAGGAAAGATGCCAGATCTCAATGCAAACGATCTCGATCATGCTATGTCTATCGTAGCTGGTTCTGCTCGTTCTATGGGTATCACTACTGATCTCAAGAAATAATATATCCTACGAGGACTTTCCTCGTAGATATGGCGCTATCGTCTAGTGGTTAGGACATAGGATTCTCATTCCTGTAACCGGAGTTCGATTCTCCGTAGCGCTGCCACGAAAACAATTTTAAAAAATCCCCTACGAAAGTTGGGGATTTCTTTAAAGAAGATTTATCTTGTAATGAGTGATTCTTTGTATTTCTCCATTAACTTTGGATTGTTTTTAATAAAGTTAATAACTCAACCTTTTGTACATTCTATAATTTTTCGTACCTCTTTTACTAGAGGTTTTCATTTGGTTCAGTCTTTAAGAAGTCTACAAAGTGCACTTCAGGAATTAAAAAGTCTTTCTTGTTCATATGGCACAATAACATCAGTTAAGAGCCGTCATGTACTTAGTAGAAATGTCTTTGTTACAAGATTCTTTGGCATAAAAACAACAAATTCATTTTCTAAATATGGAATTTCTACATACCTTTTTGCCCAATCCATTTTCGTTGAACTCCACATGAGTATTCTTGTAGTTTTTGTTTTTCATCAATACTTTACACATTCTCTGAGAGAATATTCAATAAGAAGTTCTCAAATAAGATTTGTGATTAGGTCTGAAATATTATCTTTATCAATTCATGGAATTATTAGAGTGAGTTCTTCTATTCATCATAAATCTTTTGCTCAGCTCTTTCTTATTGCATTATAGATTAACTTAGCCTTGTCTAGTCATATTGCTTTTCAGTTTTTCTTTCTTGCATACCCAAGCCGTGTAAATCAAGATATGGTATTACTTTCTCTTAGTCCTGAGAGAAGATGTAGAGCTTTTACCTCTTCTCATTGAGAGATGTATTCAATCAGTACAGAGAAGTAATTTTGAATAATATCTTTAGCCTCTAGTGATAGAGAATCAAAATTATTGAGAATATTCATAGGATCTACGAATAGGCGGGTATCTTGTGATAAGTGAATATTTACAAATGAAGCCTCCCCGGTATTAGTAATACCGAGCGCTTTATATAGTGTGAGTGTATTTGACATAAGAATATGTTTTTAAAGTAATAGGCATCCTAAATAGGATAAGTCAGGAACTAGGGCAAAAATATAGAAATGTCTATATATTTTCCCTTGAGTAAAATCCTTAAACCTATATACTCCCTGTGTAAATTCGGTCCAATGAATTTTACAGGTACCTCATCTGAGGTACATACATAGGAACTAGTCCCTCTTCCAAACAATGGAAGAGTTTTTATTTTTTTGATTCAGAAGATTACATAAAAAAATCATTTAGAAAATAATGATGTACAAATATCTTTAAAGGTACGGTTCGAGCAGACCAAGATATGGGTCGCTATAATAGACACTAGATATTGTGCTTATTATAGTACTGTTTCTACTATATGTTGTCAAAAGATTTTAGAAAATTGGTCGATGAAGGCATTGTAGGATTAATATTTTCTTATATTTGACCTGTTTCTATTTTATTTTCTTTGTCTGTAATGTAGTTTATTAATTGAGATTAATGTTCTAATCTTCCTCTCTTTGGTCTGCCACGAAAACAATTTTAAAAAATCCCCTACGAAAGTGGGGGATTTTCGATATTTTCATACATCTCAAATTTGAGAAGATTCTTTATTAAGATTTCCTATACCAAAACCTACATTCCTCAGCTCCATTGAGGAGTTTTTTATTTGCGAGTGAGTTTTTCCCGATATCGTATGTCGTGATAAATCCACCACCATTTTCCATCGTATTTTTTACGAGCTTTGCATATATCTCTGGGAGAGCATCACTCTGTATACGGTTGCCATACGGAGGATTTGTGATGATGGTTGCTTGTTTGTGGTTTTCGAGAAAGTTCCCCACTTCAAACACGATATCCTCTCCGACACCTGCTCTTTCGGCATTTTCTCGTGCAATTCGTATCATCTCAGGATCTATATCTGATGCGTATACTTGGTATTTTCCACTTGGATATGATTTGTTTCTTGCTTCAGTTTTGACCAGTTCAAAGAGGCTTCTATCATGAAAGGGAAGAGGCTCTATTCTGAAGTGTCTCTGAAGTCCTGGCGCAATATTTCTCGCGATCATGACGGCTTCGATTGGGATAGTTCCACTTCCGCAAAATGGGTCGAGGATTGGACTTTTGTACTTCCAGTTCGCAAATGCGACGAGTGCTGCTGCGAGACTTTCCTTGATGGGTGCCTCACCTGCCTCTCTTCGATATCCGCGTTTATGAAGGGGTTCACCTGTGATATCGAGGAGGATATGTGCGATATCATCGATGATGAGGATGAGGATATGGACTTCGACTCCGTTTGTGATATTTGGAGTATTGAGTGTGGAGTATACTGCCTTTTGTCCGACTGATTGTATCGTCGGAGCGCTTGAAAGTGTCGAGCGAGTTGTCGAAGCCTCTATGACGATATTTTCTTTTCCTGTGAGATAGTCCGACCACTCTATCCGTTCGCAGAGAGTAAAGAGTGTATCAAAGTCTGTGACTTTTGTCTCTGAAAGTGATATATAAACTCGGTTGGCGAACCGACTCCACACGAGGAGTTCGTAGGCATTTTTGAGTGTTCCGTTTCATTTGACGAGTCTATCTTGTCCTCAGATATCTGCGAGTCCGATGCGTTCACATTCCCGCTTTGTGAGTGACTCGAGTCCTGACTGGCAAGTGAGTACAAATGAGAGTGGTTTCTCGAGTTCGAGTCCTGTTCGTTTTGCTGTGTGGGAAAGTATTTTTATCATGCGAGAGAGTGTATAGAAAAAATGAGAAAGTGCAAAAAATATCCAAAAAGGGATATTAATTGAGAGTTACAAGAATCTCATTTACAACTATACTAATCGCTCTTTCCATAAGACGCATTTGATTCCTTTTTTCATATACCTCTTTTCCGAGGATATTTATGAGAAAACTTTCAAATGATCCATTTTCCCTGTTTTGTTTCGCTATTTCTGGAGGAAGTCCATTTTCATAACCGAAAATGTAAGGATAAGAATTTCGCATTTAGTTAAATTTTGGAAGATAGTCAGTCTTGTATCGTTCCTCACATTCTTTGATGATTTTTACAGCTTCTGTCGCGTCAAAAAATCCATTTACCTTACATGTTCCAGGTTTCTTGAGATCTTTGTAGTGTTCCCAGTAGTATGTAGTTTCTTTTTCCCAGTGAGCTCCGAGGTCTTTGTAACTTTGGATATGATCCATGCGTTTATCATCAGCGAGGACTCCGATGACCTTGTCATCCACTTCACCACCATCATCGAATTTCATGATACCGATGATGCGAATTTCAGCAAGTGATCCAGGAATGAGTGGTTCTGTCACTCCGACGATTTCTACATCGAGTGGATCTCCATCCTCATCCCAAGTACATGGTATTGCTCCATAGGCAAATGGATAGGAGAGTGAAGAGTATCCGACTCGGTCGAGTTTGAGCTGACCTGATTCGGTAATGATTTCATACTTATTGATTGTCATCGAATTGAGTTCGATGAGTGCATTGATGCGGAGTTTGCTTTCATCTGCAAATGCAGGAAGTACATGAAGGAGATTGAGCATATATTTGCTCGGTGCGTGATCGATATTTGCCATATGAGGAAAATGATTGAAGAATAAAGATAGATTTAGGATATAGAAAAACGCAAAAATGCAACCATTTTTTCGAGGAAAAGTTTGAGCTTTCTCTGCTTTTTCATATACTTGGGCCTGTTATTTCCTTTTTTCTTTTTATGCGAAAAATCCTCGTATCTCTCCCGATTCTTCTTTTACTCACATCTTGTACACTCCCATGGAATACTGGATTTGATGCACTTTATGACAATCATGTTCACGAGATGGTGAGTTCTGTAGATCATCTCTCAAAAGCACTTGGGCTTTCTCCAGAAGAACGGTCTGAGGGTTCACTTTCTTCATTTCTCACGGTTCCTGGATTATTTTCAGGAGCTCTCTCGACAAATTTTGATATCAAAACCTATGAGAGAACTGCTGATTTTCTCCTTTCAGATGCAAAAGTTTCATATGATACATTCATGGCTTCTGGTGCTCTTTCTGCAAAGAAACTCAATCTCATATCTCACTTTGGTGATACATATTTCCGATATGATGGTATCGACCTCGGTGCTATGATGCCATCTGATACAAAAAAAGTCATCGATGAGTATGCGACGAAGTGGCTCGCCTATACTCAGTCTGACTCCCTCGATAGTCTCTCTGGAGCAAGTGAGGCGGATCGTGCATGAGCAAAGATAGCAGAAAATCTCTCGAAAATGACAATGAAGGATGTAGAAAAATACCTCACAGAGTATCATGTTTGGAAAAATACAGGTGATCTCGGTAGTGTCGGGACACTTCATACATGGTCTATCGATATGGATAGAGATCGTGTAGTAGCACTTGCAGACACGCTCGCGACGGATCTCGCTGGAACTGGCATGACTGATAATGATAAGAAAAATCTCCGTGGTATTCTCGATGGTTTTGTTTTTTCTGGAACTCTCGCATTTGATACAAAAGAATCTCGCACTTCCGTTCTCTCACTTGCAGTTTCTCTCTCTGGTGGGACTCGTCTCGGTACTCTTTCTCTCTCGACGACTCCAGAAAAGACGAATATCCTTGTTCATACTGATGAGGCAAATGCTGATTTTGCACTCAGTTTTTCTAACACTGATACAAAAAAAGAACTCCAAATACAAGCATCACAGAGTGGTGCTGAGCTTGCTCGTGTCCTTGCCAGTGCTTCATTTGATGGGAGAAAATTCCAGAGATTTGATCTCAGCGCATCGGCTGAAGGTGTCTCTGTAAGTATCGAACATATCAAAAAAGATGATACACACTTCGAGGGTCGTATGACTCTCCCAGTTGGAACTATCAATTGGAGTGGTACAAACGAGTGAAAGAAACTCACAGGACTCACGCTCAAGGGAACTATTCCAGATGGGTCGCTCGATCTCACACTTACAGAAAACAATCATATACTTTCAGGACCTCTCATGGTGAGTATGGGTGGGCAAGAACTATTTCGAGCCAATATCGCCCTTGTATCTGATGATGGAAAGTTTTCTCTCGATATCCAGGTTCCACCTGCTGGAACTGGTTCACTCGAGGGTCCTCACTTTTTTATCGAGTCGCTCTATAAGACGAGTGACTGGAAGGAGGTGATAGATGCACCAAAAGATATAGTACCAATGACAGAAATGATGAAAAAACTCAATACAATGACTCCAAAAGATGAATTTATACCAGAAGTTTATTCGGGAAGTATCGAAGAGTAGTATCGTTTCTGTACTTTTATGACTAAAAGTACCAAAAGTCTCAGGGCTTCCATGCTTCATTTCTTTATGTGTTTTTCTTCTCGATTTCCTAGATTGCAAAATACGGAAACATTGCAATCCTTAACGGAAATCTTCAAAGACACATATAAGAAATTCGCATAAGGAAGCATACAAATAATGTTTTTAATTTTCTTTTTTATGCGAAAAATTCTCATTACTATTACAGTTATTGCTCTGATCCTCTCTATCCTCGGAACTGGTATCGTCGTATCTCTCGAAGTTCTCCATGCTCCGACTGATACAACTGTTTCTGGTGAATAAAAAATCCTATGACAGAACAAAACCTCACGCCCGAACAAAAACTCGATGCTATCTATGATATGCTAAAAAAACAGGAATCTTCTCGAAAAAGAGTTTTCTGGTTTCGTGTTTTCAAATGGATAATTATCATTACTTGTATCTATATTCTCTCGACTCGTTCGAGCGAAATTTTCCCGTCGATAAAACAAGTAATAGAACCTATAGTTTCGAATCTCGCAGAGACGATGAAACCTATGATTCTCGAACAAGCAAAAGTAATGATGAATAATCAGTTTCCTCCAGTGGGGAGCGGTGACTTACTGAGGCAAGCGACTGATATCCTGCAAAGATGAGCACAATAAAAATTCCTCCAAGATTTTGGAGGTTTTTTTGCATAATTTCTCTCATATTCTCTCTTTTTTCTTATGATTCTCACCCCCCTCTGACATACTGAGTTTCTCGTAGATATAAAAAACTCCAGTGGTGAAAATATCCGAATACTCGTAGATACTTGGCTTTCTGATTATGCTATCTGAGATTTGATGGAACGCAGTGTTCGCGTTTGTCTCGATACCGAGAAAATAAAGACTCTCGATGCTATATACATTTCCCATGCACATACCGATCATTTTGATCCATACACCCTCGTCGAGATGTATGCTCATGCTCAGCCACTTCTCATCCTTCCTGCGAGTCTCGCATACCTCCTCCCACTCCTTCATGAGTATCTCGGAGATATTCCTGTTCATATACTATTTCCAAAAAAGACATTTTCCCTCAAATGAGTTGAGATAACTGGGTATATGTTCGAACAGGAAAATATCACTAATGAGGATGATGTGATGATGCTCTCGATCGCAAATGAAGAAGAACTCCTTTTTGCTGAGATAGACACCGTTCCTGATGAATATGATGAGGTAATAGCAAAAGAACTCTGGCGTATTTTTACAAAAAAAGATTATAAAACTTCATGTTACCTTGCAAGTCGCAATGAACTCGACGGGCAATTACGCTCCTATGACTATGATGCCCAAAAACGCAAATCATGGAGATCTGAATATATCGCAAATAGAAAAGAAGAAATGCGAGCAAGCTACGAAAAATATGAATATGAGGAATATGCCGATCTGGATAATATCTTCACGCTTCCTGGATTTGTACGAGGATTTATCGGGCAGGGGATTCGTTATCCTGCGTCGGTTTCCGCATCACTTGCATCACTTTCCATTTTTCCACTCTCTGAGGTTGTTTCTCTCGAGATGGATATGGCAGAGTGATGTGGATATAGTTTTCCTCAGAAGGCGCTCATCCCATGAAGACAATATAAAATAGAAAATGGGAGTATCGAATCAGGCAGAAAAGAATGTGCAATCTGAGAACTAATGACTCAAAATGAAACACTATGAGAATCATGAGAAGATGATAGAATCTATGCTTCATGACCAATTTTTCCACGCGAACACATCGATATCCCAGATGCTAAAACCCGAATCCTCACCATACTCAATTCCCGATTTCTCTCATATTGGTCAGCATCCCCTGTGGCGTCATTGCGGAGTGCGCTCATCAAAAATAACGATGGAGCCTATAGAATAGAATGTAAGGATTTTGTTTCGAAAACATCTACTGTATTTGAGTATTCATTTTCTCGAAGCGTATTCGAAGAAGTCTCATATCATGAATGAATTCGAGTTGATGAAGTATATTGGTTCGATGATATTCTTGATTTTCTCGATGGAAGACAAGAACTTTATTCGAATTTCTGGCATAAAATGGATACAAAAAAAGTCTACCGACTCTGGACTTATCTTGGTGCAAACTTTTGCAATAATGATTTGGTGCTAAAAAAATATCGCTTGCACTTTGAGCGAGCGATATCCTGAAAAACAGTCAATGAGTGGGTAGAAAAAGTATTGAATTCTCTATAAAATCTATTTTCACTGAATAAATTTGGAGAATCATCTTATATTCATTTCACCACCGAGAAGTATTCCGATTTTTCTTATTCGATTTTTATAGGATATACTTTGTTTTTCTATAACGCTTCCAGAAATTGCACGAAATACATCATTTCCAATTCTTATTATTACTTTTCTCATTTTCTTTCTTGGATATGGATTGGATGATTCTCCGACAAATGAATTCATTCGTTTTCTCTGAGATGCTTCTGTTATTCATCTTTTTTGAATCGGTTCTATATGTGTAGAATTACTCTGTATCATGAATATAATTTAAAATAATTAATAAAAATGTCAATATAATAATTTATTTTGTGAAAATATATTTCTCTCTATAATTTCCGTATGCAAAGAACACAAAAACACCTTCATGTCATCGGTATCGGTGGAATCTGAGTATCTGCTCTTGCTCGATATTATCAGTACCTCGGTTATACGGTTTCTGGCTCTGATGGGGCTGACTCCCCATTTCTCGATGCTCTTCGTACTGAGTGATTCCAGATACATATAGGACATACGGCAGACAACCTTCCAGATACTACTGATTTAGTGATATATTCTGAAGCTATCATTACCAAGCCAGATCTCGCACCCGAAGAGCAGATTTATGCAAATCCTGAACTTTCAAAGGCAAGGGATTTAAAAATAAGACACCTCTCGTATCCCGTTGCGCTTGGTGAAGTTTTTAATGCGAAACAATGAATCGCGATTACTGGTTCCCATGGAAAGTCTACCACAACTGCCATGACGACACTCATGCTCGCGAATGAGTACAGAGATAACCCGACCATAGAGATTCCTGAAGATGGTGCATTTTCCTATATACCAACAGCACCTGGTTGTAGTGCTATTATCGGAACGCAAGTGCCACAACTCGGAAATACGAATTTTTATAGTGAGATACAAGCAGAAAACTTCGTTATCGAAGCTTGTGAGTATAAAAGATCGTTTCTCCAGTATCGTCCGTATATCACTGTTATTACGAATATTGATCTCGATCATTTGGATTATTATAAAAATCTCGAGGATTATATCTCTGCGTTTCAGTCGATTGTGGATCAGACGAGTGGATTTGTTATCATATCAGCAGATGATAAGAATAGTAAAAAACTCCAAATTCCTGATGAAAAGAAAATCATCGTTGGAAACCGAAAGGTTACTTATTATCCTCGTGTGGAGGAGGATTGTTGTGGGAAAAAGAAGATTTATTTCGTAGAGAAATTTCTCGATATCCCAGAGATGAAACTCCAAGTTCCTGGAATTCATCTTCTCCATGATGCAGAACTTGCTTATACGGTCGGACGACTTCTCGGAATGCAGGATACTATCATTGTTCCAAAACTCGAATCATATCGAGGCTCATGGCGTCGCTCTGAAATAGTCGGTACAACAAAAAATGGAAATATCCTCATGTCTGATTATGGGCATCATCCAAATGAGATTCGTCCTACGCTCAGAGCGATCAGGGAAAAGTATGCAGATAAAAAGCTCTTTGTCGTCTTTCAGCCACATCAGTACTCTCGTACTCGTGAACTCCTTTCAGAATTTGCAAATTCTTTTTCTGATGTCGATATGCTCATCATCCCAGATATTTATTTTTCTCGAGATAAAAAAGAAGATGTGGAGTGGATGACAACAGAGAAGCTCGTTCAGGAAATACAAAAAAATCAGCCAAATGTAAAACATGGTGAATGACTCGAAAATACTCTAAAACTTATACGAGAGTACGATGAACAAAATCCGAATTCTTCTCTTATACTTCTCCTCGGGGCAGGGGATGTTGATGGACTGAGGTATGGGATAATATAAAAGAAAAACCACCAAGATACGGTGGTTTTTTGACAGTTTTCATGGATAGCTTTATTTCACTTCTCTCGCATTTTTCGGCATCACAGGAACAAATGGCTTTGGATTTGGTTTCTTTACATGAGGGGAACCATTTTTCTTTGGAAATGGTTTTTCACTTGGCTTTTTTTCTGGTGTTTTCTTTTCAAAGATTTTCTTTTCTGGAGGTTTCGGTGTGATTGGTTCTGCTCACTTTTTTTCGTAGTACTCTCGTTCTTTATTTTTACTAAAACTGCGTTCTGAGCGTTTTGTATGCTTTCTCCAACTGAGTTTTTCTCCTGGTTTTGGGAGGGCTTCATCAGTTTCTTTTTTTCCGAAATCTTCTCGTTTTCGTGGACTAAATCCTGTTTTTTCTGGTAATGTACTTCTTTTCTCAAATGATGGCTTTGTTTCCCATGGTTTTTGTGACCTTTCAGATTTTGTTTCTTTTTTCTCTACAGATGAAAATTCTCGATTTTCTCGTGAAGGAGGTCGACTTGTAGTATCCATCTTTCTTTTTTCAAATGATGGTTTTCCTCGGGCTCATCGAGGTGCTGGGGCAGGAGTTTTTTCTACCGTATGATTCATGAGTGGATATCCATGTTCTTCGATGACAGGTATCTTTTTTGCGATGAGTTTTTCGATATCCCTGAGGTATTCCTTTTCTTCTGCATCACAAAAAGCAATTGCAATCCCACTCGCACCAGCACGACCAGTTCGCCCGATACGGTGGATATAGGATTCTGATACATTCGGCAGTTCGAAATTGATGACATGAGTGAGTTCATCGATGTCGATACCACGGGCGGCAATATCTGTTGCAACGAGTACTCGAATTTCACGATTTTTAAATCCACTCAGTGCTGCCTGACGGTTGTTCTGAGATTTGTTTCCGTGTATTGCTCGCGCAGGAATCCGTGCGAGTTCGAGGTCTTTTACAACTTTATCTGCACCATGTTTTGTTCGTGTAAAAACAAGTACTCGTTCTATTTTTTTATCTGACAGTATCTCTTTGAGGAGTTCTTTTTTATTGTGCTTATCGACAAAATATACAACTTGGTCGATGGTGTGCGCTGTACTCGAAACTGGAGTCACTTCGACTTTTGCTGGATTGGTGAGAATTTTCTGTGAGAGTTCGATTATCGCAGGAGGCATAGTCGCAGAAAAAAAGAGCGATTGTCTTTTTGTTGGGAGTTTTGCAATAACTTTTTTTACATCATGAACAAATCCCATATCGAGCATACGATCTGCTTCATCCAGTACAAAAAATTGTACATGTTTTAGGTCAATGAAACCCTGATTCATGAGATCAAGCAGGCGTCCAGGAGTAGCGATGAGAATATCGATTCATTTTTTGAGTGCTTCTACTTGTCCATGTTGTCCAACTCCACCAAAAATGACACGAGACTTGAGATGTGCATGTCGACCATAGTTTTTTATACTTTCCTCGATTTGTATCGCGAGTTCACGAGTGGGAGTGAGTATGAGTGTACGGACATGTCTCTTTCCAGGAGGTATATGTTTATCTCCATGCATGAGCTGGATAATCGGAAGAGAGAAAGCAGCAGTTTTTCCTGTTCCTGTTTGAGCTACACCCAGAAGGTCTCTTCCTGAGAGAACGAGAGGAATCGATTTTTCTTGTATTGGAGTTGGTTTTGTATAACCTTCTTCTTTGAGCGCATCGAGAATAGTAGGAATCAGACCGAGATTGGCAAATGACATGAGAAGGATGGGATTATTAAGCTTTCGCGGAGTATACGATTATCCCATAAAGTAGCAAATGTATTTACTCTGCTTGGATTTTTTCAGGCTTTTTCATATACTTCAAACATATGATGAATCTTTCGCCTTTTCATCTCATTTGGACAACTATTGCAACGCTTGTATTGTCACATTTTGGTGCAAACTATCTTCGTACCATTACGCCGAGAGGATATTGGTTTTGGTTTACCATCTTGAATATCTTTTTTTGAATTTTGTTTATGTAATTTTTTGATTTATACCATATTTTTTCTATACTTTGTCCCATGAATCAAAATACACACTTTGCCATCCGCATAGCATGACCAGCAGGTCTCGGTATGCACTCAATCATGGATATCGTCGCGAGCACTTTTGCGAGCCTCTGAAAACATGTCATCACTGATAGTGAATATCAATCTATTATCAAATGAGGGCTCAACTACTATGATGTCCATATCTGTAGCGAAAAGCCGTATATCACAAAATCTGTGGATGTCCTGATTTCTTTGAATGAGAAAAATATCATCCCAAATCTCGTCGATCTCAAAAAATGAGGACTTCTTATCGCGAATAAAAAATGGGTAGAAAAAGTGGAAGCACTTTTTCCGAATGTTCGCAGTGACTATAGAGTTATCGATCCGCTTATCGAGGATAAATATGAAAATACATATCTTCTGGGTATTCTTGCTGGGTATCTCGGACTCGATACAGTATCTTTTGAAGAGTCTATTGCACGAGCATTTGCAAAAAAATGAGAAGAAACTGTACAAAAAAATATCGAAATTCTCAGAGACTGTGCGAAGCTCGGAAAAGTCGAAAATCCTGATGGAAATCTCCATGAACTCATCAAAAAATGAGAATCAAAAAAATCACTTACTTATGGAAATAAGGCGATTGCCTATGGTGCTATAGAGTCTGAATTGGAGTATTTTAGCGCATATCCAATGACTCCAGCATCGACCGTTCTCTCTGAAATCGTGAATTCAAAAAAAGTCACCTACCTCCAAGCAGAAGATGAAATTGCTGTGATGAACTCGGCACTCGGTGCCTCATTTACGGGGAAACGCTCCATGGTCGCGACATCTGGTGGTGGATTTGCTCTCATGACAGAGGCACTTTCATTTGCGACGCAAGCGGAATTTCCGATTGTTGCGGTTCTCTCTCAACGAGCAGGACCAAGCACAGGAACTCCTACATATTTTGAACAGTCTGAAATTCTCTATGCACTCGTTCCGACATTTGGCGGTGGAGATCATGTTGTACTCATACCATCGACGATGGAGGAGGGATATGCTATGGCAGGACAAGCCCTCAATATCGCACAAAAGTACCAAACAACAGTTATCATCCTTACAGATAAACAGTACTCAGAAGGAAAGGTCTCAATCTCAAAACTCACTCCTACTCCAGTACATCGCGGGAAGCTTCTCGAAAATCCATCTGCCGACTACAAACGATACGAGCTTACGGAAGATGGGATATCTCCGTATGTTCGAGTCGGTACGGAAAATGGTGATTTTATCGCTACGAGTTACGAGCATGATGAATACGGAGCAACGACAGAAGAAATGGAAATGAAAGTGAAAATGACAGAAAAACGAGCAAAAAAACTTCAGAATTTTTATGAGAAAGAGGGAATTATGGGATACCGTGTCGTGAATCCGAATGCAAAAAAAATGATACTCACATTCTCACTGACAGTATATACTGCCGAGGCTTGGCGTGATAATCATAGTGATTGGTGACTGATTGTGCTCACTTGTCTCAAACCTCTCGATGCTCGTCTTCGGGATGTGATTGCTGGACTTGATAGAGTCGTCTTTGTCGAGTCAAACTATATGGGACAACTCGAGGACTACATCACCAAAGAATTTTGACTTCGTCATATCCCAACTCTCGAAGTGAGTCATATCCGAAAATATGACCTCATGCCGTTCTTTTATGAAGATTTTGATTCTTTAAAGTAAAACTCTATGCGTTCTTGACTTACAAACATACAATGGTGTCCTGGTTGTGGGGACTTTCTCATCATCATGGCGATAAAAAATGCCTTCAAAGAGCTCGGAATTCCATCTCATAAACGAGTGGTAGTTTCATGAGTGGGATGCTCTGGAAAAGCTTCTCAATATATCGATGGATATGCAGCTGAGACGCTTCATGGTCGGGCTGTGCCTTTTGCTACAGGAGTAAAACTCGCAGACCCTGATCTCACCGTGGTTGTTATGTGAGGAGATGGTGATGGATATGGTATCGGCATGGGGCATTTTATCCATGCATGTCGCCGTGATCTCGATATCACCTATATAGTTTTTAACAATGAAAACTATGCCCTCACCACAGGTCAATCATCTCCAACGACTCCAGTATGAGCTGTGACAAAAACAACTCCAGAGGGAAATATCATAGCTCCACTCGATCCTGTCGCTCTCGCAGAACATGCAGGATGTAAGTTTACCAAAACAGCTCATTCAAAGAATTTTCAGGAACTTAAGGAAATTATCAAATCCGCGATTCAGCATAAAGGATTTTCTCATATCGATGTCGAGCAGGATTGTCCGAGTTTTAGACGATGGGCGAATTAAGAAAATATATGATTTTCTTGTTACCAACTGACACATGCTATGGTCTCGCAGGTCAATTCACTGAAACTGATTACCTCGAGATATACCGCCTCAAGGGTCGAGATTTTTCGAAGCCTCTTGCTTTCCTTGTTGAGAGTTTTGAGGATATGAAGCAATATATTGAAATATCCGATGAACAAATAGAATTCCTCAAAGCATACCCACATCCATGGAGTTTTCTGTGAAAGAGGATTTGTGAGCTGCCTGAGTGGATAGAGAGTGAGCGCTATAGTATGATTTCACTCCGTGTTGGTGATATATGTATACCAAAACAGCGAGAAAATATTTCTTACCCGCTCTTTCTCACATCGGCAAATCTCTCCGGAAATCCAGAATCAAAAACCCTCGCCGAAGCGAGAGTATTTTTTCCATGAGTCGAGTGAATTGATGGATGAATATGTGATCGTCCACCTTCAGATATTTTTTCTATCTGAGACGATGGGGAGTTGAGATATGTGCGAAAAAATTATTAAAAAACTCTCACTTCAGTGAGAGTTTTTATTTATGCTACCAATCGTACATCTTGGGTTTCTAGAGCTGTGTTTACTTTACTCAAGATATTCATATCTTGAGCTTTTTGGTTCAACATTCCTCTTATTTTATTCCATATTCGTTCTGTTGGTCTTGGTTTTTCTCATTTGAATTCCTGCATAAAGTCAGTACCGTTTAATTGAATTGCTTGTATTATAGTAAGATACCCATCACTTACCTTTGCTAATTGGTTATCATCAAACTGTGTCTGATCGAGAAGGAAACTCAAGAGAATTTCTAAAAATATCTGTGAGCAGGTTTGGAAGATTGGATCACTTGCGTTATTTTTATTATGAAAATCATCATAAATACTCAATATCATATTATCCCACTCTTCAGGGTTTTGTATAAAGAAATTTCTTATGTCGTCTCAGTTTAATTCCCCAATACTTATATCATTTCATAATGAATCTTGTATCGCATTCAGGAGATTACTTCATGTCTGCGTATCTAATACTTCACTCATATTTTTTATTCCATGTTATCTGCCGTTTCGCGTAGTTCCGATTATGTTGTTGTACGAGGCTGACACACTCATCGAGATTGATTTTTCACTCGATGTATTCTACCACCTCAGCATAACCTATGGTCGCGAGTCAGGGGCAGTGTGTATTGTTACTTTTTTGTAACAGTTCACGAGATAAATTATCTAGAATATATTGAACTTCCTCGATAAGTCAAGTTTTAAACATTTCACCTACGCGTGTATTGATTTTTTCATAGAGGGAAACCCTGTCTCAGTCGTACGGAGTCAGAAAAAGTGTATCGAAAATACATTTTTGCTCATCTGTGATTTCGAGTTTTGAGCGACCACTTTTTTTGAATACTTCGATACCACGCATTACATATCGATAGTTGTTTGGATGAAGTATTTTTGCATATTCTTTATCAATATCGTCAAGTATTTTCCAAAGAACTTCATTTCATTGTTCTATTCGGATTTTTTCGAGTTCTGCTCGCAGTTCCCAGTCTGCTTCTATAGTTGGATATGTTCGTTTGAGCACGAGAGAATCGAGATAGAGTCCAGTCCCACCACAGATGATGGGGACTATATTTTTTTTTCATCATTTCCATGATTGCCACATATCGAGATTTTCTACTCGATTTCGAAAATCCATAACAGAAAAATTCTCATTTGGATCGATGATATCAATCATATGATGAGGGATTCATTGCATCTCTTCGTGAGTAATTTTCCCTGTTCCTATATTCATGCCACGATATATTTGTCTTGAGTCAGCAGAGATGATATGTGGCTCAAATCCTCGCTCTTTCAAAAAAAGAGCAATATCGATAGAAAGCCCAGTTTTTCCACAGGCTGTAGGTCCATATACGACTATGATTTTTGGATCATTTGTCGCATGAGAAATAAAATTTTGTACTTGTTGTTTAATCTCGTTTTGCATTAATACTCTTTTTTACTTCAGTTATATAGGTATCAAAGTCTTGAAAAAGTTCTAAAAATATCGAAAACATCGGAACTCAAATCAAAAGTCATACGAGACCAAAAAGATGCTCGGAAATAATGAGTATCAAGAAGGTAATAAATACAGGGAAATGTACATATGATGATACTATTTTTGGATTTAGGATATATGCTTCGATTGCGTGGATGATAGCTATCATGATTACTACTCCTATGACCGTATCGATACCAGCATATCCATATCCAATCAATATGATTGGTACACTTGAAATCAATGTTCCAAAAATAGGAATAAAACCGAGTATAAAAACAATAAGTGAGAGCGTCACGATATAGGGAAATCCTGAACCTCAAAAAGTAAGTCCAATAATTGAAAGTCCTATTGCCGTGAGTATTGCATTTATAAATGCTATAATAGATTGTGCTTTAAAGATAAGTCCAAATCCTTTTGCAATTTTCATCGCAATAATACGGTATTCTCTATATAAAAATGAGAAATTTCCATCCTGTATGAGTCTCAGAAAATGCATAATTTTTCATCGTTCAATAATGAAAATATAGGAAAGAAGGAGACCCATAAGAAATTTTAGCAAAATTGCCCCAGCATCTCGTATGTATATAAGGGCTGTTTGTCACATGCTTTCGATATTCGTAGTACTGATAATATCAGAAAACATATCTTCCACTCAGAGATCGAGTCCTATATTTGTTTCCATTCGCATAATGAGGTCTCTTCATGCATCAGCGAGTTTTGGTGCACTCGTTGCGAGTTTTTCTATTTCTATACCTATTTTTGGTATGATACTGACAAAAAGAAATCCGAGAACAAGGATAAAGAAAAGATAGAGAAATGTTACAACAATATTTGTCGTAGCGTATTCTGCTGCGAGTCTCCTTGTGCGAGTTTTATGTCCATGCAGTCACCAATCATGGATTTTTTTTGCCAGGGTTGTCCCCATTTCGAGAAACAAATAGGCAAAAATAAAAGTAATCAAAAAGAGTGCGAGAAAATCTTTGAGAAAGTATCCGATAATTATCAATATAAAAAATGCTGATATTTTCTGGAAAAAGACGCGTGAGAATATGTAGGGAAGAAGAGAATTGAACATAGAATTATTTTAGAGTGTATGATGGAATTGTATCAAAAAATACAATTTATAAAAAATGATATTTTAGAATACCTCATCCACGAGGTTTGCTCAAACTCATTCTTCGAGAATACAAGAGAGTTCCCATACTCCACCAAATGTTTCAGAAAGTATCTCCGTGAGTATACCCTGAGTGGCTGGAGTATTGACTCGGTCATAGTTCCATTTTTTTGAAAATATGAGTGTGAGAGTAGTATTATCACATTTAAATCGAGCAAGTTTGAGATCAGTGACGAGTGCTGGTCGTTTTTCTTTTGTGATTTGGAGGAGTTTTGGGTAGGAAAATGGTACTTCTTTTGAGGTTTCTGATTCTACTTTTCAGACACCGTTTTCTGTACTTTTTGTAGAAAAAGTACCAAAACCATCGGTGGGAATTCAAACTCGCTCAGGGTTAGCTCCGCTCATCGATGTGCTATTTTTCATCTCCGATCAGACAGTGCCTTCCCCCCGAACCCCCATTTCACTGTTTTCATCTTTCTTTTCAGGCATTTTTATTTCATGTTTTGTCTTCGTATTTTCTCGGGTATTTTTTCACTCATCATTTATTCCTCCATTTCTTTTTACTGCTCGGATGAGTGTCATCTCGATGAGCAAAAATCCATCAGGAATATTGCGGACTTTTGTATACGCATTTTCAAATATCGAAAAAATCGATTCATATATGCCAAATTCACCGTCATCCATGTGTTCGATGAGTTTATCTCTCGATGCATAGAGCATCTGATCGAGAAATCCGCGTGCATCGATATGTCGCTCTCGCAGAATCTCGATGATGTTCATGATAGACTCTTGATTTTCATCTTTTATCGATGTGAGGATTTGTTCGATGAGATTTTCTTCGAGGAGTGATAGAGTAGATCGGACATATTCTGTCGAGATTTCGTTGTTTATCGTATTTTGCTCGGTGAGAGTGAGTGCATCTCTGAGCGCTCCACGAGCAGCCTTTGCGATGATAGCGAGAGCCTCTTTTTCGGCTGTGATTCACTCTGATTCTGTCACAAATTCGAGTCGTTTTACGATATCTCATGGTGTGATTTTTTTGAAATCAAAACGAAGAGATCTGGAACGGATAGTTTCAGGGACTTTTTCTATTTCTGTCGTTGCGAGGATGAATTTTACATGTTTTGGTGGTTCTTCAAGGGTCTTGAGGAGAGCATTAAAAGCACCCGTCGAGAGCATATGGACCTCATCTATGATATAGACTTTGTATGTTCATTGAGACGGTTCGAATCTCGCCTTTTCGATGAGTTCACGGACATTTTCGACTCAGTTATTGCTCGCTCCATCTATCTCTATGACATCGAGAAAAGACCCACTATCAAAAGCGATACAATTTGCGCATTCATGACATGGATTCCCATCTCGCAAGTTCAGACAGTTCACTCACTTCGCGAGTATTCGTGCGCTGGTCGTCTTCCCAGTTCAGCGAGAGCCAGTCAGGATATACGCATGTCAGACTCGATTATTTTTGAGAGAGTTTCGCAGTATCGTCGCGATCATATCTTGACCGATAACTGAGTCCCAGTCGCGGGGGCGATATTTTGTATAGAGAGACATTCTGGATTTGAAAAATTACTCGTTTTACTATATGAAAAATGGCACGAAAGGCAAAGAAAAATCCCATCTATCGAGAGTGGGATTATTGAAGTTTTATATCTGTAGTGATTGCAAGCATTATTGGATCTCCAGTATACGGATTGAGAGCTCAAACTATATTTGCAAATCTACTTCTTGTGGGGATATGCTCTCAGGATCCCATTGTATCAGCAAATAATCTTCTTTCCTCATCAGATAGCTCTGAAGGTGCTTTGTATAAGTATGTTTTTTCTCATTTCGAGTTTCTTTGTATCTGAAATTCTATTGACTTCATTTCATTTGAGAGATGCATCCAAATCTCAGGTTCTAGTTCTATATATATTCATTTTCCAGTACTATCATCGAGTATATTTTTAAATGCTCTGATTATTCACTTTTTTCATTCAAGTATGCTTTCTACTGAGATAAATTTTTTATTCACTTTCGAATAAACATAGAAAGATTTTTCCTTTCAGACATAGTATACAAGAAATCCATCATTTTCTAAAACGATACTTCCATCTAAAAAAAGTTCTCCTTTTCTTCGTACATCTTCTACTGTCTGGACACAATTAAAGAATACATGCATTTCTCTTGCATGAGAAGAATGAATTGATTCTGCCATTGGTGTTTGATTCAGAATTTCTCCTAAAATTGTTTTTTTTCATGGAGGATTGTATTCGTTCATTATTTTACCTATTAATAATTTATTTCCTCATAATTCTCTCAAACATGGTTCTTTCTGCTCGGAGTTCTTCTTCTTGCATTTCTCCGAGGAATTGCTTGACGAAGCTTCGTGTCAGGAGGAGTATGAGAATACCTGTAAAGAGTGATATAATAGCACTTACTCCATCATGTGATGGATAGAGATAAGTATCAGCGAGGAGCCATATACCACGCCAAAACATGATAATTCCCGTTCAGACTGCCATGGCTTCAGTGACTTTTTTGAGTCTTTTGATATGTATTGATTCGCGTTTAAAAAAGTTCATAGATAAATCATATCATTTTTTGGTACTTTTTGCAAAAAAACTGGAAAATAGCTTTGTTTTCTCTATAATTTCAGGAATTCTATTTTTCACATCACATTTCTATGATTGACATCAAGATTCTTCGTACCAATCCAGACCTTATCAGAAAAACCCTCCATGACAAAGTGACAAAATGAGTCGACCTCGATGCAGTGATAGCGCTCGACCTCGCTCGAGTATCACTCGGACAAGAAGTCGATGCTCTCCGAGCTCGCCGAAATACTCTTTCTGCCGAGATGGGGAAGGGAAAACCTGAGCCAGAAAAACTCGCCGAAGCCAAGGAACTCAAGGAAAAACTCCAAACACTCGAAGAAGAACTCACAAAAATCGAAGAGGAATTTTTCGTTCTCTACAAAAAAATCCCAAATATCCCAAGTGCGGATACACCTATCGGACTCACTGAGGATGAAAATGTAGTCGTCAAACAATGGTGAAAAATCCGTGAGTTTGAGTTTCCTATAAAGAATCATGCAGAGATAGCAGATATCCGTGGATGGATAGACAAGGAACGAGCTGCCAATGTCGCAGGTTCTCGTTTTGCCTACCTGAAGTGAGACCTCGTGAAACTCCAATTTGCTCTCATCCAGTGGGTGATGGATACAGTCGGTGATTCAGAGGTTTTGGATAAAATCATTGCTGAACATGGTCTAAAAGTTTCAAACAAGCCATTCACTCCAGTGCTTCCTCCATACATGATAAAGACTGCGCCATACGATGCTATGGACAGGCTCGAGCCTCGTGAGGATAGATACAAGATAGAGTGACAAGACCTCTGGCTCCAATGAAGTGCCGAGCATGTCCTCGGTTCTATGCATGCAGGAGAGATATTTGCCGAAAGTGAGATGCCCGTTCGTTATATCGGATATGCGACATCATTCCGCTGAGAGGCAGGAACATACGGAAAAGATATGGAAGGCATCATCCGTATGCACCAATTCGACAAGCTCGAGATGGAGTCATTCTCAATTGCAGAAGATGCACACGACGAACACCTCCTCTTCTCATGAGTTCAGGAGTATCTCATGCAACAACTCGAAATCCCATACCAAAAACTCCAAAAGTGTACATTTGATATCGGAAAACCAAATGCAAAGGGCTCAGATATCGAGGCATGGCTCCCCGGGCAGGCGAAATATCGCGAGACACATACCGCAGACTATATGAGTGACTACCAGGCTCGCAGACTCCAGACACGAGTTCGTCGTACGAGTGGTGATGTAGAACTCATTCATACCAATGATGCTACAGCGTTTGCCTGTGGTCGTGCATTGGTCGCTATCATGGAGAACTATCAAAATGCAGATGCAACCGTAACAGTACCGAAAGTTCTGAGGAATTATATGGGAGGGAAGGAGAGGATTTAGGCTTTTAAGGACTTAACTTTTTTATATGAAAATCTTTGGTATAGTTTTATTGTTGTTTATTTTGGTAAGTTGTTCTTCTGAATCCCCGAGAAAACAAGAAAATATAATTAGAAATCAAACAGTGGTATCGTGAGAGTTTTTAGTATTTTCTTGAATCTTAATTGATAAAAATGACTTTGATAAACCAATTTCAAATAAGATAGCAATTAATCCTGTAATTGCAGATTTGCATTTGCCACAAGCGTGGTCAAGGGAAATTGAAGGAAAAGCATACTGGTATTATAACTGGGATGCTGCTAAGATTGAGGCGGAAGTCAGACAAAAAAGATTACCTACTTTAGATGAATGGAAATTTTTATTATCAAACTGAGTAGCCTGATTTGACAATGAATGTGTGTGATTCCGTGCCTGATGAGCTAATATATGGAGTATCATAGAAAAATGATGAAAAGACTACTGGTCTTCCAATGAGTATATTTTTAATTTTGATCAAACAAATACAAATTACGCAAATATTGTTTCACTATATGATGGAAAAGCAAAGTGTGATTTGCTATGATTTTTTGTGCGTAAAGAAAAGTGGCATGGCTATTCAGTAAGGTGAATTCCAATTGAATAGTTCTATGTTCTTTCTTTTAAGTCCCCATCTCGACCTCACTACTTCTCGTATCGAAACTGCTCGATGTTTCTTTGTTCCAATATTATTCCATACTTTTTATGACTAAAAAGTACCAAAAAGTCCTTCTTTCGTGGACTCGATTTGGATTCTGTTTCCGACTCATTTTCTAAAATTTCTAAATACGGAAACGGTGGAAATTTTTACGAAAATTTCGTCTACAGAATCGAAAATCTCATCCAAAAAAGAAGCAAGATACAATAGAAAATCTCATCAATCCAGAAAACACTTGAAGTCGCAAACTCGCAGAGAAATTCGGTGGAATTCTCCAAGATGAAAAGACAAAAAGTGGACATGATATATATCATATACTCCTTCGGTAAAATCAACTCATATTCTCTTTCCTCTTTGCGAAAGAGAATATTTTTTATAGAATAGAGGTACTTTTATTTCTCATTATTTTTTATGAAAAAGTTTCTTCTTTCTTTCCTTCTCCTTTCTTTTACTCCAGCTCTTTTTGCAGCAGGAAGTCTGCCTGGTTCAGATAGAGATAGTCATGGTTGTATCGGTTCTGCGGGATATACTTGGTCAGCTCCTATGAAAAAGTGTATTCGCCCATGGGAACTCTATACAGTAAATATGGATCGTCCATATACAGAAAATGATAAAATCGACTTAATTCTCCAAAGAAAAGCAAATCTGATAGAAAAGTCTTTCCGTAAGGATGCAGAAGAACTCCTTGCTGACTATCCTACTGATGGAAAGAGTAATTATGAACTCGATATAACTTATGATGTTATCAATACAGGAAGCATCATTGGTGTAAAGATGGATGTATATAAATTTCTCGGAGGAGCACATGGTGAAGAGGTTTCGTATACATGGAACTACGATACAAAAACCATGAAACAAATTCCACTTCTCAAGGTAGTGAACCGAAAAAATCTCGCAACGATTGCTAAAAATATCGAAACACACTTGAAGAGTACGAGTGCTGATTGGGCTATTGATACTGAATGGCTTCGATCAGGACTTTCACCACAAAAAATTGCTAATTATAATACTTTCAGCCTCCATACAGATACAACGGGAAACATAAAGTCGATTACTTTTTACTTTGCAGATTACCAAGTTGGTCCTCATGCTATGGGTCGTCCATCAGTTACGGTTGATCTCGCGACATTCCAGGTTCTTGGTGAATAATCAGTCCAGTATTCATTACTTTTTAAAATGATTTTCATTCTCTCGACACTCTTCATCTCATACCTTCTCCTTTTCCTCTATTCCCTCAGAATCCGAGACAATTCCATAGTCGATGTATTTTGGGGGTTTGGTTTTATGGTTATCGCTTTGCTTTCATTTTTTCAGTCAGAAAAGTCATTCACTCAGTATCTCATTACAGGGCTTGTACTCGTTTGGTGAATTCGTCTCACTTCTCATATATGATTTCGTAAAATCCGAGAATGAAAAGAGGATCCTCGCTACACGAAGTGGCGTGAAGAGTGGGGGAGTGGATGGTATTTTATTATTCGTTCTTTTTTCCAAGTGTATATGCTCCAGATGATTTTGATGCTCATCGTCGCAATACCGATACTAGTAGTAAATCTTTCATCGATGGATGACTTAATCGGGGTAAATAAAGAGATATTCATCTTTTCTTTCCTATGAACTTTTCTTGCATTCTTTTGACTGATATTTGAAACTCTTGCTGATATGCAACTCAAAGAATTTCTGAAAATCAAAAAACCAGGACAAATATTCACTTCCGGACTGTATCGATATTCTCGACATCCAAATTATTTTGGAGAAAGTATGTTTTGGCTTGGAGTTTCATTGATAGCCCTTCCATATTCCTCTCTGGCGATACTCTGATGGGTGGTAATTACGGTACTTTTACTCTTTGTCTCATGAGTACCACTCCAAGAAGCGAGATATGCAGGGAGAGGAGAATGGGAAGAGTATAAAAAGAAAACAAGTGTATTTGTGCCGTGGTTTCCTATGAAATAGACTGGAATTTTTCGAGATTTTTATATAATCCATCTATGCAAAAAAGAACCCTCTTCATCGGTGATGTCCATGGATGCTATGATGAGCTCATGGGATTGACTCAAAAAATCGGACTCAAGAATGAGGATGAATTGTACTTTGTCGGAGACCTCATCAATAAATGACCAAAATCATTTGAAGTCGTAGAGTTTATTCGCAATCGTCCAAATACTTTTTCTGTGATGGGAAATCATGAGTATTTTCCACTTTTGGATTTTGGTGCATTTGAAAAAATACTCTCACATGGTGAGCATCTCACAGAAGGACGGAAAACATGGATTCATTCGCAGTATGAAAAATCGAGGGCACTCCGAGACCTTTTCGAATATCATGGACATAGGGAATGGCTCCTCTCGCTTCCACATATTATAGAGAGAGATGGTTTTATTGTTGTTCATTGAGGTTTACACCCAGAATATGGACTCAAGACACCAAAAGAAATATCTACGATGATTCGTCTCCATGAATGAAAACCATGGTATGATTTTTATACTGGCACAAAACCTATTATTTATGGGCATTGGGCAGCAGAAGGACTCAGAATCCGTCAAAATACAATAGGGCTCGATACTGGATGTTGTTTCGGTGGTGCCCTCACTGCATATTGTCTCGAGACGAGAGAGATATGGCAAATCCGAGCGAATAGAGTATATGTAGAACCTGCCAACTGGAAAAAGAAGAGTGAAGAGTAGAAAATGGAAAATTGCAAAAAACTACTCATTCTGGTATACTCAGAATATGACTCGTAATTATGAATGGCAGACATCCACAATTGAACTTCCTAATAATCACCTAGAGATTATTGAATATTTTCAGAAAAATCCAACTATTTTTTGTCTCGTCTGAATTGATACTGTTGGAAAAACAGAGCTTTCAAGATTTATGGAATATATTTATGAGATTACGAGGATTAATGCACGAGAATATGTGAGAGAAACAAATAATCCATTTTCTAAGAAGATAGATGATTACCCGAATAATGGTATTGATATAGCAACATTAACGACATACCTTGGAGCATTTTTCTATTCTATAGATAATCATCAGTCATTAATTGGGAGTATGGTATTTGATCCATTTGATCCTATTCAATGACTGGCACGATCGAGTGACGGAGATAAATATGGAGATATGCTCAGAAACTCGTTTCAGGAATTCTTTCGATTATATCGATATAATATTGTTTTGATTCATGGTGTTGCTCGTCCTGAAGTGACATTCAAGAGACTTGTATGACGGATTCTCGACTCAGAGAAATGATCTGAGCATGATCGAGAATTACATAATAACCATGAGAAATGTATACAGGAGATCAAAAATATCAAAACTCTGGTTTGATTTTTGAGAGAGCAATTTTCTGGGAATCCTCGATTCTGTAGCTTTGATGTTGATACATCGGGGGCTCCATGATACCCAACTAATTTTTCTCCAAGGCAATTCCATGCTATATTGGATACAGCGTATCAGTGACTTTCCGAAAAATAAAGAACTCTTGTTTCCTAGAAGTAAAACTATATAATCAAACTTCAGTAATTCTGAAGTTTTTTATGTCTACTAACATTGAAATCGAACGAAAATTCGTCGTAAACCCAATCCATCCAGAATGGATAAAAATCAAAAATTCTACAAAATGAAAAAGACTGACTCAAGCAACTATTCATAAGGAGGATTGATATAAACTTCGTGTTCGCATGATAGAAGATCTCGATACTGGAGATCGATCAAGTTTTCTTTGTTTTAAAGTTTCTAAGAAATGAGTAGCACATGATCCAGCTATTCGTGATGAGTATGAATGGGCAGTGAATGATAGGTTTGCTCTTTATACCATGATAGGACATGGGGAAGTATCAAAAATTCGTCGGACTTGGACAGATCCTACTGGTCTTATATGGGAAATCGATGAATATGAATGATTAAATGCTGGAATTATTACTGCTGATGTGGAACTTGATAGCGTAAATCATAGTTTTATAAAACCTGATTTTCTATGATGGGAAGTTACATCTGATCAGAGATTAAAAAACTCAAGTTTACAGGAAATCGAGAAAGCATTTTCTACTTGGACAAACGAAGAGAAAAAGTGGTATGAGTCCCTCTTTGAGGGAAATGGTAATTCTATTTATCCTACAAATTCAATAGTATTTCATACAAAAAAATATCCAATCTATACGAGGATAAAAAAAGCATGGAAAATCCTCATTGGTAGCGAAGAATTAATATAATATCCTTATGACCCATTTTGCCCCTACACATCTTCCACATCTCTGAGAAAAATACTATCGTCGCGGAAAAAAGATTCCTAAAAGTTTTTACCGCATTACCGTAAAGGCTCTCATACAAAATGAAGAATGAAAAATACTCCTCCTCAAGGAAGGTCGGTATGCTGATAAAAAATCATCATACTATCGTAATGATACATGACTCTATGATCTTCCAGGTGGCGGACTGGAATGGGGTGAGGATTTCCGCTTAGGTCTTGCGCGTGAAATCCGGGAAGAAATGTGAATGAAAGAAAAAGATATCCAAATTGCTCTTGAACCGGAGTATATTTATATTACAGAACTTGATGATAGATATCATAGAGATACAGAACGAGATGATTTTTATCCTGTATGTATGTTTGTATACCGTACAAAACTTACTCATTATAATTTCCATGAATCTCCAGAATGCACAGGATATGAATGGGTGAGTATTGACGATTTTCAGGCTTACCCTATCTGGACTCATTCAGCATACCTTGCTACAGTGTGGAAAGATAAATAAGTAAAAATTAGTCTACTTTTTTCACGAATTCTGTTCGGAGAACAAGTCACTTGATTTCAGGGATGTTTGCGCTGATTTCTTCCGTATCGTCTGTGAGTCTGATATTCTTTACTTTCGTTCATTTTTTGAGAGTAATTTTCGTTCATTTTACAGCGAGTTCTCTGGTAAGCTGTACTGTGTCTCCAGATGAGAGAGTATTTCCGAATGCATCGGTGACGGTGATATTTTCTGACATATGATATAGTTTGAAAAAATAAAAGATTTATTGGTATGTATGTTCATGATCGAGGAGCCACTTTTTTCGCTCGATTCATCCGCCATATCCGACGAGTTTTCCAGATTTTCCTATTACTCGATGACAGGGAATGATTATCACAATAGGATTATTGTGGTTTGCTCATCCTATAGCCCTGACGGCTTTTGGATTGCCTATCATGGTAGCTTCTTCGAGGTAATTCTTCGTTTCTCCATATGGGATTTTTTCGAGTGCTTTCCATGCATTTCTTTGAAACTCGGTTCCACTCGGTGATAGAGGTATACTAAAACTCTTTCTTGCTCATGCAAAGTATTCACCGAGTTGTTTTTCTGTTTCTCGGATAATACTGTTTTCTCATGATTCTCGAGATTCCTTTTTGAGATTTTCTATCTTTTTTATTTTCTCATCGAGTTCTCATGAGTCAGAAAATTCGAGCATCAGGAGACTATTATCGTCTGCCATTGCAGTGAGATTTCATATAGGGGATGCAATAATGTATGAGTACATAGTGAAAATATCTAAGCTATAAAAATTATAAAAGAAAATACATTTTTTGCGAATCATTTTATTGTCTTTCTCTCATTTTCTATATACTCATCCCATGAAACAAGATGAGGCTTTTGACATACTTGCACTCGGGCAAAATATCTTTCTCACAGGGGCTGCTGGAACAGGGAAAACATTTCTCGTAAATCGTTTTATCCGCCATTGTCATGAACATGCTATCGTGGTTGCTATTACGGCTTCGACGGGGATTGCCGCGACACATATTGGAGGTATGACTATTCATTCATGGTCTGGACTTGGTATTCGGGATAGTCTCACAGATGATGATATAGACCACATCATTTCCAAAGAGTATCTCGTAAAACGATTTGCAAAAACGGCAGTTCTCATCATCGATGAGGTATCTATGCTTTCATGAGGCTTTCTCTCAAATCTCGATAGAATCCTGCGTTCCGCACGAGTTTCTCCACTTCCTTTTGGTGGAATCCAGATGGTTTTTGTTGGGGATTTTTTCCAGCTTCCGCCAGTATCGAGAGATTCTTCATGGGTCGAATTTGCCTTTGAACATAGCATATGGCGTGAATCAAAGATTATTCCCTGTGTTCTCGAGGAGCAATATAGACAAGTCTCAAAAACATCAGATGCAAAATGAGATCCACTCCTCCAGATACTCACAGAAATCCGTGAATGAAATGTTTCAGAACATTCAAAAAACCTCCTTGCCGCGAGAAATATACGAGTTGAAACAGAGGATCATACAGAACTTTTTACCAAAAATATCTCGGTTGATACATACAATGCACAGAGGCTCAATGCCATTCATGACGATATTTTTCTCTATGAAATGCAGTCAAAATGAGCTGAAAAACTCGTCGAAGCTCTCAAAAAATGATGCCTTGCACCAGAGAGCCTTGTCCTCAAAATCTGAGCCAGAGTGATGTTTGTAAAAAATAACTTTGAAGCAGGATATGCAAATGGTTCTATCGGGCATGTGACAGGAAAATTTGAGGGACTCCCTATCGTCGAACTCCTCGATGGGACGCGAATTATCGCTGACTGGGTGGATTGGTCTATTGAGGAAAATGGAAAGATAAAAGCATCCATTTCACAGATTCCGCTCAGACTCGCATGGGCCATCACTGTGCATAAGTCTCAGGGTATGACACTTGATAGTGCCGTGATGGATCTCCGAGATGCATTTGTTGCTGGGCAATGATATGTTGCACTTTCTCGAGTACGATCGCTCTCGTGACTTATTCTCAAGTGAATCAACTCGACTGCTCTCGAGATTGATGAGCGAGTTCGCGACTATGATAAGGCATTAATTCAGGCATCAGAGAGGGCAGGGGAACGACTCGCGAATATGTCAGAGAGTGAGAAAAAACAAAAAATCGATGCGACGATTCGCAGGCTCTGATGAGTGACTGAAAAACTCGATTTCTCTCTCGAAGTCAAAAAATGAAAAAAAGTGGCAACGCATCTCGAGACCTATGAGTTTCTCAAAATCGGAAAAAGTCTCGAAGATATTGCAAATATTCGCTCTTTAAAAGTCTCTACGATATTCTCTCACCTCGAAAAACTGCTCGAAGAGTGAAAAAATATTGATATTTCCCTCTATCGTCCTACAGATGAAGAGCGACTTTCATTGATTCATAAAGCATTTCAGACGGTAGGAACTTTGAGTCTTTCATCTATACGCGAATTTTTGCATGATATGGAAGATGAGGAATTTGATTATGATGAGATTCGTATTGCACGACTTTTTCTTCCAGCAAATATTCGCAAAAATATAGAAAAACAGATGCTCTATGAGCAAGAATGAATCGAATAATGGAAAAATATTTGCAATTCAAAATAAAGTACATACACTCATTTTACTTTATTTTTTAAACTTTAAAATATGTTTTACCAAGCAGTAGTTATACTCCCAACACTTCGAATGAAGGCACTTCTTTCTCTTCTCGAGAAAGTAAAAATCCAAGCATCTGAAAAAGGAATTGATGATGCAACACTTCTCGAATACCGTCTCGCTCCTGATATGCTTCCATTTGCTCGCCAGATACAGATTGTTTCTGATAATGCAAAATGAATGGCATCTCGTATGGCATGAGCCGAGGCTCCAAAGTATGAAGACAATGAAAAAACTCTCGATGAACTCATAGCTCGTCTCGAGAAAACGATTGCATATATTGCGACATTTACGGAAGAAAGTTTCCAAAATGCGAAAAACGCAGAGGCTCGTTTTTCATGGTTTCCTGGAAAAAAAATGCTTGGAGAAGGGTATGTTTTCACCTATGGTCTTCCAAATTTCTTTTTTCATGTCGTTACTGCCTATGATATCCTTCGTCATAATGGTTTTCAGATAGGGAAATCTGACTATATCGGAGATGAAATTGCTCTCCTCGATGATACTGACTCTCAATAATTTTATGCATAAAAAATCACTTGCACTCTCGATTCGCTGACTCAAAAAAGTCTATCCAAATGGAAATATCGCTCTGGATGGAGTGGATTTTTCTATCCCAGAGGGAGGTTTTGTTGCACTCCTCGGGGAAAATGGAGCAGGGAAGTCGACACTCATAAATATCCTCTCAGGTCTGATACCAAAAACAGATGGAACGATAGAGGTTTTCGGTGAAAGTATCGATACGCACAGAGAATCGACGAAACTCTCTCTCGGTATCATGCCACAGGAAATCAACCTGTCTATCTTCGAGAAATGTATAGATATAGTAACGACCGTTGCATGATACTATGGTGTCCCCTATGATATCGCTCATCCTCGTGCAATCAAAATCCTCACAGAACTTGGTCTCGGTGATAAAATCGAGGAAACAGCTCGTACACTCTCATGAGGGATGAAACGACGACTCATGCTCGCTCGAGCCCTCATCCATGAACCGAAACTCCTCATTCTCGATGAGCCAACAGCAGGAGTCGATGTTGCTCTCAGACGAGGCATGTGGGAATATCTCCAAAAACTACAAAAAGAAACAGGGATGACGATACTTCTCACAACACACTATCTCGAAGAGGTAGAGGCGCTTTGTGATCATGTGACTATACTCGATCATGGTCGAGTTGTTACTTCAGATTCTGTCAAAAATACCCTCGCAAAACTCGAACAAGAAGTCTATATCATAGAGATTGATTCTCCTGTTGATGAGAGTTTTCCATGATATATGTCGTACGAAGATGGTTTTCTGACAATTTTAGTGGACAAGAAAAATACCCTTGCTTCTGTATTTGAAAAACTTTCATGACTCTCTAAAACGATTCTCTCTGTTCGTCCAAAAGAGAATAGACTGGAGACATTCTTCCTCTCTAAAAAATAATTCCCCTTTATGCAATTTACAGCTTTTTCTACTATTGTTCGTAAGGAACTCATTCGCATCGTTCGCATCTGGCCACAGACGATACTTCCTCCAGTGATTACTCAGACTCTCTATTTTATCATATTTGGAGGGTTTATCGGTTCTCGTATCGGACAGGTTGGGGGAGGTGGATATATGGAGTTTTTGATTCCCGGTATCATCCTCATGGCAGTCATCACAAACGCGTATGCAAATGTATCGAGTTCATTTTTTGGAGCAAAATTCCAACGATCTATCGAAGAGCTCCTCGTTGCTCCAGTTCATCCTGTAACTATTATTGCAGGATATACACTTGGGTGAGTGCTTCGAGGTTCTATGATTGCTTTTATTATTTATGGAGTTTCGCTCTTTTTCTTTCCTTCAGTATTTGCTCATCCATTTCTTGCTCTCGCGATTCTTTTTCTTGTTTCACTTTTTTTCTCACTTCTTGGACTTATCAATGCTCTCTACGCGAAGAATTTTGACCAAGTAAATATCATTCCTACATTTTTTCTCACACCACTTACCTATCTCGGAGGAGTGTTTTATCCACTTTCTGCCCTCACTGGTATGTGGCATACGCTCTCACTCTACAATCCTCTGGCATGGATGATAGATAGTTTCCGATATAGTTATATGGGGACGAGTTTTCTCGCGCCGATGATGACGATTTTGATTCTTTTTGTGCTTGTTTGTGTAGCTTTTTGGATTGCAATTTGGCTCTTTCAATCAAAGAAAATCGTAGAATAAAATATTTTTCATAAAATTGTTATACTCATGTAACAGTTAAATTAGACTTTTATACATATTATTATATAATACTATGTATAATTTTTTTTATGCAAAATACAGAAGCTTGTTTACCAGAAATCGCTGATCCGTTTATGCGGGATATCAAATCTTTGAAGGTTCCTGAAGAAACTCCAGAGTCAACTTTCTCCTTGGTTCAGAAATTTCGTTCAGATTTTTTTAGAGAAGCCCTCAAAATACCTGAATACTATGCTATGAGAAGATATGATTGTGCTTGTGCTATGAAATGGGGTATCCCTGTTCCTCCAGAGTTGTTAGCGTATCTACGAAATCAAGATATTATCGATGCATATGCAAAAACATCTATATCTTTCCATCCTGTATCTCTCTTTACCAAGCAATCAATTTTAGCGAATGCAAAAAAAATATGAGCCTCAGAGAGAGCCATGGACATATTGGATGCTAGAATAAGTGTCGTACCATATCCAAAATATCCACCAACTAGAAGATAAAAAACTTTTCTCTATTTTTCTATAGAAAAGCTCTTAGAATAAAAGTCTCAAAGTTCAAAAAATAATATATTTTAATAATTTCTTTACAAGAATTTATTATCATACAATATTTCCGACATCCCGCAATATAAATTCCGTGCATAAAAATATGGATTATGGTAGCCTACTATCGTAATCCATATTTTTTATGAGTATGCTCACACATATAAAAACACATATACGGTTCCATCTCTCACAGAGACAGTTCCGTCTCCTCCTTCTCCTGCTTATTGTTTCTTCGGAATATACATTCCTCGTGACTCCAGGAACTTTTGCAAACGGAGTAGAGCAAATTCTCTCTGCTACAGGGACAACAGTTTCCCAAACATGAACAGTGAAGCTTTCTTCTCAAGTACGAGAGAAAAACATGAATTATTCTGTTGCTTCTCGAGCCTCTTCATTACCAGCAAAAGAGCAAAACAGTATTTCCAATGCTGATGGCTGGATGACTTCTTCTGATGAAGCTCCAGGAAGTTGGATTGTATTTGATAAAAAAATAACAACCCAAGCATCATCAAATACCCCAAACCAAACTCCTTCAAACGCTCTTCCTCCATCATTTAATGCTGCCCCATCAGTACCAACCTACAATCCAAACTACAATCCAAACTACATCTACCCGACAACCCCTATCTCTGAGACAGCATATACTATAGCAACTTCCTATCCATCAGGAAACCCTGGAAAGACAGTCAATAGCACGAGCGATGTCCCAGAAGGAACAAATCTCTATTATACAACAGTTCGTTTTATTGCTGATTTCGTTGCACGATTTCAGTCTGCATTTGACTCAGCATTCTCAAATAAAACCACAGACAATCTCGCAGAATGAACTTGATCACTCTATTTCACAGATTCACGAGCACAAAATGCCATGAGTGGTACAGTAAATACCCTCTCAGGAAACATCAATTCTCTCTCATGAAGAATTAGTACCGTAGAACAAAATGTGACAGCAAATCTCTCAGGAAGTCTCACAAATACCAATGCAGATATCTCTACGCTCTCTGGTCGTGTAAATACTCTCTCAGGTACAGTTTCATCAAACTTCTCGACACTTCTCACATCTCTCGCGACAAAGATAGGACTCACTTCTCTCTCAGCCACAGGAGGTATATCATACAACTCTGGAACAGGACTATTTTCTGATCTTTTCACTTTCTCAAATGGTCTCACACGAATAGGGAACTCTATTGGTATATCCTCTGTCACAGGAGCACAGCTCTCAGGATTCACGAGCTGACAACTCACATTCGGTACAGCAAGTGGTGGACTTACTTCAAATAATAATCTCTTCTGGGATAATACCAATGGAAGACTGGGTATTGGCACGAATACACCAACAGAGAAGCTTGATGTAGTTGGAAATATACAATCAAGCAGTAATCTCATTCTCACTAATTCTGGTTATGCAAATGTAAAAGTTTCAAATGACTCAGCAGGTCTTGTTTTAGATATGGGTGCTTTAGCAAAATTTCGTTTGGTTTCAGCGGCTAATGATGTTTGGTTTCAAAATACTAACTCAGCAGGAAATATCATGTTTAGTGGAAATGCGTGAGCGAATCTTACAGGAAATGTTATATTCAAAACAAGCGGTAATATTGGTATAGGTACCTCTGCTCCATGAGCAAAACTCGAAATAGATAACATAACAGCAAATACATCAGGTCTCCGCTTTACTCGTCTCACCAGTACAGGAACATCATCATCTCTCTTCTCAGGTATCCTCGGTGTCAACTCAACTGGTGATATCGGTATAGCTCAACTCACTGGAAATAGTTTCACAGGATTTACTAATGGTCAACTCACATTTGGTACTGCGAGTGGTGGACTTTCATCGACAGGACAACTTTTCTGGGACAATACAAACGGAAGGCTTGGAATTGGAACAAATGCACCAGCTACAAAATTTCAGGTTACAGCATGACCATCTGTTGTAGATGGGTTATATGTTCGTGCTGGTGCTGATTGGGATGCTATTGGATTTGCTCATGATGGCTCTATAGGCTATATAAATGCCGCTGGTGCCGAATCAGGAATAAGTTTTAGAGTTGCAACGGGTGCTACTGGTAATGCTCAAACACAAACATACTTTGAACGAATGAGAATCCTTGCTAATGGCAATGTCGGTATCTGAACCTCTGCTCCAAACACAAAACTCGAAATAGATAATACTACAGCAAATACCTCTGGTCTTCGCTTTACTCGACTCACAAGTACAGGAATATCATCATCTCTCTTCTCTGGCATCCTCTGAGTCAACTCAACAGGTGATGTCGGTATAGCTCAACTCACTGGAAACAGTTTCACAGGGTTTACTAATGGACAACTCGCATTCGGTACTTCTACTGGAGGACTCTCTCAATCGAGCAATCTCTTCTGGGATAATACAAATGGGCGACTTGGGATTGGGACGAATAGTCCTCTATATACTCTTGATTTGAGTGGTTCTCTGCGAGTATGAAATTGATTGAATGGAACTATATATCTTGGAGATTGATCATTTACCAAAAATTCTGGAAGTTCTTGGTTCTTTGTATCAGGATTAGGTACGAATGGTTTTACGACAGCAGCTCAATATGATGCTACGAGTGGTAGCGAATCATCAGCAAGTTACAAGGCTTCTGGTGGTAGTGCGGGTATATATTTTCCTACTACTTCATCGGTCTGAATTACTACATGAGGTTCATGAAGATTACTCGTCACGAGTAGTGGTAACATCGGTATCGGTACAACTAATCCAAACTCTAAACTCGAACTTAACTCAAGAACAGGTGGTTTATCTGGTCTCCGCTTTACACAACTTCTATCTTCATCTACAGGAAGTACAAACTATTCAGGTATTCTCGGTGTCAACTCAACAGGTGATGTCGGTATAACTCAACTCACAGGAAATAGCTTCACTGGATTCACTACGGGTCAACTCGCATTCGGTACTGCGAGTGGTGGACTTACTTCTACAGGTGGACTCTTCTGGGATAATACGAATGGAAATTTAGGGATTGGGACAAATAGTCCAGCATACAAACTTCATGTAAAGGGAGTTGTGGGTATAGATTCAACTGCATGATTTAGTTATAATCATGTATCAGCAGATACATTTGCAAGCGGATTGAATGTATATAAAAGGTGAACAACAGGGAATTCTAGTTCTGCAATTACAAATGGTAGTGAAATAGGGTATCACGGTTTTTATGGTTGGGATGGTACATCTTACGGACGAGCGGCATATGTCATAACACAGGCTACAGAAAATTGGACAACAACAGGGCATGGAAGTAGCTATGCTATAACCACAACAGCAAATGGAACAACATGAAATGTGACTCGACTATTTATTGGAAATAATGGAAATGTAGGTATTTGAACAACTTCTCCATCATATCTGCTCCATGTCAATGGTACCGCTGCTGGTACATCATGGACAAATACTTCTGATGAACGGTTTAAGACAAATATATCAAATCTCACGAGCTGACTGGATATCATCAAGTCTCTTCGAAGTGTGAGTTATAACTGGAATGCTCTCGGAAAAGCACATGGAGGTGATATAGATAAGCTCCAATATGGTTTTATCGCCCAAGAAGTGGAAAATATCCTCCCAGCAATCGTAAACACAGATAATGAAGGATACAAATCTATCGACTATATAAAAGTTATACCATTCCTCACAAATGCTCTCCAAGAACTCGCAGAGAATACTGCATCTACTGGTGCACTCAACACACTCTCTGGACAAGTCGCACTTCTCTCACAGAACTCTGGAAGTACCGTCGTGAATAATAATTACTATAGCTCAGGAACGACATCGAGTGGTACAACTTGGATAGAGAGCGTATTCTCATATACATCTTCACTCCTCGTTCGTGTCGAGGCGACATTCTCTGAGATGGTGACATTTATGAAATCCGTCGTATTCCGTTCGACGGTCACATTCGAGGATCGTGTCACATTCTCAGATAAGGATATGGCAGGAACTGCGACTATCCGAGCAGGGGAGTCGAGTGTCCGTATAGACTTCTCACATCCGTATAGTGAGATTCCACGAGTGACAGTGACAGCAGATGCATTTGTCACATATCGTGTGACAGATAAGATGGTGACAGGTTTTACTATCGAAACACAAACCCCAGTACCTACGGATACAAAGTTTGACTGGATGGCAGTCATGGTTCGTGGACTTGGTGGAACTCCTGTTTCATCTCCATCATCTTGAGCAAGTTCATCATCGAGTACAACATCTCCATCTCCAGAAACTTCTTCTTCGGGAACTGTTACTCCTGAGTCCAATACAGGAACTACTTCTCCTACAGAGTCGGGGAGTATTACTCCACCTGATACAAGTACAACTCAAACAACAGTTTCAGGAGAGGTAACACCATAGTTTTCCTTTCAAAAAATCCTACGAAATTCGTAGGATTTTTTATTATGCATTAATTTTAAAAGAGTGGAAGGTGAAACCTTTTGAAAAATTCCAGTCTTCTTATATACTCTTTCTACTTTCTATTTTACTAATCCACAATTATCTATGAAAGATTTTGTTAATTCTCTCAGTATCGCAAAAACTCTTGGTTTTGCATGGGTACTTTTCTCGACACTGTATTTTCTTTTTTCCGTCGGATATCCATTTGTTGTACAAAATACACAAAATACAGTAATACAAGGTGCATACCAAAATGGTCAAGTATCAGGGTATACTACTGCATTTACTCAGCTCGGTCAGGTTCTCGATGAGCAGATAAAGGGTGGATGTAAACAAGCAGTTCCAGTAAATGTCGGTTCTGGTGTGACTCTCGGCGTGGTAAATGTCGCATGTCTCCAGGCTCAGACTGGTTCTACACTTCCTCAGGGATCACAAGTTCCTACAACAGAAGAACGAACACCTCGAAAGTAATTATTTAAAGCCCAGAATTGTACCAAAAACATTCTGGGCTTTTTTTCCAAAAAACTTTTGACAACGAGGGATGTTTTTATAGAATGCGTGAGCTTCATCTGAAGTACCAATTATGCGGGTGTAGCTCAATGGCTAGAGTCTCTGCCTTCCAAGCAGACTGTTGTGGGTTCGAGTCCCATCGCCCGCTCCATTTTCGGAGCATTTTTTATAGGAGAACTTTAGTATCGGAGACTGGCGCAATTGGCTAGCGCACGTGCTTTGGGAGCACGGGGTTGTGAGTTCGAGTCTCACGTCTCCGACCATTTGGTCATCATCTATTTCCCATTTTTTTAAATGGGCGTATAGCTCAGCTGGTTAGAGCGCAGCACTGATAATGCTGAGGTCCCTGGTTCAAGTCCAGGTACGCCCACCACCATTTTCCCTAGATCGCCCGACCGTTTATGGTCGTAGTTTTTCTTTTTTGGCGCTATCGTCTAGTGGTTAGGACATCGGGTTTTCATCCCGCAAACCGGAGTTCGATTCTCCGTAGCGCTGCCAAGCGGAAAATTCTAAAATCCTCATGAAAATTGAGGATTTTTTGAAAAAAATTATACAAAATCGTATAAATAGTTATATTGTAAGGCATATCATAGATTATTAACCTATTTTTCATATGTATATATCTATCATTGAAGACGAGCCAGTTCTCTGCAAGAGAATTAAGAAAAAACTTGAAAAAGCATGATATACAGCGAATGCCTTTTCGTGATATCGTGATTTTATGAAAAATGGTGATGATACTGCTCATCTTTATATTGTCGACTTATTTTTGAGTGATGGAACTGGATTTGATATTATAAAATGGCTTCGAGATACAAAAAAATCCCTCGTTCCTATTATTATCATTTCTGGTTTTGGAGATAGTGAAAATATCGTCTACTGACTCAATATATGAGCTGATGACTATATGACTAAACCATTTGTTCCAGATGAACTTCTTGCTCGTGTGAAGGCACTTCTCAGGCGTCCACTCACATTTCATCCAGATATAAAACTCTATTACGGAGATATGGCATATGATGTTTTTGGACGAACTGTCCGTCTTCATAATGAAGAAATATTTCTCACAAAAAAAGAGTCTCAAATGCTCGAACTCTTTATTTCAAATGTTGGGAAAGTTGTGAGTCGAGAACGACTCGTGAGTCATGTATGGTGACAAAATAAACTTGATCAAGTGACGGACAATACGATAAATGTGTCTCTCGCATGACTCAAGAAGCGATTTGGAGCGGCACTCCCTATCGTAGCAGTATATGGACATGGATATATACTAGAGCAACATGTATCCCTCTCATCTGACATTTTGGATCCAGCTGTCGATACCGATACTCTTTAGGCTTTTTTTGAGTCGCATTATATTTACTCGGAGATTTCTTTCCGAGTTTTTTTCGAAGTCTCACCACAAATTTTCTATAAGTTCACTTTCCTTTACGATAAGTTTTGCCTTCCGGAAAAGAGATAATAGTATTATTTTATTTACTTTTGTTAGTGGAACTTGGGCACCACGATAATAAAATTCACCAATATCCTCAGCGTACCTCAGTCCATTGTATGGATTCGTCGTAGGATGAAGTTTCTTTTCTGGATTTTTGTATTGTCCGAGCCAATTCTCTATACGGATTCATACTTCTTTGAGTCGTATAGGCTTTATGAGGTAGTCATTTGCCCCGAGATCAAATGATTTTTGTAGACATTCTATTTCTGCTTTTCCGCTCATGACGATGATGGGTATATTGTGCCCCATTTCCCGTATACTAGTGATTACTTTGTATCACCAGAGACTATCTATAGATTCTTTTGGTGTCAGCTGAAGATCCATAAGAATGATATCATATGCTCATATTCGTTGAATTTCATTCATAAAATCAACGGGCGATGAAATAATGGTACTTGTATAGTTTTTATTTTGTGTAATGAGACTCTTTTGTACATTTTGAGCTAAAAGAGCATCATCTTCTATTATGAGAACATTCATATTTATATGAGGGTAAAGTTATAAAATTGGAATAATAATATCAAATCGTGCTCATCACAAATGTGATCATGTTTTTGCTTTGATTTCCCCAGAATGCATCTCTATGATTCGTTTACAGAGATAGAGTCACATACCGAGTCAAACTCGATTTCCTTTTCCTATAGTATATTTATCAAACACACTACTTGTATCTATACCATCAAATCCAGGACCGTTATCCTCGATTCCTATTTGGATAGATCCATCTTTCTTATATCATTCGATGATGATAGTTGGTTTTTCATTTGTTGCAAATTTAATTGCATTGGATATAAGATTTGTGATAACTTGTCGAAATTGTATTTTATCTATTGATGCAAAACCAATATTTTTCTCCATCCCATTGATAAAATGTATTTTTGGATTTGCTTTGATTGCTATTTTTATTTCCTCGTCGAAGAGACTGTATATATCGATGTTTTCTCGAAAAAGTGATACAGAATGCACATCGTAGTATTCTACTGAAAAGAGCTTTGTGAGAATTTCTCCAGTTTTTACGAGTTGCGCGGAAAGGATGTTGAGCTCTTCTTTTATATGTTCTTTATCATATTCTCATGATTCGATATCATCGATGATGCTATCACTTTGAAATATAGCACTTCCTATAGGAGAGCGAATTTCATGAGAAATCATTCGTATAAAATCCTTTTGTCTATTTATGAGATCATTATATTCGAGCGTTTTTTCATCGACTCGTTTATCGAGATTCTCTGTCATATCTCGAAGCATATTATAGACTCGTATATATTTGAGATGTGTTTCGAGGAAAAATGCAAATTCTTTCAGTGTTTTGATTTCATCTTCTGTATAAAAATCTCAAAATGGCTTTTTTCCTATAAAAAGTCATCAGATATTTATATTACTTGTACTGTAAAGAGGAATGACGAGGATTATATCTTTCGGTATTTGTTTCTCTATCTTCGCCATATCATAATCTTTTTTATGATCGTCTATGAAGGCAAAGTCTGAAATAAATAATTCGTGTTTACTTTCTTTCAAGAAAAATCTCTGAAGTTCATTATTTGATGTTTCTTCAGGGTTGAAAAGCTGAATATAGGCTCTTCCAGTATGAAATGAGTGATGAAGTCATTTATTGAGAACTTTTCCAACTGATTCCATATCGGTAAACTTTGATATCTCTTTTTCTATTTGGCGTACATGATTTTTGAGTTCTACTACAGAATCATTTCAGAGCATTCGAACCCCAACGACTTTATAGAATGCTAAATATACAAGAAGGGTAATTATACTATCAATGACACTAAATTCATCGTTCCATCACCAGTAATTTGCCACCTTTCCATCATGGAGTGTTATGAAGTAGTATTTCAATAAATTCATCACACAAATCGCTATGATTCATGAGAGGATTCATATAAATATCTTTCATGTATATTGTAGGTTGATGATGTAAAATAATATTTTTTTAAAGTAATAGAGGTATATATGATGAAGAAAAGAAAGAGAAAAATAATCTCTTTTTCCAATATCCATATTCAAAAAATTGGAAGTATCGCCTGGAGAAAGATGAGACTAAAAAGAAATACGCAAAGAGCAAATATGATTCTCCGTATTCGAATTCTTTCGAGTCACTCAAGTTTCTGTAACTTTCTGAATGCAATAATAGAAAATGATACTATAAAGAGTGGATAGAGAGCAAACCCTATAGAGTATAAATTTCCATAAACTTCACGATATACATGCTCATCTCCTGAGTATTCTATCCCTTTGATGATTCCCCCTGTAAAAAGATATATATAGAGCACAAAAAGATATATAATACAAACAGCAATAGTTCATTTACTAAATAGCTTCTTCCTCTCCAGATCTAGATAGCCTACACAAAATACAAGACTATATAGACTGATAACTCACGATACAAATGCTCATCGTGATATATAGAGGAGAAGTTTAGGATCTTCTATTCATGTGAAGTATAAAAAATAGAGAAAATACCATATAGATATAAAGATGGTAAATAAGAAAAAGAAAAATCATGCTGGATTGTGATATTTCTTCATAACTTGCCATCAAATAAAATTACATATAGCAATAGAGATGCTATAGAGTATGATGTATGAATTCATGAATATTGCTTCTGTAAAAGTATTCATAGAGTATATTGAAATAATAAAGAATCAAACAAAAATTATAAATTCATCTCTTTTATTTGAGATGCTTCTTTTCTTTTGGATGTTTCATTTGGTGCAAATGCTTTCTTGAAACTCGAAGAAGGATTATTAAAAATGACAATTTCACTATCGTATAATGTATGTGTATTTATGATTTCTTTACTTCAACTAAATCACAATGGTTGCCCTCCTGCTGATGTGAAAATCCGATACATAACATTTCATGTATCGAGCTCCATGATTCATATCATTTCATCATGCCATTCATTTAGGTTCATGGCTGCAATCTTTAAAAATTTACGGAGATGAAATCAGTTTCTATAATTCTCGAGAAATCATATTGCAGTAAACATCACCATATTTTGAGGTGCCTGTCCTGTTATTTGTTCTATTCTTTCCGAAACTACCGTTGCTCATATCTGCGCATAATGATCAGTGAATTCTTCATCAAATATTTTTTCGTATCTTGCAACATAGTAGGATGAAATTCAAACTATTCGGTCATGCTTTCTTGCAAGAGTAAGATGTCGGTCGATACTTTCACAAAGTTTTCTTCGTATTCGCTCTATATGCTCTTCTCAGTATATAAGTCGTGTTGACCCTCAACATGATTTACATGGAAGTGATGTCTTCCCGAGAATTCTCATTATCTCTGCAACAGTTTCCATGTAGATATCTTCTGGAAAATCTCAGAATATATCTTTCTTTGAATGGATGAGTCAACATGAATTGCATTGTATAAATTCTCCTATTCAGTATGCCCACATGTTTTGAATGAGTTCATATATGTCTTTGTATTCTCCTGGAGATAGTTCTTTTGGGTCAACTTGCTCGATAACGATATTTTCTGAAAGGGTATTCATAGTAATTTTTACAACCTTTTAAATATATGTACGAAGTGTAACAAAAGCGTAACATTTTTGTACTTTTTTGAAAATTCACTAAACATTTTTATACTATATTGTATAATAATTGCTCATTATGTGTCCTAGAAAAAAATTTGATTTATTTTCTAAACTTTATAGACTGTATCTACTCTATTTTTTTAATTCTCCTTACCATGAATAAGAACAATATACTCATTCCTATAGCCATCATTTCTGTTTCTGCACTCTCTTCCTGTATGCTTCCTGGTATGGAAAAGTCAGAAGTATCTACAGCTTCTGGTGTTGCTGTTTCTGCTGAAACTCAAACACCTGTAGTTGCATCAGGTACAGTCGATACAGGTGTCATCACTCGTACAGAAACACTTTCGTATGATTCGAAGACTCCAGAAGGAATGGTGGAAATCGAGTTCTCTGTTTCAGTAAAAGATGGTATTATCACTGCTGCGAGTGCAACTCCAAAGACAGATAAACAAGGTTCAAGATATAATCAAGACTCTTTTGTAAAAGAACTTTCTGGAAAAGTTGTTGGGAAAAAAGCAAAAGATCTCAATGTTGATGCTATTGGTGGAGCATCGCTCACGACAGAGGCATTTGAGACATTTGTACATTCGTTCTAAAAGATGCAAAAGTTTCAGATAGAGATTATCGGAACGCATCTCTCTCTTATGATAGATACACCTCATTCTTGTGATGAGGTGTTTTCTCGTATTAGGATGTATCTCATAAATTTTGAACAAAAATACTCCAGGTTTATCCCATGAAACTGGCTCTATACACTCAATTTTTCTCGCAGGGGAATTCTCGATGTGGATGGGAAAAATATGCTCTCATATATGCTCGACCTCGCTATGAAAACAGATTGATACTTTGATCCAACAGTCTGAAAGAGGCTCACAGAGCTCGGATACGGAAAAAATAGTGGGTATAATTTCTGAGAGAGAAGATTCGGGGATTATCGGGATATTGAAATGATAGGGGATGAAGTATTGCTTCATGGTGATATCCTTCTCGAGTTTGGGGGAGTAGGGAAGGGATATTTGATAGATATAATAAAAAAATACTTAGAAGTATTTCCTCGTTTTCTCATTAATTTCGGATGAGACCTCTATGGTCGTGGTGGATGGAAGGTCGGACTTGAGAGTCCATTTGCCTCTGACGAATTCATAGGAACGCATATTCTCGATGATGGATGCCTCGCTTGTAGTGCGTGAACTCGACGGAAATGGTGAACTCACCATCATCTCATAAACCCGAAAACAGGTGAGAGTGCGACGGAGGTCGTAGCGTCATATATAGAGGGAAGCTCGTGAATGACGGTCGATGGATATGCGACGACACTCTGTGTCATGCCATGGGAACTCGCTTGTGAGACACTTACAAAAACCCCTGAGATATCAGGAGTTCTCCTGAGGTATGACGGAACTGTTTTTCAGAAAGAGGGGAGTCGGAGTGAGGTATTTGTATAAGAAATTATATGAAAAATATATTGACAAAATATTATAATATGTATTATTAAAATATTCTTTTTTAAATAATACATATATGCAACTCTGAAACGCTCTATCAGATATAAATTTAGTGTGTACTACCCCACAAGAACTTATAAAATCACCAGATTTTATAAAATGATTAGAAATTGTTTTATGACAAGTAAAAACTTTTGATAAAGATTGTATTGTATGATTATTTAAAAAACTTCAAAATGATGAAGTTTTAGACGCTGAAGAAAAAGAAAAATTATCAAAATTTGTGAATGATTCTAAAGTTGCAAAGAAATGACAAGAGTTTTTATCAAAATTAGCAAATCTTAAAACAAATAATACTTCGGAATGATTGAGTTTTTGACAATTTCTAGATGGAATATTTGCAACTGATTGATATAAAAAAGTGCAAAGACATATTTCAGAGGAAGCTGATAGAGTAGAATCAATTCTAAATCCTTATGAATGAATGACTCAATTTATACTAAAACCAAATTGAGAAACAAGAGAAATATATTTAGATAATGAGAATTTAAGAGTCGATAGTTCAAATTGGAATATTACATCAATCTGAACAATAAAAACATGAAAAATGGTTGTAAAAATAAATCCCGAAAAAGATATAATAGAAGATTTCTATTCATGAGAACAATACTTTACAGAGAAATCTGCAGAAAGAGAAGCCAAAAGATTATGAAAGAGACTCCCTGCTAGATTTAGTCTCCCAAGACAACATAAACAAATAAGTTGGGAGTATTGAGGTTATGATGAATTCAAAGAACTTTCATTAATAAGAGCAGCTATTAATGATCGAAATCGTAATATAGATCCTAGCGAAAAATATTGAGAATTTAATAAATGTTTCCCTGGTTATATTTCCAAGGATTTACAATCTTACAATCAAGTTTGATATTCGGCATTCATAAGAGTGGAGTGATGATGTATGGAATTTGAACGCAATTGGAGTTTTCATACCCCTATACATTTCCACTTATGATGAGTACCATGTACCTATAAGAGGAAAGATGATTTTTTAACTGTTCGTTTAGTCAAGGATTAATGAGAGTTTCTGATACTTTACCGCTCGATTTTTCGGGCGGATTTTTAAAAAACATTTGCTTTCATTTTATAATTTCATAAAATGATAAAGTGATAAGAGAAAAAAGCGCGAATTTTTCTCATCACGAGCAACATGTTGTCCTATACTTTTTATGTCTGATTTCACACAAATACAAAATGAAATGTGGGAAAAAGAGGATCTCCTTCGAGAGATGGCAGATATATTTGGTGCACTTGCATCAGACTGCCGACTCGAGATTATCTATCTTCTCTTTCGTATTGATTCACTCCCTTCCTGAGAGATAGCTCGTCTCACTACCTGTACTCCATCGCAGATATCTCAGTATCTCGCAAAGATGCATAGTGCAGGTATCGTGAAAAAGCATCGAACCTGGAAACAAGTGGAGTATTCACTCGATAAAACCGATCCGTTTGTTCAGTGAGTTCTCTCGATTCTTTCTCTGTATATGAAATAATTATTTTTCTTATGACTCTTCTTCTTGTCTCATTTTTGGCAGGTATTTTGACTGTGCTTGCGCCCTGTGTTCTCCCAGTATTGCCAGTGATTTTGGCAGGTTCACTTTCTGAAAAACAAAAGTGGTACCCATACTTGGTAACATTTTCACTCGCACTTTCGGTGGTACTTTTTACAGTAATTCTCAAAGTCTCGACAGCATTTATCGATATTCCATCATCCTTTTGGAAATACCTCTCATGAGGCATACTGCTCACACTCGGGCTCGTCTATATTTTCCCACATGGCTGGGCATGGATTGCTGAAAAAGCGAAATTTTCTCGCTCAAATGCTTCTCTCGATACCGCTCAAAATATAGGAAATCCAGTATTGCGTGCAGTTGTCACTGGTGCTGTACTTGGCCCAGTTTTCTCGACCTGTTCTCCGACCTACTCACTCCTCCTCGCAACAGTTTTTCCAGTATCAGTTGCTCTCGGAATCGGATATACTCTCGTATATGCTTTTGGACTTTCATGTATGCTCACACTCATCGCTCTCGGTGGTCGGAGTCTCGTATCTCGTTTTCGAGGAATCGCTGATGAACGATGAGTATTTAAAAAAATCCTTGGTATCGTATTTTTCTTGGTTTGAGTAGCTATCATCACTGGTTTCGATAAAACACTCGAAACAAAGTTAATCGAAAAATTTGATATCTCTCGTATCGAGCAGTCTCTTCTCGATAGTACCGTTACACAGGAGAAATCAGAATCAGTCTCTTCGACATGAAGTCAAAAAACCGCATCATGAGATATAATGCTCAATGTCAAAAATCCATATCTTGCTCCAGAAATAGCTCTCACAGAGTGGATAAACTCTCATCCACTCACGATGCAGTCTCTTCGAGGAAAGGTGGTGATTATCGATTTTTGGACATATTCTTGTATCAACTGTCAGCGAACCCTTCCGTATCTCGTAAAATGGGACAAAAAATATCGTGACAAGTGACTCGTTATCATCGGAGTCCATGCTCCTGAATTTTCTTTTGAGAAAAAACGAGAAAATGTCGAAAATGCAACGAAAGATGCAGATATAAGCTATCCAGTGGTTCTCGATAATGACTTTTCTCTCTGGTCAGCATATAACAATCACTATTGGCCTGCGAAGTACTTTATCGATAAAGAGGGAAAGGTACGACATACCCACTTCGGTGAATGAGCTTACGCAGAAAGTGAAAAAGTGATACAACAACTCCTCTCCGAATGAAGTGACACAGGACTCGATATTCCTGTCGATGCTGATGTTATTCTCTCATGAAAACAGAGTCAAAGTCCAGAAACCTATCTTGGGATGGCTCGAAGAGCAAACTTTGTCGAGGGAAATAATCTAAAGCCAAATGAATGGTCACTTTCTGGAAAGTGGGAATCAAAAGCAGAATCTATCCGAGCAGAAAAAAATGCACATTTAGATTTTTCATTTCAGGCAAAAGATGTCTATCTCGTTCTCGGGTGAAGTGGGACGGTGACTGTCACAGTCGATAAAAAACTACAATTTCCATGAACCGATGTCAAAGATGGAAAAATCATATTGAGCGGAGATAGGATGTATCATCTTGTTCATTCTGATGCATCTTTTCAGGGAATTCTTGGTCTTGATTTTTCTCCTGGTGTAGAGGCGTTTGCATTTACTTTCGGGTCTTAGGAAAAGTTTCCTCTCGGAGTGTAATCGATGGCACTCCGAATGGAGATTTCTCTACCTTATTTTTTTATTTTCTTTTTTATGAAACCTATGAATTCACAAACTCCTATGAGTTCTTCTCACTGATTTCCTTTTGGTACAGTTTCTTTGGTTTTTCTGATTCTCATTGTACTTGCTGGTGGATACTGGGCATATAGCTCTCCTATGATTTCTAAGTCTATGAAAGATGGTGAAAAGATGCAAATGATGGATGATAAAAAAATGATGCCTGATGATGCAATGATGAAGAATGATGATCATATGATGATGGGAAGTGGTGAATGGACGAAGGAAGAGATGAAGGCTATGGAAAAAGAGCATATGATGATGTCTGGTTCTGATATGAAAGACTCTGAAACGATGATGAAAAAAGATACAATGATGAAGAAGGATTCATATCTCCCATATGATGAGAAAGTCCTTGCAGAGAGTCTCAAGTCCGGAAAAAAGGTAGCACTTTTTTTCCATGCAGACTGGTGTCCTACTTGCCGTAATCTCGATGAAAATATCACAAAAGAACTCTCTTCGATTCCTGCAGGTACTATGATTTTCAAGGTGAACTACGATAACTCTGATGCTCTCAAACAAAAATACGGTGTGACGAGTCAGAGTGTAACTCTCGTTTTGAATACTGATGGAACTGAAAAATCACGAAAGATTGGCGCAAGAAATGTAGCAAATATATTTAATTAAAGCTCTATGAAACCAAAAACCCCAGCATTCTTTGCATATTTTTCTCTTTGGCGTATTCTCTTGTGAATACTGCTTCTCTTGATTGGATTTTTCTATGTCTTTCCGTATGTTTCTTCTTTTTTAATTCCTCACAATAATTCATATATGGATACAAAAAATACTGCTCGTGCATATTTTGCTGGATGATGTTTTTGGTGTATGGAAGGGATATTTGAATCCCAAACTGGTGTCACTGAGGCTATCTCTGGATACGCCTGAGGAACAAAGGAGACAGCGACTTATGACCAGATTTCCGCATGAAATACAGATCATAGAGAAGCTGTAGAGATACACTATGACCCGAAGCAGATATCATATGAGACACTCGTTCGTCTCTACTTCACACAAATCGACCCAACGCAAGTAAACTGACAATTTGCTGATAAAGGATTTCGGTATTCTACGGCTATTCTCTATGAAAGTAATCATGAGAAGAAAATCGCTGAAGATATAAAAAAAGAAATCGGAGATTCTGGGAAATTTGATAAACCGATTGCTGTAAAAATCGAACCATTCACGACATTTTTTCCAGCGGAAGAATACCATCAAGACTACTATAAAAAATCCGCTTTCCGCTACAATCTCTATAAAGAGGGAAGTGGGAGAAAGGGATTTATCGAGGAAAACTGGGAATGAGAAATACAGAAACTCGAAACTCCAAAGGAGGAACTCAAGTCAAAACTCACAGATATCCAATATGCGGTTACTCAAGAGGATGCTACAGAGCGACCATTTACCAATCCATATTGGGACAATCATGAGAGGGGTATCTATGTCGATATCGTCGATGGATCTCCACTCTTTGCATCTCTCGACAAGTTCGATAGTGGGACTGGATGGCCGAGTTTTACTCGTACGATGACAGGTGCAAGTGTGATAGAAAAAACTGACTACAAGCTCGCATCCGCTCGTACAGAAGTACGATCAAAAAATGCGAATTCTCATCTCGGACACCTCTTTGATGATGGTCCTGTAGATAAGTGAGGTATGCGATATTGTATCAATTCTGCTGCCCTCAGATTTATCCCACTTTCTGATATGGAAAAGGAATGATATGGGGAGTATGTGCAGTATTTCCAATAACCTCAAATCCGTCTTGCGAGAGACGGATTTTTTTCTATACTTGTTTTATGAAAACTATTCTCATAATAATTACATCTTTGTTCATTTTTTCTGCATGTTCCTCATGAGGGAATACTCCTATCGCTCCTCAGGTAGAAAAAACTATCCTCGCTCTCGGTGACTCACTCACAGCAGGATATGGACTCCCAATCACTGAATCATATCCGAGTCAGCTCGAAGTCAAGCTCCGTGAAAAATGATACAACTATAAACTCATCAATGCAGGGATATCATGAGATACGACCGCAGGACTCCTCTCTCGTCTCGACTGGGCACTCGAGTGAGATGCTCCGAGTCTCGTCATCCTCTGTATCGGTGCTAATGATGCATTTCAGGGCAAGGACACGACTGAGATAGAGAAAAATCTGAGACAAATCATCGAAAAAATCCAAGCAAAAAAAATCCCAATCCTTTTAGCTGGGATGCGGGCTCCGCTCAACCTCGGTATCGAGTATTCCAAAAAATATGAATCACTCTTTCCGAAACTCGCGAAAGAATATAGTCTCGTCTATATGCCATTTTTCCTCGAATGAGTCGCACTCAAAGCAAATCTCAATCAAGATGACCGTATCCATCCGACGAAAGAATGATACGCTATCGTGGTAGAAAATCTGATGGAGATACTGGAGGGGGAGGGAATAGTCGAAAAATAGATACTGAAATATATCCCATCTCCTTTTTATAAAAGTAAAAGTATCAGAAATATATTATTCTGATTTATCTAGTATTTTACGAGCAATTTTTACCAGCAATGCTCGAGGGGTAAAGCGAACTGAATTTGCCATAATCCAGTTCATAAATCCATGAATAGCAACTGTTTTTCCTTTCATTATTGATGTATACCCATATTCTGCCACTTCTTTTGAGGTTGGTAATTTTTTACCTTTCACCAATGCACTCTCTTCCTGTCCTGCTCATGCCTGAAATCCACTTTCAGTTGGACCAGGACACAGTGTCGTAATTGTTACACCCTGATTACTCACTTCATTATTTACTGCCTCAGAGAAACTCAGTACATAAGCCTTGGTTGCACAATATACGGCCATTGTTGGTCCAGATTGAAACGCTGCAGTTGATGCTACATTCATAATTTTACCACTTCTCCGTTTTACCATATCTTGTAAGTAGAGTTTTGTGAATTGAGTCAAGGTGATAATATTTAGATTTATCATTTGAAATTCTTTATTCCAGTCTGTTTCAGTAAACATTCCAAAATCACCAAAACCAGCATTATTTATCAAATAATCAATTTGGATATTTTGTTTTGTAGTTTCATCATACACTTCTTGCGCTGCGTTAAAACCAGAAAGATCTTTCCCAATCGTATATACTTTTATCGTATATTGGTTTTCTAATTCTGTTTTGAGTTCATCGAGTTTTGTTTTGTTTCTTGCAACGAGTACTAAATCATCACCTTTTGAAGCATGGATTTTCGCTAGTTCTAAGCCAATTCCACTTGATGCTCCTGTAATCAAGGCTGTATGTTTCATTTTTTAAAATTTTTATAGGAATAAATAAATACCCAATAGTATATCAACTCATGCAATCATACGGATTACTTCCTACTTTCCAAATTTCTTATCTTTTCGTTTTTGTTTTCCTCCAGAAATCCATATACTTTCTTTTCGAGATTTATTCTCATAAAACTATGATACAACTCAAAAACATCGCAAAATCCTATACTTCTCGTGGAGAAGTAGTTGAGCTTTTTACTGACCTCTCATGGCAAGTAGATACCGGAGCTTGGGTCGCACTCATGGGAGCTAGTGGGGCAGGGAAGTCGACACTCCTCTCACTCATCGCTGGTATCATCAGTCCCGATGATGGGCAAATACTCCTCGGCGATACCGATATCACTACTCTCTCGCGTGATGAGATAACAGCATTTCGTGGGAGTCATATTGCATTTATCTTTCAGGCATTTGAACTCATCTCAAATCTGACCGTCGAAGAAAATATCGACCTCGTTCTCGATATCTCACATGCACCTCGGAGGTATGGTACTCATGAAATACTCGAAAAAGTCGGACTTGCAGGTAAGGGGAATCGTTATCCAAATGAACTCTCATGATGAGAACAGCAACGAGTGGCGATAGCACGAGCATTTGTTGCGGATGTTCCATACCTCTTTGCCGATGAGCCAACAGGAAATCTCGATGAGAAAAATGCAGAAAAAATCATGGAACTTATCCGCGCACTCCATGAGGAAACAAAAAATACTATCATCATGATCACCCATGATAGAGGCATCGCGAGTCATGCTGATATGCTCTATAGACTCGCATGAGGCACTCTGACTCAAGAATCTCTGTAGCCTGGCTGAGGGAGAAGGTATCCATTTCTGGATATTTTCTTTGTCGGTGTGGTTTTACTATTTATTTCTTGTATTTTTTCTTATGAGCCCTTCAGTCTCTTAATTCTGCACTCCGTTCGCAGAATAAAAATTCGTTCCACTCTTTTTATCTTCTCACTCCGTTTGAATTATGGAAATCAATATCTGGTTCTGGGTCTGATTCAACCTCTTTGTTCTATTTATGCTTGCACTCGATCTCTGAGTCTTTCATAAAAAAAGTGAAGAAGTCTCTGTGAAAGAAGCGCTCACTTGGTCTGGAATATGGATATCCCTTGCACTCGTGTTCAATGGACTCATCTATAAGTGGTTTGGACAAGAGAAGGCTATAGAGTTTCTCACAGGATATGTTATCGAGAAGGCTCTTTCTGTCGATAATATCTTTGTCTTCACTATCATTTTTGCGTATTTTGCCATACCAAAAGCATATCAGCATAAAGTACTTTTCTGGTGAGTTTTATGAGCGATATTTTTTCGTATCATTTTTATATTTGCGGGTGTTTCACTTCTCGAAAATTTTCATTGGATTATCTATGTATTTGGATGGATACTCATATATACTGCATATAAGCTCATATCTGGTGGAGAGATGAAGGTTGATCCTGAGAAAAGTCTCGCGATCAAGCTCGCAAGTAAGGTGATTCCTTTTAAAAAAGAACTCCATGGAGACAAATTTTTTACACGAGAAAATGCTAAACTCTATGGAACTCCACTTTTTATGTGTCTGATTTTTATAGAAACGGCTGATCTCGTATTTGCGGTCGATAGTATCCCTGCGATTCTCGCTATCACTCAGGACAAGTTCATCGTCTATACATCAAATGTATTTGCTATTATGGGACTGCGGTCTCTCTACTTTGCACTTGCGGGCGTCATCGATAGATTCAGATATCTTCCTATTGGACTCGCATTTATCCTCGCATTTGTCGGTACCAAGATGCTGATAATCGATATCTACAAGATTCCGATACACTATTCACTCATTGTGATTCTCACTATCCTCGTCATGAGTGTGAGTTTTTCTCTCTATAAAACAAAAGAAGAATGTCCTTCTTCGAAATAATTCTATGCTCAAACTTTTTTCTCGTATCATCCTCTCAAACTGGCGTTCACTCATCATTCTCTTTGTGGTGATTCTTTTTGCGAGTACCGGGTTTATCACGCTTCGTCAGATTACGACCAATATCGAGTCCTCAGTCGCAAGTGAGACGAGACCTCTTTTTGGTGCAGACCTCATCGTCTCTCCTCGTGGATATGCGACGGGGGATATCCTTCCTCTCTTCTCTCCATACCTCTCATGAGAAACATATCGAGTTGCAGAACGCAGGGAATTTTCGACGACACTCATAGACTCTGAGGGGAAAGCATGACTCATAAAAGTCGTTGCGTATAGTGGGAGTTATCCACAGAGAGGGATTCTCGATACAGAAGAAGTGTTTTCTGGATCGACCCAAAAAATTGCGGTTACTCCATGAGTTATCGAGAAGTTTTCGAGTGGAGGATATATCATGCTCGATACGAGAAAACTCCAAATAACAGAAAAAATCATCGCATCGAGTGATCTCGGGTTTTCTCTTGGGACGGAAAATCATCTCATCGTACTCCCATCATATCTCCTCTCAGGCTCCCTTCTCCTTTCATCAGGCTCTCGTCTCGATCAAGATCTCATGATATCATTCGAAGATGAGAGACGAGCATCGATCGTCGCAGAGAGACTCAAAAAAGTATTTCCTCCAGAGTCATATCGTATCCGAACATATGAGGAGAGAACGGAGCGAAATCTCGATACAGTAGAAACACTGACGGACTATATCACGCTCATTCTCCTTGTATCCAGTATCTTTGCTTTTATCATACTCAGATCGGCACATGAGAATTTTTATGAGAGCCTGTCTCGTACACTGCGTGTAACCGAGATTCTCGGACTCTCGAGAGCGAGACAACAAAAGCTCCTTCTCATACTCTATAGTGTGATTGTTCCCACGGGATTTCTCTTTGCACTCGGTATCTCATATCTCTGTATCATCCTCCTCCAGACGATTCCAGAAGCGAGTGAATTTCAGTTCTTTTGGGGATGAGTACCATATGCTCTCACTCTTCTCATCACTCTCGTTGTCATGGCATGGTGGCCAGTATGGTGGACTCTACGAGAGTATGGCGTATCTGTATTCTCAGAGAGACTTGAAAAGATTCTTTCTTTTTTCCCATGAGAAAAAACTCGGCAATTTATTCTTTTTCTCATCTCGCCTGCTCGTCTTGTTCCATTTTTTCTCGGAATTATCGTACTCATACTCCTCTTCGAAAATCCTCTTTTTGCACTCTTTGTATGAATAGGAACAGGAGCCTTTTTTCTCGTATTTGGGTCTATTCTCTGATTTTTGTATCGCTTTATTTTTTCTCGTTTTGGATTTCTCCGAGAGAGGAGGTTTTATATTTTTGATGCACTCCGTACGCTCGTCCGACCACTTATGCCAACTCTTCCTATCACGATATCGCTCATTTGTGTCACGGTATTTTTCCTCGTATTTGCATCTTTTTCTCTCGCATTTCGCTCGAAACTCGTCATCGACTCAGGTGGCACTGCCAATATCTATGCTATCAATATCCTCAAACAAGATAGGGAAAAAGTAGAAAAAGTCGTCGGTACAGGAGCACTCATATACGACATCATCCGAGCTCGTATATCTGGTGTAAATGGAAAAACTCTGACAGAGCATTTTGATGGAAAAGAACCAAGTGGAGAATTTACTCGAGAGTTCAATATCACGACGACACCGCTCGAGAACAAGATTCTCAAATGAAAAAATAATACTGGAAAGTGAGAAGTATCTGTCGATGATGAGTTTTCACGCCGTCTGGGTATCGATATAGGGGATAGGATAACCTTTCTCCTCTCAGGGCGTGAGATGACTCTCACGGTTGCGAGTATTCGTGAATCTGTGCGAGAAGGGTTTCGTCCATTTTTCTATTTTTCATTTGATCCTATAGAGTTCGCGAATGCTCCACGAACCTACTTTGTTGCCGAGTACGCGATCGATACTGAGGCATGGAAACGCTCGATTCTCACGGCTTCTGGTCCGCATGTGACATTTATCGATATCGAGAGTATACTCGCTATCGTGCGAGATATATCATCAAAAGTTCTCTCTGTCATTGCTCTCTTTGGTTTGGTCGTGCTTCTCTTTGCTATTTGAGCTATCATCGCATTTTTTGCTCGTGTGCGACCAATCGAAGATATGAAATCTCGACTCTATACTCTTTTCTGAGCATTGCCCTCTGATATCCGTACTTCACTCCGAGCCACTCGTGGGATGATATTTACGGTATCGTATATCCTCTCGATAGTCATCTGAGGTATCCTCTCATATGTTGTTCTCTCGTTTGGTGGATTTTTCTCGTTTTCTCTGTTAGATTTTCTCATGATTGCTCTGATTGTTGGAGGTGGATATATAACCCTCTTTTTCCTCCTTCGTCCGAAAAAATAATCTCCGAGAGGAGATTATTTTTATGGATTCTGTGATGGTGGTATTCTTGAGGATGTGGGTGGGATCTGTGGATATAAAAATATAAAGTTAATTTTCTTGTTTTACGCAATCAGGACATTTATCACTATTAAGTCTGTTCCTTTTGAATAATGAAAGTGTATCTAAATTATCATCATGTGACCAGCAATTATTACAAAGATATCTATTACAGGACGGACATGTGTGAAATTGGTTATATCCACTATAAAATGTTCATAAGCTAAAATTCTGTCCTTTTCAGCAACGATCACACTTTTTTGAATAGTCAGTATTGGTATAAGAAAAATAATCTAGTTCGTTAAAATTATTTATTTTGTCAAAGTTTCTTGAAAGTTTTGAAAAGTCTGATTTAATTGTTTTTGAAATAGGGTTACCATTCTCTAGCGTACTGATCTTTTGTTCTAGTTTTTTAGCTCCTGCAATTGTTTCTTGTAAAAGATCATCCTTTTCTCTCAAAGCAAATTGTTGTTTTAATAAAGATCATTGTAGTGATTTAATAAAAGTCCCCATTTCATCAGCATTTCATGAAATACCATTAAACATATAAAGATATCATCATAATATTGTATCATCAAGATTATATGGATATCTTATATCATGATCTATCTCGCTCCATCATTCTTCAAAAATTGTTCTTACTTGTATTTCGGTTGAATATTTGCTCCTGGTAGGGCTTGTTTCAATTACATAGTGTACCGATCGGTATCAGTGTTTATGTAATTCTACAGTATAGCCATGTTTTTTATAGGAATCGATTATCTCATCGGCATCTCATTTCCTAATATAAGCTATGGGTAAATCTTTCTGTGTCCAAGTTTTTTCTATAAAATCTCCAATCTCTACCCAATCAGATTTATAAAGATGAAGCGCCCTTATTCAAATAAGATCATCAACTTGTTCTTTGTAATTCTCTAATGTAAATTCTCGTTCAGGGTTATCTCTCTTTTTTCTAATAATTTTTTCTATAAGATGTTCAGGATCTTTAATTCTATATTTCACAGAGTGAACCTTCTTTACTGATAATAGTTGTTCTACCAGATATTTAGCAGTATTCTCATAATCATTTTTTAATGATAAATACTCATTGTAGATTTTTTCCAACATTTTCCATTCAAGTTTGGTTTCCGTGAAGTCTTCCTTACTGATGTTATACTTTTTCAGAAATTCTTTCTGTTGTAACATATTATTAACATAAATTATTTTTTATCTTATCCATCACTTTCCCCTTCGCGAGTTCATCCATGAGCTTGTCGAGATAGCGGATAGTTCCCATCAGTTCATCTCCTATTTCCTAAATCTCGTACCCACTCCCTATAGAGACAGTACATATCCAGTAGCGAGGAGTCCGATGAGGCGACAGATGCTCGATACAGCGATTTTGGTTGCCATATATTTCTTGGTATCAGCTCCCCATATCACCGTAGAGGTCATCGTCGGGAGGACGAATGCGAGCCAGAGCATGAATGCTGTCTGTATGCCACTATATGCAGGGATGGCTCGTACGACGCAGGCGAGACCGATCACCATGAGGAGTGTTGCTACGAATTCTGTCACCATGAGTTTCCACATACCTTTTGTCGCTTCTGCCATTTCCTGAGCATTGAAACTGTCCTTCCCGTGATGTATCCGCATCCAGAGTTTCCCAAAAAGTGGTCCATGCCATACAGCACCGAGCGCGAAACATAGAGCGGTCATAATCACGATAGTCATCCATGGGAGAGTAGTCATAAGAAGAAAATAAGAGAATAAATAAAACTCTCACATTATACTATTTGTGAGAGTTTTACAAGGGATTTTTTAGAGACTTTCTGTGTACTTCTTGAGATTTTCGAGAATCGCACTCCATCCAGCAATCTGCATCTCTGCAGGGTGGATATCTTCCGCGTCAAATACTTCTGTGATTTGTATTCCTTCAGGAGTTTCTGTGAGCGTGATATCGACGACACGACCCGCATCCAGAAAGTATTCTTTCATCTCACCGAGAGTATAGCTCATTGATTTGAGAGGAGTGACTTCTGTATACTGGGCTGTGAGATCAAAGCCAAAGCTTCCATCACGAGCCTCCATCCGAGTCGTGAATATTCCTCCAACTTTTGGTGTTTCACCCTTTGCCCATGGGCAGTGCCAAGTTGCTTCATCGGCGAATGCCCAATGCACTATATGGAGAGGATTCCAGAGGACATTCCAGACAGTTTCGAGTGGGGCGTTTATAGTCGTGCTGACTGTGAGTTTAGACATAAGAAAGAAAAAAATAAGTACAGTAAGTGTAATCAAAATAGAAAAAATATAAATCAATATACATTGACAGAAATCGTTTAATACTTATATGTATATACAACTTATGTGTCTGCAAATAAACTTGAACATCCTGTTCGAGACAGATACAAGAAGGGGATACAAATGGAAATAGGAATCTATGTAATCGGAGCAGGATATATCCTGCTGATATATGCCTATGTGCAATATATCCGGGGAATTTCGTTGGGGAATAATCCTCCAGCCAATCCAGCAAGCTGGTGGGTCTTTTCAGCAATATCATTTGGGAATGCAATAGTGTTATGGGAAAATATCTCTCCTATAATGCGGGTATTTCCGTTGGTTATGGGAACTGCTCAGGCAGCAATTGCTCGTGTCAGTTACAAAAAAATCCCGCAAGTTGGGCTCGAAAGGGAGGATAAAATCTCTCTTTTGGTTGGACTCTTTGGAGTCCTCCTATGGGTGACCTCATCACTTGGAGTCATCCCAACTGAAAATTGGGTACCCATGGTTGCCCTCATCATTGCTGATATGGTTGGTTTTTCTCCCACAATTCGCGATGCTTGGCGAAAGCCAAGTCGTGAAGATATTCCTGTATGGGGGATATTTTCTTTCACAGGAGGGCTTGTTCTTGGTGGACTCTACTTGTCTGGAGAAGGAGGGTTTAATTTCTTGTATCCAGCCTATGAGACGGCTCTTGCCATCTCTACGATGCTTGTTCTCGTTTTTCGTTCTCGATGAAAATCGAGTGGCGTATTATGAGGGCAAAAATCTCAAAGGGGAGCTTCGGTTCCCCTTTTTTTATTTGATGATAATTCCATATTTTGTGAGGAGTCTAGGGAGATTTTCGAGAGAAAATTTTGCTCCTTTGATTTTATTTTCCTCTGGATCTAGCGTATATGCATATGCTGTTTGAAAGTCTGCTTTTTCGAGAATTGTCCTCTGAAATAGGGCTTTTTCTAGATTACAGTTTCAGAAAACTGATCCAGTCAAGTCACTCCCACTAAAATTTACTTCTTTGAGCTCAGAATTTTGAAATACTGTTTCTTTTATTTTCATTCCAGTAAATGATGCAAGTTCCAGATTGCAGTCGTTAAAAGAGGTTTCAAATAAAAACTGATTGCAATTTCTAAATTCCACCCCGAGGAGTTTGCATCCAGAAAATTCTATATCTTGCATACTTGTTCAGGCTATTTTTACCATACTCAGATTGCATTCGATAAATTTGCAATCCATAAATCTCCTCCGAGAGATATCTCCATATGAAAAATTACACTGCTCAAAGGTACATCATTCGTAGTCTCATTCTGGAAGAAAATTTTTTGTATAGTCTTGTTTTCGAAAGAGCTGATTTTCTATATACATTGTATAAGTGGTGTAAAAACGAAGCAAATATTTATTTCTTCACTGAAATTGCAACCGTCACTTCCGTTCCATCAGCATTGTACATATCGAGATCGTAGCCGTAGCTTCGAGGGAGTACATCATGAGGAGTATCATTGATTTCCATCCATGTTTCGATGAGACGGTCAGGGAGTTTTCCTCCAACCGTTGTGTACTGGTAGTCTTGTGCTGGGATTTCTACTGTTGTATATTTTTCATCCTGCACGCTTCCTACTTCTGTCATATATCCGATGAGCATATCATATCCCTTTTTCGTGAGATCGAGCGGATTTTTATAATTGTAGTAGACTGTATGAAGTGTTGGGTAGACTTTTTGAACGATTCATTCTCCCATATTTTCTCCCATCCAGCGTCACCATGCTTCCATGATGATTTGCTCCTCCTGTTCGAGAGAAGGTATCGTGACATGATATCCTGTTACCTGAAATGGTCCGTGAGAGTATGCTTCCATGATGATGTTTATAAAAAATTAAAAGTTTTGGAGTTCTGCCTCGAGTCGATCGAAGTTTTCGTTGTTTTTCTCCGTGAGAAAGTCTCGCATTTTTTCGAGAAATTCAGCACTCTCAAAAGTGGATATCCAAGTCATTTTTGTTTCGTTTGCCCCGAGTTCTTCGAAGATGATTTCTGTAGAAAAATGAGGTTCTGGAGTATGTTCCATGATGATATGGTTTTTCTCTATTTTATGAAATACCTGCTCATTAGCATAGTCTATCCCATCAGGAGAGTGCATCGTAAAAATCCATTTTCATGATGAACGGAAATCAAAAGAATGAAAGGTATTGCTAAATCCCTTTGGTCACCACCAACGAGCGAGGGCATCCGGATTGCTATATTTTGAGAAAACTTTTTCTGGAGAATAGGAGAATGTGCGAGAGCAGGTAAATGTATTGTTCATAAAGGAGTGAAAAAAGATTAGTATTCTGCCATAATGATTTTCTTTTGTTTCATCATTACTTCCCATGCATTCGGTTTCTGCATGAGTTCACCCAGATTTTTTGGGATGATTTGCCATCTGAGACCGAACTTGTCATTGCACCAACCACATTGTACTTCCTGACCTTCTCTCGTAAAATACTCCCAATATTTATCGATCTCATCTTGGTCCTGACAATTGATAATCAGGGCAAATGCATCATTGAACGCATGATGTGGCTCTGCGGTTGTCATCATCGAATACGGTTGCCCAAAAATACTTACCTGAGCCATCTCTGCATTACCGCTTGGAGTCTCTCCGAGAGGCATAATAGAGTCTATGATAAAATGCTCTGAGAAAATCGCCTGATAATAATCGAGTACTGTTCGGATGATTCCGTCCGGAGTGTGGAACCAGAGGGCAGGTGTGAGAGGAGTGGAGGTCATAGATGAGATAGTTATTGGTTGTTTGTATGAAATTCTGCTCACTCGAATAATTCATCAGGCATTCGTACTATAGTTGTTTCTGTATTAAAAATATCTTTATATATTATTTTGAGTCAGAATTTTGTAAAGTAATCAAATCACTCTTTGTTTATACTTTTATTATTTTGTGCTCGTATTTTAACTAAGTATCTCACTTCTCACTTATCTATTATTCATTCTTTTCAGTTATAATAAGACCATACCCTAATAATTGTCGGAAAATTTTTAACAATCTCGTCATAACTTTTATGCTCTGTATTTTCATCTTCTGAGATTATTTTAATATCTTTAACTATCATTGGTCAAAATCAGGAGTTTTTTATAAAGACTCACATTTCTTCTAGTTCTCAGTTTTCATTATATGATTGTTCATATTCTATATGAACCAATGGCATCATTTGTATTTTCTGACTTTCCTTATCTTTTATAAAACCGTAATATCAAAAGTAGATTATTACAAATAGGTTTATTAATCCAATTATTGGATTTAGTAAACCTCAAATATAATCTCAAAATTGACCCCATTGAGCAATATCATTAGATATTGATTTCTCTCAAAACTTCCCCCAATATGCTAAAATTACCAATCCGATAATCACGATAAATATTATTATAGGAAGAATGAATTTCATATTTTTCTGCATATTTTTTAGTTTTTAAAAATTATTTCCCCTACTGAATAAATCTATTCCCCAAACCTCTCAACTAGAATTTCTTTACCTTCTCTATCATAATAGGTACAGGTTTGATCGATGAGATTGAGAGTCCACTTTTCAACTCCACACTCAGCACAATCTCGACAAAATGTCATATAGTCAGTTCCACCTGACTGATGGAATCTGAGCTTTGTGATAAATTTTTCAGAGTTTACATTTTCTGCCACGATGAGAGTCTCGTATTTTGCAGGTGCAATAATAGGCTCTAGATTGCCGAGATATACAGCATGTCCATCGGCGACGAATACATCATAGTGTGTGACGCCGAGTGCATGGATTTCGCGAGCATAAGCAGGGAAGTCTGCTCCAGACTGTACTTTTTTATGAGCTTCTTGGATTTCTGAGAGAGTGAACATAAATAGAATTGTGTAATGAGTGAAAATTTTTAGAGAGAGATTTTTCCACGCCATCCTCGTGCAGCATAGTACGAATCTGCACCATTATGATAGGTAAAGACCGTGTCATACCGCCTATCACAAAAGAGAGCGCCTCCAAGTTTTCGGATATTTTCAGGAGTTTGTATCCAGCTCGAAGTTTTGAGGTCAAATTCCTCGAGTTTCTGGAGTTTTCTATATTCTTCTTCGTTTAGAAGTTCGATCTCGAGGTTTTGAAGCATATCTTCTACACTACTTTTTGGTTTATTTTCTTTTCGTGCGTCGAGAGCTGCTCTATCATAGCAGAGACTTCTTCTACCTATAGGGCTCTCTTTCGCACAATCCATAAAAGTATATGTATCTGTTTTTGCATCATAACTGACAACATCGACCTCTCCACCAGTCTCTTCCATGAGTATGAGTGACTTTTGTTTTGATTCATGAGATTGTTCGATTTTCTTTTTCACATTTTCCCATGATATACTTGGGTGGCGGTGTGTATTTTTCTCAAAACGGGTTTCGAGTATGGCGAGGAGTGATATGGGTGTCATAAATGGATATTATTGATTATTCTTTTTTCGTTCTTTCCAGTATGGTGCAAATCTGATAGTCCAAGCAAAAAACTTTGCCATAATCCATGAATGACCTCATTTACGCATATTTTCATAGGCAACTTGCTGGAATTCTTCCAGGTTTTTGGCTTCGTCAGCGTGGAGTTTTCCAGCAGAAAAGCAATACGAACAATACTTTGGATTCTCTCTTGCATCACCGAGAGAATCTTTTGATAATGGCATGAGGCAACATGCACAGGATGTGGAACAAGGGGAAGTAGACATATGAAAGAGGTTAAAAATTAGATATTTTTTAAGAAAGTAAGTTCTCGTTCAAGGATATATTTTCATTCTTCATTTTCAGGAGTATCGTTTTCAAGTGCCTTTATTGCTTCTTCGAGACGGAACCACCTATGAGAGAAGTTATTTTCTTTTTCTGAATCTGTAAAATTATGTTCTCATTGTTTGGAAAGAGTACATACATAGCATCGAGATATTTGCAGTATATAATCTCATTCTTCTCACCAAAGATTCGCTCTATATTCTACTATTTCTCATATATACTTTCCGATTTCTATCTCTGCTCATACCTCTTCGAGACATTCTCGTCTCAGTGCAGTTTCTATATCTTCTCATTCTTCAATTCATCCTCCAGGAAGTTTATGATAATTATATTTTCCAACATGAAGAATTGCTATTTTTCCGTCATCACGAAAAATAACTCCACGAGCAGTATGACGAACTTGGTATGTCTTTCATTCGAAAGACTGTGGATTTCAGATGATTTTCAATGGTTGCATAATGTATTTTAGTTTCTAAATTTTATCCAAGTTTTGCTCCGTTTGGAACATCGCGTTCAGGAATTGCAAGTATGACAGAACCATCTTCACGATAGAGTCCAGTACAGAGAAATTCGCTCACAAATGGCCCGATTTGTTTGGGTGGAAAATTTACCACTCAGAGAATCTGTTTTCCGATAAGTTCATCTTTCGTGTAATGTGCTGTTATTTGTGCACTGCATTTTTTTATTCCGATTTCTTTTCAGAAATCTGCAGTGATTTTGTACGCAGGTTTCCGAGCTTCAGGAAAATCTTCCACGCGGATAATTGTTCCAGCACGGAGTTCTATGTATTCAAATTCTGACCAAGAGATAGTATTCATGGATAATTTTACTTAAAAAAATTGTATTCTTTTCGTAAATAAAGCAAGAAAAAATCACTCCTGACCGAGTGATTTTTATTAAAGCTTTTTCTGACCGTTTTTTTGGGACTATTATTGAGCAACTGTACCGGAGGCTGTCCCATTCTTTGGAGGAAGGGGCTTTCTTTCACGGAGATTCTGGCGTGCCTGTTTGATATCTTGTCGTGCTGACTGTATCTCTTGGCGTGCTTTTTTGATCTCTCCTTTGGCTTCCTGTTTTTGTTGTTGTATTTCTCCCTTTTTCGCTTGCATTTCTTCGGCTGTTGGGAGTTTTATCCCTTTTGATTCGAGAACTGCTCGGATTGTTGTCGCGAGTTCTACCTTATCTGTTTCTGAGAGATTTTGCATAGCTGTTTCGAGAGCCTTTGTATCAATTCAGAGAACATTTTTTGGCGGAAGAGGAGTTATGCTTCCAGAAGCATCTCGTGGAGTTGGTGCCATTGTTGATGACTGACCAGTTCCAGTAGGGCGTTGTTCCCATGGACGGATACATGTATTGTTTATCGTATCCCATGAGTATCCCGCTGACCCGATACACCCATGAATATCACGATCTCATCATACGATTGTGCCTGTACCTGCAACATCTGCAAAAGCAAGAGCTGGGAGGAACATTGCTATACTCGAAAGTATAAGCTTTTTCATAAGAAAAAAGAATAAGAAATAAAACTTCAAATAAAAGAAGTATCCAAAGTATAAGAATATTTACATCTTTTCAAAAATATTCACGCGTTCTTCACTATTGATTCATCACGAAAATAATGAGAAATATATTCATATTTCTAGAGAACTATATTTCTCACAAGCACCTGTATACTTTTTTTCCCATGCCATTCATTTTCATCGAGTTCGACTATGAGTGAGATGATATTTCCTGGAGTGAGGTGAGAAATTGCTTTGTCTGCATTCCAGAGAATCAGTTTGATTTCGGGTTTTTCTGCTATATATATCGAGAGATGTTTTCCTTCTTGTCCGAGGGGTTGTGTTGATGTTATAGTGACATCTTTGATGAGCCAGAGTGGTTTCGGATTTCCGATACCAAATGGACGAAATCTCGAAAGTGCATCGACTGAGGCGAGGGTGAGATCTTTGGGATGGAGTATACTTTCTACTGTGATAGTCTTTTTTGGGAGTTCTTTTTTTCCATATTTTTCATGAAAAATTCGAGTTATTTCTTTTTGGAAATCTTCGAGTTTATTTCTCTCTATTGTGAATCCTGCTGCCTGTCTATGTCCGCCATACCTGACAAAAAATCCTTTACATGCATCGAGGAGCTCTACGAGATTGCACCATTCTGGGGAACGACAAGATGCTACGAGAGTAAATATTTCTTGCTTTTCTTGGATATCTTTTTCGTACTCCCTTTTTCACGATGAAATATGCCCATCACACAGTACGATAGATGGCCTATTGTATGCCTCAGTGAGTTTGCCTGCTACAAGTCAGATGAGCCCATGTTCGAGATTTTTATCATGAAAGAAGAGAATTCCATCATCTGGATTTGCTTTTTCCAGAGCCTTTTCGCTAAAAGATTTCACAACTTCTTGTCTTGTTTGATTGAGCGACTCTATTTCCGAGAGAAATTCATCACATCTCTCTTCACTCGCGAGGAGCCAACGGAGTGCTATAAGTGGTGTATCCATACGACCACTTGCATTGATACGAGGTCATATTTGAAATCCGATGATATCAGCATTTCATTCGACTCTATCATTTCCTTCGAGGAATTTTTTTAGTCCTGCTGATTCTGATTTTTTCATCTGTTGGAGTCCGAGAGTCGTGATAGTTCTATTTTCTCATATGAGTGGCATACAGTCTGCGACGGTTCAAAGTGAGGCAAAGTCGATGTATTTAGTGAGAGTTGTATCTAAGTTTATCACTACTCATTGATTGTTTTTCATAGCAATGAGTATTGCATGAACCAATTTAAAAGCTACTCCTGCACCTGCGAGATTTGGAAAGGGATAGAGACTATCTTTCCTTTTTGGGTTTATGATACCGATGACCTCTGTCGGGATGATATCAGGAACTGCATGATGGTCAGTGATGATGACATCGATTCCGAGAGTTTTTGCATGCTTGATAGGTTCGATATCCCGAGTTCCACAGTCGACTGTCACGACGAGTTTTACATTTTTTTCGGCAAGTTCATCAAAAAAATAGCTTTTTAGTCCATAGCCATCGTGTACCCGATGTGGAAGGCGATATGAGACCTCACAGCCGATTTCTGATAAAAATCGTACGAGCATCGCAGTACTCGAAACACCATCAACATCATAATCCCCAAATATCACGATTCGTTCTTTTTTTTCGAGAGCCTCGAGAATTCTTTGTACTGACTTTTCCATATCTGGCATGAGGTACGGGTCATGCAAATCGGTGATATGTGGGTCAAAAAAAATCTGCTCATTTTCTATATGCCGATTATTTTTGAGTGCATCGGCTACTGGGCAAATTTCCTCTTGTAAAATATGGACGGAGTGTCATTCGAGTGTATACATTTTGACTTTCATAAGACCTTGATTATACTCAGCGATACAAAAACTCAAGCATTTAATAATAAAAAATACACAATGAGATACTTTTTTTCTATAATACTCCTTTCTTATCTGATTACTTCATGCTCTCTTGCAAGTGTCTCTCCAAATAACAATACTCCTACTACTCATTCAGGGATAACTTCCCCAGAAATCCCGAAAGAAGCACGATATCTTTCAGGATATGCTTATCCTGCGATTCCACTCGATGAGCTCAAAAAATAAGTTCATCAATATGACAGAGTGAATATTTCCTTCGTTCTCGTCCTTAGCCTTTGTCTTTCCATGAATCTTCTTCAACTCTTCTTCATTGTTTCGGGTGCCATCATTTTTATTGTCGCTTTTGATATAGCAAAAAAAGAACGCTTTAATGCCTTACACTTCCTTGTATTTCTTGCAGTAGGTGCGGGGCTTTTATTTTTTACTTTTGTTCCAGAAGCACTCGATTTGGTTGGTCGTATTTTTGGTCTCCCGAGAGGTGCTGATGCACTTGTATATTCGTCGATTGTATTTTTATTTTATTTTGTTCTTCTCCTTTTGCGAAAGATAGAATCCACACGAGAAGAGGTCACAAAACTTGTCCGAGAGATAGCCCTCCAAAATGCAAAAAAATAAAATAGTTTTTCTCATTCGCGCATACAATGAAGCAACTCGTATCATGACTGTTATCGAGGGTATTATGAATACGGGATATGATCAAATTCTCGTTGTGGATGATGGATCGACAGATGGTACAGATGCACTCCTTTCAGAGATGATTACTGATAAAAAAATCCATTTTGTCCATCATGTGGCAAATCGTGGTGCATGAGCGGCTCTCGAAACAGGATTTTCCTATATTCGACAAAATGCATGAGAATATGGTTGGGAATTTCTCGTGACATTTGATGCTGATGGTCAACATGATATTGCTGATGTTGAGAAATTTATCCAGGCTTTTGAGAAAGATTCTCAGCTCTCTGTTGTTCTTGGTTCCCGATTTATTACGAAAACGAAAACGAATGTTCCATTTGCACGGAGACTTATTCTTTTCGGAGGTCGTATTTTTACATCCATTCTTTCAGGAGTTCATCTCACGGATGCACATAACGGGTACCGTATGATACGCGTTTTGGCACTTGGAAATATCCATATCACTATGGATGGCATGGAATATGCCAGTGAATTTATCGATCAAGTAGGAAAAAATAAACTCAAGTTTACAGAGGTTCCAGTCAATATACACTATGATGCCTATACTCTCTGAAAAGGACAGAGATATGGTGGTGCTATCCGTATAGCGGTTCGCATGATTATGAAGAAGTTTTTTTAATTTATACATGTCACAAAAAATACTCCTCATCACTGGTTGACTTGGCTATATCGGCTCTCATGCTGTTGTGGCTTTTGAGCAAGCAGGGTACAAGACAGTCATAGTTGATAGTCTCGTCAATAGCTCGAAAAATGTCCTCGAAGGCATACACAAAGTTCTTGATTATACTCCTGATTTTTATGAGTGTGATATCCGCGATAGGGAAGAGCTCGAGAATATATTTCAGAAATATGATTTCTTTGGTGTTATTCATTTCGCAGGACTCAAAGCATTTGGAGAGAGTACGACCTATCCATATATGTACTTCGACAATAATGTCACAGGGACGATGACGCTCCTTGATGTGATGGATCGATATGGTGTAAAAAATATCGTCTTTTCCAGCTCAGCATCTGTCTATGATGCGACAAATACTCCTCCATTTACTGAGGATATGAAGCTTGGTACTACAAATCCATATGCAACGAGTAAATTGATTATTGAAAATCTCTTAAAAGATTATTCAAAACAAAAATGATTCCGTTCCGCAGTGCTGCGGTATTTTAATCTCGTTTGAGCTCACTCATCTGGATATCTTGGAGATTTTCCTCGGTCGAATCATGGAAGCCTTTCTTCAAATATTTTTGATGTTGTTTTTGGGAAAAAAGGAAAACTTTTTATCTATGGTGATGATTTTCCGACGCCAGATGGCACGGCAATCCGTGACTATATAGATGTTATGGATTTGATTGATGGACATATAAAGGCACTTGAATGGACAGAAAAATATCAAACTGGTATATGGGATGTATGGAATCTCGGGACTGGTTCTGGACTTTCTGTTCGGGAACTCGTGGATATCACAGAAAAAGTTATCGGAAAATCCCTCCCGACCGAAGTGATTGCAAAACGATCAGTTGATCTTGCTATTCCTATCAGTAATCCGAAAAAAGCAGAAAAAGAACTCAATTGGAAAGCCACACGAACTATCGAAGAGAGTATCAAAAATACTTATATATTTCTGAGCTCTATACGAAAAATCGAAAAAAATACAGAAAAAAAACGCGTTCTTCAGTTTCTTCCATATTTTCCACCGCACTCTGGATGAGTCGAGATGTATGCGAAAGAATGGGCAGAAAACTATGTTCGAGAATGAGGAGAATGTATGATTGTCACTTTCTCTGGATGACAAAAAAAGAAAAATCGAAAAGAAAATGGATATGAAGTCGTCGTGCTTCCAGCATTTGATATTGTACATTCTTTTCCTTTTCCGATGTTTTGGATGCCATCTTTTTGGACTGGACTCTACAAGGCAAAAAAATGGAAAGGAGATATTATCCATACGCATACTAGATTTTTTCTTTCTTCATTTCTCGGTGGCATTTTTGCAAAATATATCCAAAAACCATGGATTCATATCGAGCATGGGAGCGGATTTGTTGTTTCTGGAAGTAAGCTTATCGAGCGAGTCAGTCGCATATATGATGCTACACTCGGGAAGTGGACACTCTCTCATGCGGATGAAGTAGTTGCAGTAAGTGAGGCGTGCGAACACTTTGTTCGAGATACATTTGGTGTGAAAAATGTACGAACGATATATAGGGGTATAAACCCAACTGATACAACAGTTATTCCTGATGATACGAGTATTCATCTTGGATATGTTGGAAGGCTTGTATCACTCAAGTGAGTAGATATACTTCTTCAGGGTTTTTCTGAATTTAAAAAATCGTATACTTGACTCAAACCATTGAATTTTTCTATAGTATGAGATGGACCAGAGAGAAAGCGTCTTGAGGAACTTTCCCAATCTCTTGGTATATCATCTGTCGTTCATTTTCTCGGTGCAAAGCCTATCGATGAAGTTCGTCGTGAGTTTTTTCCATCACTTCATGTATTTATCAACCCGAGTTTTCAAGAATGACTTCCAACGACAGTCATAGAAGCACTGATTGCATGAGCTCGTGTTATTGCTACAGATGTTTGATGAACACGAGAAATTCTCCGACATGCCCAATTTCTCCTCATAGCACCCAGAAGTAAGATGGCTCTTGCAAATGCTATTGGACAAACTATTAATTCTATCACCGATTCGAAAACTTCCCGTATCCCAGTTTCTCTTTTTACATGGGAACAAACTTTTCGGGAGTTTAACGAAGTGTATAATTTTGTAAAAAATAAATAATTTATGCACAGTATTCTTTCATTTTTGTATTATTTTTGATGGACTGTTTTTGCTCCAGAATTGATAAAAAACATCGTTGTACACTGTATTTTTCGAGTTCGCTTTCATGCATCAAAAAGTCTTCTCTGAAAATGTAGTGTTGAACTCTATGACCTTCTTCGTGGGACGATACGGTTTTGAGAAAAATCGTTTATCTGAAATGAGGTTATTCTCCGATGAAATATTACTGTAGGAAAATATACATACATTACGGATAATTGACAACTCCATTCTTCGGATATTTCGCCTATAACTATCTGAAGTTTTTGTTCGATAGCACCAAATTCATTTATCATATCATACTCACTTCATTCATCAGATGCTCTTTCCACTTCAACAAGTCTCTGAGGTGATATCACTTATACCGACCATGGCTGACCCATCAATATAGGTCATGATGTATGGATTGGTGCTAATGTCACTATTCTTCCAGGTGTCACCATAGGAAATGGTGCTATCATAGGAGCATGATCTATCGTCACAAAAGATATCCCTCCATATG